>JBPPMC010000360.1:0-3502 GCA_051305835.1 Sphingobium sp.
ATAGCGTGGTTCGTTGCCCGTGGTGGTGTCGTTGGTCTTCAAAGCGGTAGCCATGGATGTCCCTCTGCACTGGGAAGTTTACGACGCATTGTGCGGCGCAACACGAATTTGTTCAAGGCAGGAAGTTGCGGCTTTTGCAACTCGATTCAGGATGAACCGCTACTTTGAAGCTATAATTTGGATAGTTAGCGAAATATTCTTGCGCAAAATCAGCCTTCGATCCGGGAGAAATCCGCCACACCATGCACCGCATCCCGCATCCGCGCCAGCAGCGCGAGGCGGGCGGCACGCTTGGCCGGATCGGGATCGTTGACCGTGACGCTTTCGAAGAACGCATCGATTGGTGCGCGTAAAGTTGCCAACGCAGCCATTGCGGCGGCGAAGTCTTCGCGGGCAATGGCTTCGGTGGCGCGCGGTTCGGCAGAGTCGAGCGCGGCGATGAGCGCGGCTTCGGCGGGTTCGAGAGTATATGCTTGGACCGAGGCAACTGGGGCGGCGGAAGATAATAGCTTGGTCGCAGCGAACGCAGAAATATTTCCACCGCCGTCCTTCTTCAGAATATTTGCCGCCCGTTTATATGCTGCTAGGAGGTTGGTACCGTCCAAGGTTTCTATAAACGCTTGCAATGCTTTTACACGTGCCAGCAGGCGGACGAGATCATCTTCGCCCCCGAGCGCGAACACTGCATCAATTAGGTCGTGCCGGACACCAGCTTCACGTTGCTGAACTTTAAGACGATCGACGAGAAAATTAAGGAAAACGGTTTCGACATTGCTGGCCTCGTCAATCCAAAGACGACCCGACAAAACTGTATCGGCACTCTTAATCAAAACAAATGATGGAAGACTATGCTCCTCTAACGGATTTGTCTTCAACATCGTCGCTAACTCGGCCGTCGATTCGATGGGAGAAGATGATCCAGCTTGATGGTGCTTCCGCAAAGGATCGTTGCTTTGTAAGAAATACAAGGCACGGCTGGAATATTGAGGCCAGCCTTCACTTTCTCGCAAATTCTCGTAACTCATGGCAGCACTATCTTCGTACGTCATGAGCAAAGATGGCTGTCCATATTCGGACAAGCTGTCGATTAGGAACTTTCTGTGCTGAGTGAATGCCAAAGCGATGTTGAGGTGGAGATCGGAACCTAACAAAGCCACCACACCTAAAGCCGATCTACGAAGGGCAAAAGGATCTCTCGATCCGCTAGGTTTTAGGCCGACTGAAAGAAACGACAGCAAGCTATCCAGCTTATCCGCCAAACTCACCGCAACCGTCACTGGCGCAGCCGGCACCTCATCACCCTGCCCCACCGGCTTGTAGTGATCGCGGATGGCGTCCGCTATGGCATCGGGCAGGCCTTCGGCGCGGGCATAGTAGCCCCCCATGACCCCTTGCAGTTCGGGAAATTCGCCGACCATTTCGGTGACGAGGTCGGCCTTGCATAGGCGCGCCGCCAATTCCACTTGATCGGGATCGGCGTTCTTAACGATGCCTTCTTCCACAAGCCACCTTGCCAGCTTCGCCACGCGCTCGACCTTGTCCGCAACGGTGCCCAGCTTCTCGTGGAAGGTGATGCGTTCCAGTTTCTTGGCGTGGTCCTCTAGCCGCGTTTTCTTGTCCTGCTCCCAGAAGAAGCGCGCGTCGCTCAGGCGGGCGGCGAGAACCTTGCGGTTGCCTGCGACGATCGCCGCGCCGCCGTCATGCGCCTCAATGTTAGCGGTGCAGATGAACGCGGGCGCCAGCTTCCCCGCCGCGTCGCGCAGCACGAAATATTTCTGGTTGGTGCGCAGAGTAAGCTGAATGACTTCGGGCGGCACTTCGAGGAAATCGGGGTCGAAGTCGCCCAGCAGCGGCACCGGCCATTCGGTCAGGCCCGCATTCTCCGCGACCAATCCTTTGTCCTCGACCAGCGTCAACCCGCGCGCGGCAGCGGCTTCCTGTGCCTTGGCTTCGATGATCGCCATGCGTTAGGCATGATCGGCGATGACGTGGCACGCGCGCAGCTTTTCGACATAATCGCCCGCCCCGCCGATGGTGATCTGATGCGGATGGTGGAAACGATGCCCGAGCGTCGCAAAGCCGGAGCGGACGCCCTCGATCTCGATATCGACCAGTTCATCGCCAAGGATCGCTACGATGCCCTGCAACGGACGCACCCAGCGCAGGCTCTCGGTCGTCTGGCTGGCTGCGCCCCAGCGCATCGATTTGGGCCAGGGGAAGGCGCGGACGATGGCGGGAATCGCTTCTGCCAGCACGTCCGCAGTCGCGCGGCCCGGCTTCTCGATCACGGCGAACAGGATGACATTGCCCTTCGCGTCCGGCCGCTCCACCAGTTGCTCACGCGTCAACCCCGTCTTCCCGAGGAAACCCGCCAGCGCCTGCGGTGGGGCATCCGCGCGCGGACCTTTCAGTTCCTCGTTCACGGCGTCGGTCTGAAGCGGCAAGCCGCGCGCGATCAGCGCCAGACGACGCGGCGTTACAAAAGATTCAAGAACATCCGGTTTCAGGCCTGCTTCGGCCAGCTTCTCGGTAAACAGGCGCGCCAGATCCTCGGACGCCTTCTGCTGCATCCGGGCAGGGATTTCCTCGCAGCGCAGTTCGAGCAGGAAGTCAGTCATCACGCGGCCCACCCGTTGATCTTCATCCACGCGTCGCAGCTTCCCTTGGCGAGATCACGCACGCGGGCGATGTAGCTGGCCCGTTCCTGCACGGAGATGACGCCGCGCGCCTGCAACAGGTTGAACACGTGGCTCGCCTTGATCGCCTGGTCATAGGCCGCAAGCGGCACATCGGCGGCGATGCTGGCCTGACATTCGGCTTCGGCATCCTTGAACCAGCGGAACAGCTTGTCGGTGTCGGCGACCTCAAAATTCCATTTCGACATCTGCTTCTCGTTTTCAAGAAACACGTCGCCATAGGTCACGCCCGCATCGTTGAACCGCAGGTCGTAGACGCTGTCGACGCCCTGAATATACATGGCCAGCCGCTCAAGGCCGTAGGTCAGTTCGCCCGCGACCGGCTTGCAGTCATAGCCGCCCATCTGCTGAAAATAGGTGAACTGCGTGACTTCCATGCCGTCGCACCAGACTTCCCAACCCAGACCCCAGGCACCCAACGTCGGGCTTTCCCAATCATCCTCGACAAAGCGGATGTCATGCAGCAGCGGATCGATGCCGATTTCCCGCAGGCTGTCGAGATACAGGTCCTGAAGGTTCGGCGGCGATGGCTTCATGATTACCTGATATTGATAGTAATGTTGAAGCCTGTTCGGGTTCTCGCCATAGCGCCCGTCGGTCGGACGGCGCGAGGGCTGCACATAGGCGGCGTTCCACGGGTTCGGCCCCAGACTGCGCAGCGTAGTCGCAGGGTGGAAGGTGCCCGCGCCGACTTCCATGTCATAGGGTTGCAGGATGACGCAGCCCTGCTTGCTCCAATAGGCGTGGAGGGTCAGGATCAAGTCCTGAAAGCTGAGCGTATCGGGCTTTTCGGCCATGGTCGTATT
>JBPPMC010000052.1:0-16613 GCA_051305835.1 Sphingobium sp.
GCAGACGCAACGGTGTTCCGGCTCCTCATGGATGGGCAGCGCACCGAGCGTCGTCTTCTGGCCGCCGAACGCACGGTGAACAAAACCCAGCATCTGGTCGCGACGCTGCGGAGAATGCATGAACAGGCGGGCGCGCGCGCGTATGCGGCGGCCGATAGCGCAGTCGCGCGGGAACTGGGGCCTGCGTTCGGCCGAACGATCCGCGTCCGTGTCCGTGTTCCAGGCAAAGAAAACACCGCGCATAAAGACACAGAGCATATCGCACATAAGTTGAACCGCACAGGACGCAGGAGTGTCACCCGCCTCGCAACGCGCGCCTACAAGGTTGCGCTAAAGGACGGCCGCGGCAGGGTCGCCCTGTTCTTCCGCATCCGGTATGTCGGCTTGAAGAGCCGTAATTGGCGACCTGGTCTTGCAGCCGACCACGTCGGCTACATCCTGCGCGAAGCGGCCCAGGAGAATGATGAAGCGTCTATCGAACAGGTGCCATTATCGAACATGGGCAAGGATGCCGACGAGATCTCAGCCGCCTGGCGCGCGCTGGAAGCGATCGAGGAAGGATACCGGTCAAATGCAAAGGTCCAGTACCGCATCATATGGAATCTGCCGCACAATCTGACAGGTGAGCAGCGTCGGGAACTTGTTTCCAATTTCTGCGAGCGGACCTTCAGCCGACTCGGCCTTCCCTGGGTGGCAGCTCTTCATAACCCGGACGACCGCGGCGACCAGCGTAACTATCATGCACATGTCTGCTTCTCTACACGGCCGTGCGAGCATGTCGGACACTACCAGTGGGACTTTGCTCCGGAGAAGGTAAATGGGCTGACCGACAAGCAAGATCTGAAACGTGTACGCGCGCTGGCCGCCGCACATATGAACACAGCCTGGCGGGCGGCAGGCCTCGATCTTCGTTTTACCCACGAAACCTATCAGGAGCGCGGCCTGGACGCCGAGCGACAGGAACATGTCGGCGCTGCCCGCATGGCGGCACATGACCGTGGCGAAGCGGTTGCGATGATCGAACGCAACGCGCAAGTCGTCGAAAGGAATGAGGCCGCGGCAGAAATCAAGGCCGCTGCAAAAGGATTTGAAGCGACGAGCCGCTTGGTCGGGTTGATGGAGCGTCAGATCCACATAGCCGCCGAACGCAGACGCATGGCGAAAAACGCTGCTGCAGTGCGAGCTATCGCGGAACGCGCGCGTGCACTGGCTGACAAAATCCGGCCCGTGCGGACATCCGTCAGTCGTGATTTTATCATGACCATTATCCGCCGCGCCCGCACTGCGCAGGCACTCCTATCAGCGCACGTTGAGACACAGCATCTTGAAAATGTCGGCCGACAGGTTTCGCACATTGCGATGCTCGCCAGAAGCATAGCGGAAAGGCAGCGGGAGAGCGAGCGCCGACACATGTCCCTGTCATCCGCTAAAACTTCACTGGTCGCTGCCGATGCGTTGATGACACGACGGGCCGCAGAGGCGGCGATCGAGACGCGCGAACGCGCGACTGACATCGTGATGAACGCAGCGTCGCCGCCCTACCTTCGTGACGGCGGACGCGTGGTGATGGATCTGTCGGCGATGCGCGAAGAAGAAAGGGCGATCGTTCTTTCTGTTGATCAGGATACGCGGCGCTTGCTGCTGGCGCAAAGGATTGAGCAGGATCGGGAACGGCGCCGTGACGACGAAGCACGACGGGAAAGGGCAGCACAGCAAGAGGCAGCAGCACACGCACAGCGCGAACGGGTTGCGCAAGGCTGTCGTCTGCTCCTTGAAACTCCCGTGCGGCCTTATCGCCTTGAGGGGAAGATCGTCGTACCGGATCTTTCGGCGTTAAATGAAATGGAGCGCACGATGATGTCGGGTCTGGATTTCAGGATCCCGGATCTTCAGCAGGCCTTGATTGAACGCGTGAAGCGTGATCGTACCGATGATCGTACCGAACGGTTGTTTCAAGCTGTAGCGACGGAGCGCCACATTCTACGCCAGTCGGAAGACCGCTTCGCCGTCTCTCCCGCGGTGCTCAAACGGTTCGACCTGCAACTCGCCGACATCGTAGGTGATGCAGCGCAACAGCGCCTAGCGCGTATCGCTTTGGCGCAGCAGCAAGAAGTCCGAACCCTCAAAGCATATGTGAGCAAACATCCGAACAGCCTGAAGCGCAATGGGCACGGACACAGCGCGGACGACAATGCACCGCCGGAGATACGCGCAATCGTTGAAGCCTGGTCAACGCATCCGATCCTGCAGCCTTTATTGGCAGTTGAAGTGGATGCGTCCGCTCATCAGCATCGCGAACCAAAGGAGGTCACCGAAAGGGAGTCGGGAACTGTCGCTGGCGCCGGTGCGCTCTGGCTGCGCGCCAGGAAGTTGCGTGATGCAGCGGCGCAGAATAGCCACTGGTTTGCCCGCTCCGGCGAGGCCGCCGAGGATACCCCAGGAACCGCGTTGATGAAAGGGAGCGTAGATCATCCTCCCTCTAATCCGCAGACGCCGAGCCGTTTAAGACCTGCAGTAACGCGGGACGTCGGTATCGGAGAGTAAGATCACCAATTTCGCGGGAATTACTCTAATGGAGATAAGTTTTTGATGGCGTCTTCTCTGGCATCGCACCGAGTTACGAACGGATAGCCATCCTTGTACATGATTTTATGAAACTGCGTGCAGAAGCACTCAAGCTGCTTCTTTGTCCCATTTTCGTCTTCCAACTTGTACCATTGGGCGGCGGGACAGATCGCGCAATCGGGGAGCCGGTCCAACGCTTCCAATAGTCTAAATTCCTCAGCCAGCGTTGGGCCAAGCAGTGGTCGGCTGTCGTCCAGTCGAACAAAATCCTCGTCGGTCATGAGGCAGCATAGAACGATGAAGGTTAAAACATTGCTCCTTCGACGCCGCACCTGAACGCCATTGTCATGTGTCTTCTATGGAAAAGCCGCCGGTCACGGCTTGTGTTGATCGAGATACAGTGAGGGGAAAAGGTTTCTCCAAGTCTCGGTCGACACAGGAGCATTTCGACCATGACACACAATAAGGCTGCCGGGAACACGGCGGCAACAACCTGCGCGGGCTGCGCGCAGGACGACTGGGACGTGCGCATCGTACGCCGCGTCGGCAGGCTGGAAAATTTTCCGCTTGCTCTTGACCCGCAGGGTCCGATCAGGCGCATTGCCGTTATCGACACCGAGACGACCGGCACCGATCCGGACCGCGACGAGATTATCGACATCGCCTATGTCATCCTGCAGGTCGACGCACGCGGCGAGATCTGCGGCATCGAGCGCTGGGGCCAGGCACTGCGCGATCCGGGCATGCCAATCCCGCCGATGATCACGCAGCTGACGGGTATCACCGATCACGACGTGAGAGGCCTCGCGGTGGATCTGGACGCGCTGCAAGCCATATTGTCCGGCGTCGACGCCTGCGTTGCCCATAATTGCAGCTTTGATGCTGCTTTCCTGCAGAACCTGCTTCCGGCGATGGCGGATGCGCCATGGGCGTGTAGCGCACGCGACTTCGACTGGCTGGAAGCCGGATTTGACGGCAAGGCGCTGGGATATCTGCTGATGCAGGTGGGATTTTTCACAAAAAAAGGCCACCGCGCGATGGCCGATGTCATCAGCCTGATCCATCTGCTGGCCTGGCGGCAGCCCAATGAACAGACGGTGATCGGCACACTGCTGGCCAATGCCGAACAGGAAACCGTGCGCGTCGAAGCCAACGGCGCGGGCTATCACAAACGCTCTGTTCTTAAAGCACGCGGCTATCGCTGGGATCCGGCGGCCAACGTGTGGTGGATCGAAGTGTCACAGAGCCAGGTCGACGACGAGACCTTGTGGCTGCGGCTTCAGGTGCTGCCCTATGGCCCGGCGCCACGCACCGTTCCCCGGAGCTGGCGTCAGCGCCATCGCTGAACGCGCAAGGAGAAGAGTGCCGCAGCCACAGGGCTGCGGCACTTGTCCCATCAGCATTGAAAAGTGAGCCCCACGGGATGTGGAAAATGGCTCCGGCGCCAAGCCGAACCCAAAAAGGAATAGTAATGAACTCTCTTAAAAATACACTGCACGCGTCTCCGCAGAACCACATGCTGGCGCTTCGGCAGGAAATGGGCTTTCCGCCCACAGCGCCCCAGCAGCCAGCAGTCGGATGGACGCACGGTGGCCCACTGGACGCGCAACGTGTTCATGACCTGGCGCAGTTTGCCGGGATGACCAGCTGTGATTTGATTTACGGCGCATGGGATACGGACACGCAGGCAAAGCCGGATGAATATGTTCTTGTTCTCCGGAAGGGCTCGACGGTAGCGCTGATCCGCCATTGTACCTTCTACGCTGCCGATGCGACAGCACCAGTCGTGATCATCACCCCGTCGCGGGACACCCACTACGCCCTAAACGCTGATCTCAGGCTGGAGTGCCGCAGAGGGATGCCGGGTGCCGACCTGGCGCAGGGACAGCGCCGTGCGCTTGCGCGAATAAACCAGGAGGCGCTGGCGCGTGAGAGCGGAAATGTTGCCGGTTACAGCCTGCTTTGGAGCAGTGGCGACACGCTGTCGCAATCCGATGCGACCGCCACCGCTGTGCGGTTCGACTGATTCAGGCGGCAGGCTGCACCCCTGCAGCCTGCCGTGCGACTTTCCCATGATTATGCCCGCACGTCCGGGCTGGAGACCATCCATGAAATTTGACAAGATATTCGAACCTCGTCGTCCGCGCGCCTATGTCGTGCTCGACATCGAAAGCGCCGTCCTCGATGACACGGCACACAAGCGTTATCAGGCGATGGAACGCTGGGTACCCACCAGTGAAGCCGAGCTTGGCCGGCGCGGCTACAGGCGCAGTGACGATCCACTCATCACGCCACGCTGGCCGTTCCAGACGATCGTCACTGCCGCCATCATGCTGCTGGTGGAACATGGCGAAGGCAATGTCGATGTTGCGCGTTTCGTAACGCTGAGCGCGCCGGATCTTGATGAGCGCGAAGTGCTGGCCGGCATCGTCCAGGTGCTGGCTGACGCGCCGGAGGGTGCTGAAATCGTGACCTACGGCGGCAGCATGCATGATTTGCCCATGATCCTCATGGGGTTGCTCAAACACGGATTGACCTTGCCACGCCGCTGGCAGTGGCTGAGCCATGGCGCCGTCGGCATTACGCCGCACATCGATTTCAGCCGCACCGTCACCGGTGGATACCGGATGAAGCCGGTGCACGAAGCCGAAATCCTTGCCGCGCTCGACATACCGGCAAAGGTGCCAGCGCCTGCGTTCGCGGTGAGCGGGCTTATCTACGCTGGAGAATGGGAGACCGTTGCAAGCCAGTGCGAATTCGATGTCATTGCAACATCCCTCCTGCTGGCCCGGTGGAAGAAGCTGCATGATCCGCGTGTGGAGGTGCCGGTGTTTGAAGATCGCATCCTGCGGCGGGTCATAGAGCTACGCGAAGGCCGTGGGTACATTCCGGCACTGCAGGCGCGTCGCAAGCGGATCTTCGCGCAGCAGACGGCAACGGCAGAGCAGGCGATGGGCGTACTGGCGCCATGGCTGCAAAACGAAGCATGATCGATCGAGCGGTGGCAATGCCACCGCCCGGAACCCTTTGGAAAGCGAAGCAGCGACGCTGGCGTGGCTCGCTTCGCGGCGGAGCATATGTCCCGTTGGATGCGCTGACAGCGCGGCTTGATGGGAAGCATTCGGAATCGGGATCCGTGAAAGAGCGGAAAATTAGAAATCTCCGGCCAGCAGGCCGTCAGCACAAGCAATGGAGTATGAACATGACGCACCCTTACATCACACGAGGACAGGCTTGGGTTTTGGCCTTGAAATCGCTTCTGGGTTATCCACTACATGAACCCACGCGGCACACGATGGCCTTCTGCGCGAGCGGGCCGCGTTCGATGGAATCCATCGTCCATGTCACGCAATTGGCGCAGGAAATGCAGCGGGATTTCCTGCACTTGTCGTTTCAGTCCGTCGATGCGCCTGAACCGAGCCTGATATCCTTGGCGGTCCTGTTGCCCGTCAGCGTCGAGTGGATCGACGGATGTCAGCTCTATGCCCCCAGCGAAAAAGCGCCAGTGGAGCTGATACAAAACGGCAAACGGTGGCGTATCGATGAGCGCAACCAGCTTGTGAGCGCAAAGCCGCCAGCGCGCCATCTTCTGGTCCGTGGTGAGCAGATCGCCTGGGACCGCTGGCGTCGGATGACGAACGAGATGGATGGTGTTGGACTGGACGGCAACATGTTCGTGCCGCAGGGACAGCCCTTCTCCAATGCCCTCCCGGTCGAGGCGATCAGTGTCGTCGGCTGAACAAAGCCCATTGGTTCGCGGCGTCAGGTCGCTCAGCAACGCCGCCTCCGGGCGGCGTTGCCGTTTTAGCGGCATCATTGCTTAGCGGCACCGACATTATCGAGCGCGCCAAGCGAAGCTATACCGATTTCGCTCTTGAACCCGCTTTATTTGGATTATGCGGCACGTGTCCCGGAGCTGCAGGAGCCCTGTAAGCGGATTTGCGAGCAACAGGCTGCAGCGACAGAGCAGGCGATGAGTATGCTGGCGCCATGGATTCAAAACGAAATATGATGGATCGGGCGGTAGCTATGCCACCGTCCGGAATGCACTAGGACCGTGCCCGGTCGCTGGTAACAGGTGCGGGAAATTGGAACTTCAATGCCTTTCATGCGCCACTTCTTGCCGTTGCGGTCAATTGATCTTTCCCCGAGAGCGGACATCCGCTGGGTCGAATCCCCGCGATTGCGGTTGAGAATTCGCTGCTGTTCCCTCCGATTTTCCGAGCCGCAGATCCTGACAGGAGCTGATATCGTTTGGAGAGTTCCACGACATGCTTGGCGGTGTGCTAGAGTTTTGCCTCGGGGTAATGACCTTTAATTTCCGCATTGAAAAAGCGACCTAGTGAGTCCGCGGTCATGAGACGTTCGTTCATGAACGCGGGCACGTTGTAATACTGATAAACGCCGCCGTGTTTGAATTGGACCTCGAGCGTCTCCAGCTCGGGGTCATATCCTACCTCAGCCAAATTGCCTGATGTTACAACCTGTCTTTCCATCAATTTCCTTCCTCGCTCTCGTCCGTCGCTGGCGGCTTCCACTTCGGATCCTGTGCACGCCACACTGCGACAAGCTGATTATAATCCTCAGCGTCCCGAGCTCGCTTCCAGCTGTCTGCGACGAGTGGATCTTCGCTGTCTGGGCGACGGTCTTTCGGCGGCAGGGTAATGCGGCAGCGTACTGGCAGTCGGGCAGCTTCGCCGGTTATAATGGCTTCTCCTGTCCGTAGAACCGAGAGGCTGTCGGCAATACCGCTCAGGTTATCGGGCAAAGCGGCTTGTACCTTGCTCCGGTCAGTGGAGTTGGTGAGGCGCAAGGCGATGAAGGTGCCACACTGGGAAAGAATGGTGTCGTCAATCTCCGAAGGTCGCTGGCTGACGATCATCGCACCAATGCCGAACTTGCGCCCCTCTTTAGCAATTCTTTGGACCATCTCACGCGCAGGATTGTCGGCCTCCCGACCCAGATACCGGTGCGCCTCTTCCATAACGACGAGTTGGGGCCGCTTTCGACCACCCTCCTCGCGCTCGCGACCCCAGAAGAGTGCCTCATAAATAATCGACAGAATAGCGCCGATCAGATCAAGGAGAACGGCGCTAGGAATGCCCGACAGATCGAGCACAGTTATCGCCTTCTCGTGGCCGATCCAGCTTTCGAGAAGGGCGGGAAGGTCATTCGCCACATGACCGGTCAAGTCAGGCTCCCAGCCGCCGGGCTTGAGCAAGAACTCGAACTGACGATCAAGCATACGTGACCGCATGCGATCGAGCTGCTTGCGGATGCCAAGCACACCAATGTTGTTCTGATAAGGCGCCGTATTCGTCGTCGTGTGCGCCTGATAAGTCGGGAGGCGAAGCGTAGTCGCGTCCCCAGGGAGAACAATCGCTGGCTGTGTCTTTGCCTGATCGAGCCAGGTTTTGACCTCAGGATCGATCAGATCGAGCCACAGGTTTCGCAAGCTGTAAGGTATCGGGCTGTCGACTGTCATCGAATTCAGATCGACGCCAGGCAAATTGTCTGCCTGCGCTATCGTGCTTTTAGCCGCGAAGATCTTGTCGAGGATTGCGGTCGTCGCACGATCGTCCATCTTCCCGCACAGGAAGTTCAGGATTTCGGTCGGCCGCAGTGCCCAGTACGGAATGACCAGCTGCTTCTCACCCTCTCCGGGATTGATCCGGAAAATCTCAGCGTTGTCGCCCAGCGCGCGGCCATACTCACCGTGGATATCGAGCAGGAGGATGCGCGCGCTCGGAAAGCCCGCTTCGCCTGGCGCCGAGATTGATCGCAACAAGCTGGCAACGGTGGTGGATTTGCCCGACCCGGTTGAGCCGAGCACCGCGCTGTGACGCGTGACCAGCTTGTCGAGGTCGAGGCGGACGGGGATACTCTCGGCGTTGGCAAGACGCCCCACCACGACCTGTCCGGCGAACTCGCCGCCGTAGATCTTGGCTAAATCCTCCTCGGTGACCAGATGCACCTCATCGTTCACGTTGGGATATTGGCTGATACCCCGCTCGAACGATGCTTCAACAATCTCGCCGACGAGTTGAACGGTCAGCCATCGTTCGCCGCGATCGAGCGCATCGGTCAGCGTGGCTGGTGTCGCACTTGCCCCCACCTCGGATATGATCGCGTATAGATCATGATACCCTTGAGGTATCCGCACGAAGCTACCGACCTGACCGACCCGGTAGCTCCTTCCTCCGATGATCGCGATGCCCGAGGCCACACCCTCGAACTGACGCACGCTGACGGTCGCACCCGCGACAGAGCCAACATGGCCGAGAAGGGTTGGAGCGTTCATCAGGCCACCAAGGCTTCGGTGGCGGGCGGCGGTGGCGTTACCGCCGCTGTTGATGTCATCGCCGGTGGTGTGGAAAATGCCTGAACCGAGCGTGATGCCGCGAAGAACTGGGCAAAGGGTTCGATTGCTCCGAGCGTGAAGTTTCCGTCCTTGTCAAGATAGGTCGACCTTATCGGTCCCCAGTCCTTGTTCGGAAGTTCGGCCGGCGCCTTCCATGCCCCGCGAATGCCGTTCACCTTGGCCTGATCACGCGCATAAACGCTGAAGTTTGGTAGCCGACGTGCAAGATCGCACGCCGGCCCTTCTTCCTTGAGAGCCTTATATTGGAACGCGAAGACGCTAGACGATGGATTCGCAGCGAGCGCCTCATCCAACCGCGCTGCGATATGTGCGTCAGCAAAGGAGAAGCCGATCGAGACCAGCAGCGTGTCGGGGGTGAGCAAGAAAGCACGAAGGCGATCGAGCAGCGCGGCGTAGGGGGCCTTCTGCGTCTGATCGTATTTAAGATGTTCGGGGAAGACGAGATGACTTGCCGAGCTTTGGCCGGTTCGGATCACTTCTCCCTTCGGGCTCGCTCGCCAGCCGAGTGACCCATGGAGCTTCCAGAGCCGCGTCCACCGCGCGGGAAGGTCGCTGCGCGAAACTGACACGGGGTCGAAGAACGGTTCGCGACCGCCTGTGAAGCCATCGAAATACGGCGCTCGCACGGACTCAAATGCTTCTTCGAACAGTAGGTCGTAGTTCGTTGTAAAAATCTCGACTGGATAGTCACGCATCGTGCCCGTGATCCACTTCACGAGGTTGCCATAAGCCGATCCGGTCTCCGGCAATCGTACGTCCACGATCTTGCCGATCTCGGAGCAGATCGCTTCGCCGAACGTAGCGAAGCCGGAGCCATCCAGGTCGTGGACTTTCGCCGATCCGATCACTTTGCTCAGGGAGCGTATCCGAGAAAGGATGGTCTCGATGTCATGCTGCGCGAGTTCGGATTTCAGGCCGTCGATCTGCTGTTGATAGGTCGGGGCAAGCGTCGTGAGAACCTGATCAGTGAGGCCCGCAACTGCCGGGATAAGCGGATAAGTACCATCAGGCTTGGCCATCCCGGCAGAAGCTCCGGCGCCCACCAACAGCCCGATCCGCTTGCGGCCCTGTGCGATGATCGTCCGTAGCGCTGCAATATATTGATCAGGATTGTGAACACTCACAGTCAACTTATGGTCCCCCGACGTTTAGCTCGCGCATCCTTGCTTCGAGCTATCAGCGCAATATCTCACGCGCGATCTCACTCGTCTATCGTGATCACCTGAGGAGGGCCATCATTTCCGTCGGATTGGCAATGCTGGAACAAGTCGCCCTTCGCACCACTGATGGCACACGTCGTATGCTTGTCGGGAGCCGCGGCCGCGTAGACGGCAGTAATCTTGGTGACGGCGCCCCGAACCCGACATTCCGCGATCGAACAGAAATGCGCAGCGGCATTGCGCCGATGCCAGTCATGCGAGCCGCCTGCAGCGGCGCTCGCAAGCGGCCGTTAATTTACACGGCCAAGGCTTGGCTTGAATGACCGACTTAGGGAGTAGCGACAAACGCTACAACGGTGGTAGCACCAATCATGGCAATCAACGCATCACAGCTGTTCAACGAGAAGATCCTAAAAAATTCGGTCAGAGCCGAATCCCGGAAAGGCGAAGCTCCGCCTCAAACCGCGCGAGACCGCATACTATTTTGGATCCAGCAGCTCGAACGCGGTGTGCTTCGCCGGGTGACCGAGGGTTCGGCCGAGCAGACTTTTAACAATGAAATATTCGGGACCGTACTTGGCTACCACCAGCTCGGCCAAGCAATTGAGGCTACCTTGGTGCCAAAGCGCACCGGTCCGAACGCGGCTCATACTCCCGATTTCGTCCTGGGCCGTTTTGACCTGACCGCCGGTATTGAAGACTGGGTTGCAGTTGGGGAGGTCAAAAACGCCGCAACTGATCTGGATCAGCCGCAGCTTTCGAGGAAGAATAAAGAGACGCCGGTCGAGCAGGCCTTCCGTTACGCGACCCACGGTCGTCCTGGCGTCGAATGGATTATTGTCTCCAACTTTGAAGAGGTAAGATTATACCGGAATGGCTTTGCCGACGCATGTCACCGCTGGCGGATCCGAGACCTGAAGGACGAGGCTTTATTTCTCGAGTTCTATTTCTTGCTGCGACCAGCGGGCTTGCTCAACATCGGCGGCCCCGGTTTTGCCAATCGGCTTTTCGCAGCAACCATTGCCGCAGGGAAGGACCTCACCGAGGGATTTTATGCTCTCTATCGGCGCGTCCAGACCGAGCTTGTGGATCACTTGTCAAGCGAGCCCGCGTCTCTGGGAATGCCGCTGAAGGATCTTTACGGTAAGGCACACAAACTTCTCAATCGCGCGCTGTTCATCGCGTTTTGCGAAGATCACCCCGCGGGCCTGCTTCCACGCAACACTTTGCGATCGACTTTGGACCGCTCGCGCGCTCTCGGAGCCTCGTTTGGCTACTGGAATGAATTCAGTAACTTGTTCGACGCGCTGAATCGCGGCGCGGCGCTGAACGGTATCGCATACAATGCCTTTAACGGCGGGTTGTTCGCCCGGGACCCGTATTTCGAAAATGTTAGGCTACCCAACAGCCTGTTCGAAAGACGCTTCCAGACCGGCAAGGGACGCAAACTCTCGCATGAGATTAGCGGCATCTTCGGGTTTGGAACTTATGACTTCGCCGATGATCTAAACGCCCAAGCGCTCGGTGCGATATTTGAGCAAAGCCTTAAGGACTTGCCTGACGGGGAAGCGCCAGTTCGAGGTGCCGGCCAAGTCGAGGTCTCAAGCCAGGAAATTAGCGGGGTGTATTACACACCACGAGAGATTACTTATTACATGGTGCGAAGGGCGCTCGATTTACATTTCCAATCTCTATGGCGCGAAGTTGAAGTTGACCTGGAGGCACAAGTTGCGTCCGATCCTCGCCGCGCGCGGCGCCCGCTTAGCGCCACTGAGCGCGAGATTGCGCGTTATCGGCTGTATGCTGACAAGCTGCCGAACTCCAAAGTGATCGACCCAGCTTGCGGCTCAGGGGCATTTCTCGTCGAAGTCCTAGGCCAGCTGCATGGCGAATATGAGCGGGTCAACCGCACGCTTGCGGGACTGTTAAAGACACCGGGCCAGCTATCGACCTCTGATCTTGACCGGCAGATATTGCGCACGAACCTGTTCGGCCGGGACATCCTGCCGGAATCAGTTGAAATCTCGCGTTTGAGCATCTGGCTGCAAACTGCCAGGCGAGACGAAGCCCTTGAAACGCTAGACACAACCATTCTGAGTGCGGACACGCTACGAACGACGGAGTCCGATGCGTATGATCTGGTGATCGGCAATCCGCCTTGGGGGGCGGCGCTGGACGACTGGTCGGAGGAGGAGGTCAGAGCTCGCTTTCCGCAAAGTGGCAGTGAGCGAGACACATATGCTTTGTTCTGCATGAGAGGCGCGGAGATGCTCAAGCCCGGTGGGATCCTCGCGTTCATCATCCCCAATAGCTGGCTGACGGTGCGAGGTTATACCGCATTCAGGCGTTGGCTATTTGAGGCATTTGAAATCATTGAGGTGGCGAACGTCTGGAAGATCTTTCGCGACGTCAACCATGACGCCTGCATATTGATCGCTCGGAAGCGAACGGGCGCTTCGCGCTCTTCTCCGCAAATGATCGGCGTTAAGGCATTGGCACGAGGCAAGTCCGAAACGGGAAAGCTCGCTGATATTCAGACGCGAAGTTGGTGGATCGATCACGAAACAACGGAAGCTTTTCAGCTTTCGCAAGCCGATATGCGGTTTGAGGTTATTTATCCGCCCAAGGTCGCGGCGGAACTTGATAAGGTCGCGAAGCGCGCGCGCCGACTGGAGGATGTGGCTGACGTCACGGTCGGCATACAGGTCTACCACCATTCGAAAGTGTCCAAATCGGATATCAAGGCGAAGGTGTTTCACGGCACCTACAAGCGAGGCAGTGATTGGTACCGCTTTGTCGATGCCAATGACGCACAGCGGTACATGCTGCGTGAAGCCGACAATCAGTGGCTCCAATATTCCGACCGCCTGCGCGACAAGCGCCCCCTGTCGCATTACCAAGAACCACGCATCTTAGTACAACAAATCTTCTGGCAGCGAATGTCTGCGGTTCTGCAAACGCCCGTTGAAACAACCTTGTATCTGAACACGATATTTTCGATCTCAAATGCGAGAGGCTTACCGCTAGCCGCTGTCTTAGGTGTGATCAATTCACGCTTCATTTCAGCCTCGTATGAGCGACGCGCTAACCGACTTTTCGGTGACAAATTTCCCAAAGTTAGCAGGATCGACCTCGCGAACATGCCGATCCCAAAGATGACCCCAGAGCTTGCAGGCGAACTGGCACAGGCGGCGTCGGACCTGCAGGAGAATTGGAACGCCTTACGTCATGGGCTGCGGGATGCGGACATCAATTTGAACTTTGCAAACAATGGGTTGAAGCTCGCCGACGCCGGATCGTTTTGGATAATGGACGACCGGGCATTTTCCCATTGGGCGCTACGAACCGCCGGCCTTTTGTCTCCCCAGCAGGCTAACCACGCGCAG
Organism: Sphingobium sp.; assembly: GCA_051305835.1. Classification (GTDB taxonomy): domain Bacteria; phylum Pseudomonadota; class Alphaproteobacteria; order Sphingomonadales; family Sphingomonadaceae; genus Sphingobium. The sequence goes on from JBPPMC010000052.1 coordinate 13,494, forward strand.
GGTGCATACCGCACGGCTAAGGGAGCTGTGAACAATTATTGGCACCGCATCGTCGACGCAGAAAAGCAGGTTGAAGAACTTGTCGCCAAGGCGTTTCAGCTTCCGGACGCACTTATAGAAGCGTTGTCGGATAGCTACTTTGAACCTAAAATCAACTGGGCGATGCGGACCTGAAAGCTTGCCCGGACGCGACATCTCAAGCTTGCGCCGAACGGGGTCGGCGCAAGTTGTTCACACGTGTAAATCCCGTGCGCCGTATCCGACGGCGGTGCTTTTATCTCGTAGTCCATTCAAACATTCGACGACGGGATTGAAACCGTGAGCGGCCTGTCTCCTTAACATGCTTCCCCAGATGCGCGGCAACGTCCATCACCGTTCAGGACCCCTGAGCCTCGGGTCGAAGTGACTGGCGATATTGGATACTTGCTGAACTGTGTCGCGTTGAACAGGTGTCAGAACTGGTCCGACCGCCTCGACCATGTCGGTGAGACGTTCTGCGGCATGGACGGCTATGCGTTCCTTCTGTTCTGCCGCCAGCATTTTCTCGTGTAGTTCCAGTCGCTGGACGGCGAGGGATTCAACCCACTTCGGCGGCTTTTCGCTGAACGCCCGTGCAAGGTCAGGCGAGCGGGCCGCCAGACTGGAATCAAGCAGCAGACGCCCCCCAGCACCTACGTCCACCCACTCGGGGTTGGCCTCAAGCCTGTCCATGATAACCATCCACCGGCGATTGTCGGCCAGGGCTGCGTCGGCTTCTCTCTGCCGGACTGCCGCATCGGCCATTGCGGCAGCCGCTGCTATTGCGGATACTGATGCACGCTCCTCGGCCGCTTCCACCTCGACCTGCCGCCGATCCAGGCCCGCAATTGCATTGGCATGTTCGCGGCGACGGGCATCATGGTCGGCACGATCGCGCTGAAGCTGGACTTCTTTCGCTAGAGCACTCGCCTCGCGATCAGCCACAGCCGTCTCACGCAGGACAATTCGTCCAGCGGCATCGCGGAGCCGCTGGAGCGCAATCGCAAGAATGCGGGCGATGGTGACCAATGCGGGCGCCCACGGCTTATTGTTGGCGGCGCGCTCAAAGTCAGTCATCTTAACGGTCCGCATCGTAAACGTCTTCTCGCCCACGCGCAGATCAAGGCCGTTCTCGCTATCAGCGGCGCGGGCGAGCAAGGCGAGCTGGGCCATATGGATGGCGCGCTGGTCGGTCAATTCGCGCCTAGCCGCCTCAGCGGTCTCTTTCTCCCTGGCTGCATCGGCGCTGATCGACGCGGCGGTGCTGCGAAGACGGCTGGCGGCTTCGGCGTCCGCCGCTGCGCGCTGGCGGGCTTCGGCTGCAGCAGCATAGGATGTCTCAAGCCGTCGCCGCTGGTGTTCGACTGCGGAGCGCTCAGCGATCACCGCCTTTTGCGCCTCAACGAGTTCGCGATGCTGCCGGGCGATCTCCTGTTCCTGTTCATCCCGCCACCGCTGAACTTCGACCCGCTGTGCTTCTGCGAAACGACGATCATCGTCGGCACGGCGGGCAATCTGTTCGGCATCTTTCCGAGCCGCCTCCGAACCTTCCTCCCGCTGAGTGACATCGGCCCGACGCTGCTCCAGCTCTGCTCGCATGGCTTCGGCCTGCTTCTCCCGGGCATTCAGCTCCCGCTCGCGCGCGTCCGCTTGTGCGCTAAGATCGTCCAGCTCATCGGACCGCAGCTGTTCTGACGCCTTCCAGTCTGGCCCGGGGATCAGCTTCGGCTCCCCCCGCTTGACGCCCGTCAGACCCATCGTGTCGCGCAGGTACTCGAACAGCGCGTCCTGAAGGGCGCGCCCTGTGCCGGCCGGGTTAGGCGGGCATTTGTATTTTTGTGCGAGCTGCTTCTGATGAATGCTCATCGTCACCGCCAGCTTCTCCTCGTGCTTGGTCTTCTTCATATATTTCGGCGCAATGAAGAGATCGACCAGATGCCGACCTGCCTCGTCGCGATCGACGCGATCCGCGAAGATCGAATCTGGCCCGAACACACTTTCCGTGAACGCGCGAGCGTGCTGAAGCATCAGTCCCGCGTCTTCACCATCGACCAGATCCTTGGGAAACTGGATCACCACCTGCATCACCTTGGCCCGGCTCTTCGGCAAGAATGCGCCAGCGATGTGCCGCTTATACAAGGCATTGAGGTCCAGCCCGGTGGTGGTCAACGGCGGCTCGTTGTTGATTGCGCGCGCCTGTCCAGTCTTGTCGAGCCTCTTGCCATGAAATTCGGCGTACGTCAGTTCTGCCATCGACAGGTTATCGATTCTGGCCGCGCCAGCGACACCCGTCACTGAACTTTTTTTCATATGTCCCTCGAAGGCCGCACATCCGCGCAGCAGAAAAAGCAGAACACGCTCTGCTTTTTTCCCTGTGGGAAAAAACGCGTGTCAGGGGAGTTCCCCTGAACCCCCGGGACGGCCCTGCGCAAAGATGCTGCGGGCCGTGGCTTCCCCATCCGAGGGAAAGCCGAAGGGAAAGGGGAAGCGGAGAACTGTGCCCCCGCAGAGACGGCGGCACGAGCACTCATCGTCAGCCACTGTCCCCACGGTCGGCGTCCGCCCTGTCGTTGTCTCTGGTGTCGAACGGCATCTCGGCCTGACCATCCCGGCAGGGGTGGTCGATCTCGATGACCGACGGCTGCTCATTCGCGTTGACGTTGAGGGGTAGCGATCCGGCCTCGCTGATTGCGGCTATCGTGTCGTCCTCGACACCGCCTTGGATAATGTCGGTCTCTTCCGACATTCCGGTGACAGGCGCGATCGCCAGCATGGGCGCTTCTGGCTGCGGCCTGCTGAGAGGTTGGGTGTCCTTTGACGGATTCGGGCCTCGCAGGGACGCGTCATGCGCGCGCTGCTCAAGGCGACCGAGCAGCCGGTCGTTTGCACGACGCACTTGCTCAAGCTGTTGCTCGAGATCGGCAATGCGCGTTCCCATGGCAATGCACTTGTCCTCCGCCTGACGGCACAGGACCAGCACCTCGTCTCGGTCGGCCTCGGCTTGGTCAGCGCGACGTTCGGAATCGGTGATGCGCAGTGTCGCAGCCTGATCGATCCCGCTGCCGACCATCCGCACGGTGCGGCGAAGAATCTGCACCGCCT
>JBPPMC010000110.1:0-11185 GCA_051305835.1 Sphingobium sp.
CGCGCCGCCGCGATCCGGCCCGAGAGCGTGTCGATATCGCCCTGCACCGTGTCCAGCCGGGCGATGTGCTGCGCAAACCAGTCGCGCGGAATATAGCCTTGGCCTTCGGAGAGGAACCGCCAGACTCGCGACACCATCCGGGCGTGATGATCCGCGCCCAGCTTCTGAAAATCGGGCAATCCGCATGCCGCCCACAGCCGCCGCACCTGCTGCCTGTTGCGCGCGCGCTCGATCACGAGCGGATCGTCGGCCATCCGCTTGAGCACCGACAGATCCACGGCTTGCGGTGCGGCGCGCAATTGCGGTGCGTCGGGCCGCGCCTCCAGATCTGCAATCAAGCCCTCCAGCGTATCGCAACGCGGCGCGCCATCCCGCCAGTAGAGGAAGTCGAGCGGCGGGAAGCGATGCTCCTCGATGGCATCTATCTCTTCGGGCGTGAAAGCCGCGTCGCCGCCTTCGCCGCCCAGCGATCCGAACGTGCCGTCCTGATGATGCCGCCCCGCGCGGCCGGCGATCTGCGCCATCTCCGTGATCGACAGCCGACGCGTGCGATGCCCGTCGAACTTGCGTAGCGAAGCAAAAGCGACATGGGCCACATCCAGGTTAAGCCCCATGCCGATCGCATCGGTCGCGACCAGATAGTCGACCTGTCCCTCCATGAACATCTTCACTTGCGCGTTGCGCGTGCTGGGGGAGAGCGCCCCCATCACGACCGCCGCGCCGCCGCGAAATCGCCGCAGCATTTCCGCCACGGCATAGACTTCTTCGGCGGAGAAGGCGACGACGGCGGATCGCTTGGGCAGGCGGGAGAGCTTTTTCGCGCCCGCATAACTTAGCGTCGAAAAGCGCGGGCGACCGATGATCTCGGCATCCGGCACCAGCTTGCGCACCAGCGGCGCGATGATGGATGACCCCAGGATCATCGTCTCTTCGCGGCCCCTTGCGCGCAGCAGCCGGTCGGTAAATACGTGGCCACGCTCCGGATCGGAACCCAGTTGCGCCTCGTCCAGCGCCACGAACGCATAGTCGCCATCCACCGGCATCGATTCGGCGGTGCACAGGAAGTAGCGCGCCTTGGGCGGGCAGATTTTCTCTTCACCGGTGATCAGCGCAACGCTTTCTCGCCCCTTGATCGCGACCACGCGTTCATAGACTTCGCGGGCCAGCAGCCGCAGCGGAAATCCCATCATCCCACTGGAATGGCCGCATAGACGCTCGACGGCCAGATGCGTTTTGCCTGTATTGGTCGGGCCTAACACGGCGGTTACGGCAGATCGGGCAAACTGGGCCATGGCTTTATGTCGGGCAAGCGGGGGAGGGGCGCAAGGGGCAGCGCACCGCCAGGCCAGGAAAACATAAGGTTCCCCAACATTCATGCCATTGAGCGGCAACGTGGCACGCCTCGCCGCACAAAATAGCGGTTCTGGAGGCTCTTAAATTGACTTTAACCTTATGTCTTCACAACCCGACTGCCAATGTCACGGCGCGGGGTCCGGGGCAGCAGAACATGTTCCTGGGGATGCCGGTTGTTTCAGAAGAATGAGTTCGGGTCCGGCCAGGGTGGTGCTGCGGCATCCCTGTGGCTGGCTGGCGCGATCGCCAGCCCCGGGCCGCTCGTCGATACGCGCGACTGGCGGATGCGCCTCAAAGATTGGGCTGAAGATGTGGACATCGTCCCCGATCTTGGCCAGCGCGTCGGCAGCCTCATATGGTTTCGCGGCCTTGCCACCTGCACCGCACTCTGCGCCAGCGCCATAGCATTGTCGCCCGGCTTCGCGCCGCTTCCGGGTGCGTCCGATCCCGTAATGGACGCCCGACAATTCGACGAAGTCCGCAGCCAGATGATCACGCCGCTCGCGCTTGGCGCAGACAGTGGCCGCCACATGGGCGCGACCGACGCGGTTTCGCCCCTGCGCGAGACGCCGGAGCGCCCGCAAATCGAATTGACCACGCAGATCGGCAGCAGCGACAGCTTCGCCCGCGCACTATCCCGCGCCGGAGTCAGCAGCACCGACGCGGGCCGGGTAATCGGCCTCACGGGCATCGACATGAGTGGCCATGCGCTCAATCCCGGCACGCGCCTAGACATCGTGCTGGGCCGCCGCACCAGCCGGATGACACCGCGCCCGCTGGAAAGCCTGTCCTTCCGCGCCCGCCTCGACCTCGCCATTGACATCACTCGCGTGAACGGTTCGCTGCAGGCCAAGCGCATCCCGATCAGCGTGGATGATACGCCACTTCGTATTCAGGGAACGGTCGGCGACAGCCTGTATCGTTCCGCCCGCGCAGCAGGCGCGCCGCCCAAGGCGATCCAGTCTTTTCTCCGGACGCTGTCACAGCAAATCTCGATCGGCGCGCTGGGCGCCGGTGACCGCTACGACATCATCGTCGCGCATCGCCGCGCCGAAACCGGCGACGTGGAAGTCGGCGACTTGCTGTACGCTGGCCTCCGCCGTGCGCGCGGCAAGGATATCGACATGCTGAAATGGACCACCGGCGGACGGACTGAATGGTTCGAGGCGTCGGGCGTCGGGCAGCGGCGCGGCGTGCTGACACAGCCGGTGTCCGGTCGGATGACATCGGGATATGGCATGCGCCGTCACCCGATCCTCGGCTTCACGCGGATGCATGCGGGCATAGATTTCGCCGCGCCCTATGGCTCGCCCATCTATGCCGTGACCGATGGCCTGGTCGCATTTGCCGGACGCCATGGCGGTCACGGCAATTATGTAAAGCTGAACAATGGCGGCGGTCTCGCCACCGGCTATGCGCATATGAGCCGTATCGCGGCCTATCCCGGCCAGCGTGTCCGCCGTGGTCAGGTGATCGGCTATGTCGGTTCCAGCGGCCTCTCGACTGGTCCGCATCTTCACTACGAACTGTACCGCAATGGGCAGACTGTGAACCCCGCCTCGGTCAGCTTCACCTCCACCTCGCAACTGGCGGGCCGGGATCTTGCCGCATTCCGGGCGCGGCTGGCGTCGCTGAAATCGCTGCGTACCGGACTGGCTGCGGCGGCTCCCTCCGGCGCTCCAGCAAAGCGCAGCTAAGCCGGGGATTCCCCCGCAGCATCATTCGTTCTAAGGCGGCGGCATGAATTCATCCCAAATCCCCGCCGATGCTCGCCTCACCCTGCGCCCCGTGGGTTTTGTCGATACACCGGTGGACCTTGATGGCCGCACGGCACGGATAGGCAGCGCAATGCTCTGGTTCCAGGGTTACGAAGTCGTCGCCATCCACAACGGCACTCGCGTCTTCCGCGACACCATTTCGATAGCGAGTTTCACGGACTGGTTAGCAGGACTTGCCGATCCGCTGGCCGAGCGCGCGGCGCAACTGGCGCGGAATATTGCCGCCCCGCGCCCATCGCTCCAGCTTGGCGAGCGGACGATCAGGCTCGATGTGCCGCACGTGATGGGTATCCTCAACCTCACGCCCGACAGCTTCTCCGATGGCGGCAAGCACGCAGGCGACGTGCAGGCCTCCGCCGACGCCGGGTTCGCGATGGCCGCTGCCGGTGCGGCGCTGGTCGATGTCGGCGGCGAATCCACGCGGCCCGGTGCTGACAAGGTATGGGAAGGCGACGAAATCGCGCGCGTGGTCCCCGTTATCGAGCGTCTGGCGGCCTCCGGCGTCCCGGTATCCATCGACACCCGCAAGGCTTCGGTGATGGAAGCGGCACTCGCCGCCGGTGCCGCTATAGTCAATGACATCAGCGCGCTCCTGCACGATCCGCGCAGCATGGACGTCGTCGCGCGCGCAGGATGCCCCGTGATCCTGATGCACGCGCCCTCGACCGGCGACGATCCGCATGAAAATCGCGGTGGCTATGCCGATGTCGCCACGGACGTATTCGAGTGGCTCGAAGCCCGCATCGCCGCCTGCGAAGCGGCGGGTATTGCGCGCGCCAGGATCATCGTCGATCCGGGGCTGGGCTTTGGCAAGACGCTTGCCGACAATCTGGCGCTGGTCAACAAGCTGGCGCTGTTCACGGCGCTGGGCGTCCCGCTGCTGTTCGGCGGGAGCCGCAAGCGCATGATCGGGGCACTGTCCAACGAAGCCCTCGCCGCACAACGCCTCGGCGGCTCCGTCGCACTCGCCACGCGGGCCTTCGATCTCGGCGCGCAGATGGTGCGCGTTCACGACGTTCCGGAAACGGTGCAGGCGCTGTACGTCTGGCGCGGCCTGCGAGATGCAGCGCTGGCGGCGGTCTAGTCCGCCGCGTTGCTGGCGGCGGTCGCATTGGCGGCGGCGGGCGCATCCTTCGCATCGGCGCCGTCGAACACGCGCAGGCTGTCCAGCGTCTGCTGCGCGATCCCCTGATACTGCTCGCTCAGCAATTCGGGATAGACGAACGTCGCGGTCACCAGCGATCCGTCCTTCTTGCGCACCATGCGCACCGCGATATTATTGCCCTCGCCATCATTGGCCGTACCGCGATATTCGTTCTCGCCAACGAAATCGCCATCGACGGCTTCGGACCGGCTGTTCATGCTCTCGACGACTTGCTGCAAGTCACGGTCGTTGGCATTGGCCGACCAGAATACGCGGATGTCCGCCCCTGCGCCGGGATCTTCGGACACGATGCCGTCCGCTGTCGTGGCCTGCGCGTTTCGTGCCCAGCCCTCCGGCAATTGTAAGGAAAAGCCGCGCGCCTCGTTCACATAATTCCGGTTCGCGGTCGCCTGCGTCTCATTCAGCCCGGCGCGCTCCGCTGCATTTTCGGCTGCGGCTTTCGCCTCTGCCGCCAATTGCTGGCCGTTGGGGACTTCAGATACCGCTTCCTGGCGTCCGCAGGCCGCGACGAGAAGCAGGAGGGCGAGGCTGGGCAAAGCTGTCTTCATGCGTGAAGCCAAAGCATAGTGCGTCCGCAATTTCAACCGAAGAGCGCCCTGGCGAGCCATCACATCGGATAACGTCACAGCCGATAGCCGCCATCGCATACCAGCACCGACCCGGTCGTCATCACGGCGTCCTCGGACAGCAGGAACGCGATCTGCGCCGCTATTTCCTGCGCCGTGGCAAAGCGGCCAAGCGGCGTCGCCTCGCCCATCGCATCAAGCGCGGCCTCCGTTCCGCCGCTGCGCTCCGCCAAGTCCTGAAAGAAAGGAGCCTGCTCCCAGATCGGCGTCCGCACGCCGCCGGGTGCAACGGCGTTGACCCGGATACGCCGCGGCGCGCCTTCCTTCGCGGCCACGCGCATCAATTGTAGGGCACCGGCCTTTGACGCGGCATAGGCCGCCGTGCCGGGTTCCGCCTTGATCCCGGTGACGGATGCCGTGACCACAAGTGCGCCTGGTCCCGTCATTGCCTTGAACGCGGCTTGAAGCGTCAGGAAGACGCCATCGAGGTTCACGGCCATTACGCGGCGCCATGCGGAAAAGTCCATCGTATCGATCATTGCGCTATCGGAGATGCCCGCGTTCGCCACGCCTAAAGTCAGACCTGCAAGAACAGGCGCGGCGGCGTCCCAGAAAGCGTGATCCGAAACATCGCCCGCAAGCGCATCGACTCGAAGGCCGTCGCGGCCAATACGGCTGGCGGCGCGCGTCAGTGGGTCGCCATCACGATCACACAGGATCAACCGGTCCACACCGTCATCCGCCAACCGCTGTGCAGTGGCAAGACCAATGCCCGATGCCGCGCCGGTGACCAAGGCTGTATGGCCTACGAAACGTGCAGCCATTCTGCTCTCCTGATATGCTTGGGATCGCAGCACGTTACGAGCATGACAGGGGCGGCGGCAAGCGCCAGCGCTTTATGCGGCGCTGTCGATCCCGAGTTCGGCGAGTTTGCGGTACAAGGTGGAGCGCCCGATACCGAGACGACGCGCGACTTCGCTCATGCGCCCCCGATAATGGCCGATGGCAAGCCGCACGACGTCGGCCTCTATCTCCGCCAGTTGGCGGACGTGGCCGTCTGCTTCGAACAAGGTTATGCCCGCCGCCTCGCTATGATTGGCGCGCGCTGCGGGGGGACTGCTGCTATTCTGCCGCGTCATGATCTGCGCCGCGATCTGCGGGAAGTCCTGCGGTGTCAGGGCATCGCCTTCGCACAGCACGGCGGCCCGGAAGAGCGCGTTCTGCAATTGCCGGACATTGCCCGGCCACTCATGCCGCATCAATAATGCCAGCGCCTCGCTGGTCACGCCCAGACTGCGCAGGCCCGGCTGCGCCGCGATCCGCGCCAGCAGATGCCGGGACAGCGCCGGACTATCACCCGACCGTTCGCGCAATGGCGGAATGGTGAGCTGCACGACGTTCAGGCGGTAATAAAGGTCTTCGCGAAAACGCCCGGCCTCCACTTCGTCCAGAAGGCGGCGGTTGGTCGCGGCGATCACGCGCACATCGACATGCACCGGCATCCGCGCACCCAGCGGCTGCACTTCGCCATCCTGTAGCACGCGCAGCAGCTTCACTTGCGCGTCCAGCGGCAATTCGGACACCTCGTCCAAAAAGATCGTGCCCGTGTCAGCGTCCAGGAAGCGGCCCGACTGGCGATCGAACGCTCCGGTAAATGCGCCCCGCTCATGCCCGAACAATTCCGATTCAACCAGATTGGCGGGAATCGCGCCGCAATTCACGGCGACCATCCGCTGCCGGAAGCGTGGCGAAGCGGTGTGAATGGCGCGTGCGATCACGTCCTTGCCGACGCCGCTTTCGCCTTCGATCAGGACCGGGATACGCGCGCGCGCTGCTTTCGCCGCCACGGCCAGCGCGGCGCGGAACTGTGGCGCGGATCCGACGATTTCCTCGAAGGCGAGCGGCGCGGAGATCTTCTCCGTCAGCGGACGCAACTCGCGGCTGTCCGGCGCGGCGCTCAATGTCGCATTGAGGGCGGCCAGCAATTGATCCGGGGCAATGGGCTTGGAGAGATAATCGGTGGCGCCCGCGCGCATCGCATGCACGGCTACCGCCACATTATTGTGCGCGGTCAGGATGAGGATGGGCAGGGAAGGGCGCTGTACCCGGATATCGCGGACGAGATCGGTGGGATCATAATCCGGGCTCCACTGATCGATCATCACGGCGTCCAGCCGCATGCCGTCCTGCGTGCCAAGCGTCGCCAGCGCGGTCTCGCCATCGTTCGCGAACAAGGTCCGCCAGCCCGCGCGCCCCGCCAGCGCCGCGACAAGCCGCCGCTGGGCAGGCTCGTCGTCGATCAGCAGCAACATAGGCGTCTCTTCGCGCAAACCGTCGTCCCCCTCATTTCTGACAGGCACAATTGGTAGCGGGGTGCGGTAAAGACCCGATTAAGCCTGCCACATAAATCTTTGCGAAGCCGTAGGGTTGAGGGTGCGCGTAGTTGACGATAAGAGGATGCCAAATCGCTGAACATCAAAGGGACATGGACATGGCGTCTGAAACGAATGTCAAGAATATCAAAAGCGCGGAGCAGACCTACTCCAGCTTTCTGAACTTCATGAAATGGGGCACGATCGTCAGCGTCGGGCTGGCCGCTCTTGTGGTCATCCTGATCTCGACGTGATCGGATAGCCAAAGGTAACAAGCTGAAAAGCCGGTCGAAATGAGGCCGGGACGGCAGGGGGGATGCAATTGAAGATCGTTATCGTAAAGGAACAGGCGGCAGGTGAGCGGCGGGTTGCCGGTACACCGGAGACCGCCAAGAAATTCATCGCCCTGGGGGCCGAAGTTACCGTCGAGTCAGGCGCGGGCACGACGGCGTCGATCAGCGACGAAGCCTATGCAGCGGCGGGGGCCACGGTCTCCGATCGCGCGACCGCTGTCGCTGGCGCGGATATCGTGCTGGGTGTTCAGGCGCCGTCTGCCGAGACCATCAGCGGTGCAAAGCCGGGCGCCTGGGTCGCAGCGAGCTTCAATCCGTTCGTGGAGCGCGCACGGGTCGATGCCTATGCCGCTGCCGGGCTTGAAGCGCTGGCGATGGAGTTCATGCCGCGAATCACGCGTGCGCAGTCGATGGACATTCTGTCGTCGCAGTCGAACCTGTCGGGCTATAAGGCCGTGCTGGACGCCGCCGCGGAATATGACCGCGCTTTCCCGATGATGATGACTGCCGCAGGCACCGTTTCCGCCGCGCGCGTCTTCGTAATGGGCGTGGGCGTCGCAGGCTTGCAGGCGATTGCGACGGCCCGCCGCCTCGGCGCGCAGGTCTCCGCGACGGACGTGCGTTCCGCGACCAAGGAGCAGATCGAAAGCCTTGGCGCGAAGGCGATCTTCGTCGAGAACGTCAAGGGCATTGAGGGCGAAGGATCGGGCGGTTACGCCACCGAAATGTCCGACGAGTATAAAGCCGCGCAGGCCGAACTCGTCTCCAGCCACATCGCCAAGCAGGATATCGTCATCACCACGGCGCTGATCCCGGGCCGCCCTGCGCCGCGCCTCATCAGTGATGCGCAGATCGCGTCGATGAAGCCCGGCAGCGTCCTCGTCGATCTCGCCGTCGAAGCGGGCGGCAATGTCGAAGGCGCAGTGGCTGGTGAAGTGGTCGAACGCCACGGCGTCAAGATCGTCGGCCACCGCAACGTGCCATCGCGCATCGCCGCCGACACCTCCGCCCTGTTCTCGCGCAATCTCTACAACTTCCTGTTCGCCTTCTGGGACAAGGAAAAAAATGCGCCGGTACTCGACGAAGAAGTCGGCAACGCCATCCGCCTGACGCAGGGCGGCAAGGTCGTCAGCGAACGGTTGCTGTAGAAACAAGGGCGCTGCCCCGGAACATCGGGGTTGCGCAGGGCCGCTAGCTGAAAGCGGTGAGCCAAGGGGGCCGATATGGACTTCGTATCAATATTATCCATCTTCGTGATGGCCTGTTTCGTGGGCTATTATGTGGTGTGGTCGGTGACGCCCGCGCTGCATACGCCGCTGATGGCGGTGACCAACGCCATTTCCTCCGTCATCATCGTCGGCGCGCTGGTCGCATCGGCTGAGGCGGGGAGCGCGGCGGCCAAATATCTCGGGCTGCTGGCCGTGGTGTTCGCCTCGGTCAACATCTTCGGCGGCTTTGCCGTGACCGAACGCATGCTGGCCATGTACAAGAAGAAGGAGCGCAAGTGATGCACGAAGCCGTCACATTGTCGTCCCATGACGCTGCCGCTCTGGGAGGCGTTCCCCCCTTCGTCGCGCTGGCCTATCTGGTCGCGGGCGTCCTCTTCATCCTCGCGTTGCGCGGCCTTTCCAGCCCCGCAACCAGCCGCAGAGGCAATCGCTACGGCATGGCCGGTATGGCGATCGCCGTCGCGACCACGCTCTACACCCATGACTTGACGAGCCTGCCCGAGATCGTCGCCGCCATCGCCATCGGCGGTGTCATCGGCTTCATCACCGCGCGCAAGATCGCGATGACGGACATGCCGCAACTCGTCGCGGCCTTCCACAGTCTCGTCGGCCTCGCCGCCGTGCTGGTGGGGGCCGCCGCCTATCTCAACCCGGCGGCGTTCAACATCCTCGACGCGGCGACGAACCAGATCCACAATGCCAGCCGCATCGAACTCGGCCTTGGCGTCGCGATCGGTGCGATCACTTTCTCCGGGTCGATCATCGCCTTCCTGAAGCTGAACGGTAATATGTCGGGCAAGCCGATCATGCTGCCGGGCCGCCATGTCATCAATCTCGGCACGCTCGTCGCGATCCTCGGCCTCATCGCATGGTTCTATGTGATGGCCGCACCGACCGTCGCCGCGCCGTGGCTGTTCTGGACCGTCATCGCGCTCAGCTTCATCATCGGCTTCCTGCTGATCATCCCGATCGGCGGTGCGGACATGCCGGTCGTGGTATCGATGCTGAACAGCTATTCGGGCTGGGCTGCTGCTGCGATGGGCTTCACGCTCGGCAACAGCGCGATGATCATTACCGGCGCACTGGTCGGTTCGTCGGGCGCGATCCTGTCGTACATCATGTGCAAGGCGATGAACCGCAGCTTCATCAGCGTGATCGCGGGCGGCTTCGGCGCTGCTCCCGAAGCCGCTGGTGGCGGCGTAGTCATCGACCGTCCGTACAAGCGCGGTTCGGCCGAGGACGCCGCATTCCTGATGAAGCAGGCGGACAGCGTCATCATCGTGCCGGGCTACGGCATGGCAGTGTCGCAGGCTCAACATGCGCTGCGCGAAATGGGCGACTTGCTCAAAAAGGAAGGCGTCTCCGTCAAATACGCCATCCATCCCGTCGCGGGCCGCATGCCCGGCCACATGAACGTGCTGCTGGCCGAAGCGAACGTCCCCTATGACGAAGTGTTCGAACTGGAGGACATCAACGGCGAATTCGGCCAGGCCGATGTCGCCTTCGTGATCGGCGCGAACGACGTCACCAACCCGGCGGCCAAGACGGACAAGACCTCGCCGATCTACGGCATGCCGATCCTCGACGTCGCCAATGCCAAGTCGGTGCTGTTCGTGAAGCGCTCCATGGGCGGCGCGGGTTATGCCGGCGTCGACAATGAAGTCTTCTACATGGACAACACCATGATGCTCCTCGCCGACGCCAAGAAGATGGTCGAGGAAATCGTGAAAGGCTTGGCGCACTAAGCCAGCTGTGTTTAGGTAAGATCGCTCCCGTTCCGTTTGCCCTTGCGCATCCGGTGGCGGGAGCGTCTTCATAATCTGGCTTGGGAATGACATGCGCAAAATTGGTTTGATCGGTGGGCTTAGCTGGACCTCCACGGCACGCTATTATCAGATCATCAATGAAGCCGTCGCCCGCGCCAAGGGCGGCTTGCACAGCGCGCCCATCATCATCGAGAGCCTGGATTTCGCCGAAGTCGCCCGATGCGCCAGCACGGATGATTGGGATTGCGCCTCTGGCCAGTTGATCGGCGCGGCGCAGCGTCTGGAACAAGCGGGTGCGGAAACCTTGCTGATCTGCGCGAACTCGATGCACAAGGTCTATGATGCGGTGGCTGCTGCCGTCACGGTTCCCATCATCCACATCGCCGAAGTCGTAGGTGACAAGATGCACGCCGACGGCATCAATTCCGCTGCGCTGGTCGGCACGAGCAACGTGATGACGGAGAAATTCTACCGCCAGCGCCTCGTCGCGCATGGCATTTCGCTATTGCCCGCAGACATGGAACTGGCCGAACGGATCGACCGCATCGTCTATGACGAGCTGGTGATGGGCAAAGTGACGCGCCAGTCCGAACGCTTCATGAAGTCCGAACTGACCGACATCGCCAAGGAACATGTGCAGGCGGTCGTCCTCGCCTGCACCGA
>JBPPMC010000141.1:0-87123 GCA_051305835.1 Sphingobium sp.
GCGGTTAGACCCTGACGGATTGGCTGAACTTTCCCGCTCAATCCTGAGGTGAACGAAAGGCCGCTATCAGGGATCGTGTTCTAGCGGATTGAATGGCGGCTTTGTTGGCGGCAGCGGCGATCGGTATTTCCGAGCCGGAATGTCCGTTATCCCATTATCAGTGCTCGGAACCTGACTGTCGCGAATGTCGAAGGGTTTCGGGCGCCGGTAGGCGTACGAAAGTCTTACATGTACGACCCGCGGGGCCTCAGGCGCTGGGCTATGGGGATTTCGGATCTGGGCCGTTAAGCGCACTGGCGCTATTGCTGGTTTGGTGAGATCCGTGTGGACCAGGCGGACTACCTTTTGCCCGTTTCAAACGATTTAGCCGGCGGCAGTGCGCATCGTTTTGGTAATGTGATGTGGCATCGGCGATGCGGGGCGCGAGCGTCACCGCCTCCCGCCACGGTGCTTGTGCAGGATGCATATAGGGCGGGCCATGCCGGATCATGGCGCGAACTCCGGGATACGGATCGGGATGTTTGGCGGTGCCCGCGGTTGTCGCCAGCGTTCGAAGGTCTCGATGATGATCATATGACCTCCGCAGCAAGGGCACGGTGGTCGCAGATCGACGGGCTTTTCAAGTACAGCATCATCGGGCGGCGCAGCGACCTCGAGCAAGGCTCGTGCGCGAGCGAGGTTGGCTTTGCGGGACGAACTGGCCAGCAGGCCGTAGTGGCGGATACGGTGAAAGCCGCGCGGAAGAACGTGCACGAGGAACCGGCGGATAAACTGTAGGCATTCGGTGAAGGCCGCGGATCAGGCGGCTTCGCGTTGATCTTCGGCTGCGCGCCACTTCCATGGCAGCAGTTCGTGGAGACGGTTCTGGGGGATGTCGGCGATGCGGCTGAGCACATCGGCGAGCCAGGCCTGCGGATCGATGTCGTTGAGCTTTGCCGTGGCGATAAGGCTCAGCATGAAGGCGGTGCGCTGGCCACCACGATCTGAACCAGCGAAGAGCCATGATTTTCTGCCAAGGGCTATGCCTCGAAGCGCCCGTTCCGCCGCGTTGTTCGTCAGGCAGATGCGGCCATCGTCGAGGAAGGCTGCGAAGGCGGGCCATGCCTTGAGCATGTAATCCATGGCCTCGGCCACATCGCTGTTCTTTGACAGCTTTGCCCGGTTGTCGCGCATCCATTCTTCCAGATCGGCAACCAGCGGTGCGCTGAGTTCCTGTCGAAGGGCGTGGCGCTCCTGGGCCGGTCTGCCGTTGATGGCGCGCTCAATGTCAAAGATCGCGTCGATACGGCGGACCGCCTCCACCGCCAGCGGCGAGATGACGGCCTTTTTGCGGCGCTTCTTGAGCTGCGCGGCGATATCGGCCAGCTCGAAGAAATAACGGCGCGCGTGGCTCCAGCAAAGGGCGCGGGTTAGCGGCGCCGGCAGGCGGCCGCCATGGAACAGGGCATTATAGCCGGCATATGCATCAGCCTGAAGAATGCCTCTCCAACCGCGCAGATGGCCCACAGGATGCTCGCCCCGCCGGTCGCGGGAATAATGGAAGATCGCTGCGGGCGGTGCGGGTCCGCCAAAAGGTCGATCATCCCGAACATAGGTCCAGATCCGGCCCGTATCGGTCTTGGTCTTGGCCAGCACTGGCACCGTCGTATCGTCGCCATGCAATCGCTCGGCGGCAAGGACGTGGGCTTCGATCAGGAGATAGAGCGGCATCAGCGCGGCGGTGCAGGTGCCGACCTGATCGGCCAGAGTGGAAAGACTCAGGTCCACGCCTTCCCGGGCATAGCGATCACGCTGGCGGTTGAGCGGTTGATGCGCGCCGAACTTCTCGAACAGCAGCATCGCAAGGAAGCTGGGACCGAAGAGCCCGCGGGGCGTCACATGGAACGGCGCCGGCGGTTGTGCGATCTTCTCACAATCCCGGCAGGAGAACTTCTCCCGCACGGTCTGAACCACCTTCCACTGTCGCGGCACAACCTCGAGCGTCTCGGTGATATCCTCACCCAGCTTGCACAGCCGATCCGAGCCGCAACAGGGGCAGGCATCGGGCGCGGCGATGACGACGCGCTCGCGCGGCAGATGCTCGGGCAAGGCCTTGCGGGCGGGCCGCTTGCGCTCGAACGGCGCGACATTGGTCTTCGCTGCCGCCAAAGCGGCCAACGCCTCGTCTTCGCTGGCATCGGTCTCGCACTCCTCGAACGTCAGCTCCATCTGGTCGAGCAGATGGCGCGTGCGCTCGGAGCGCTGGCCAAAAAGGGTGCGGCGCATCTTCTCGTTCTGCAGTTCGAGAAGGGCGTTACGGGCTTCCAGGTCGGCGTTGATGGCCTTGATGCGGGCGACTTCAGCGGCGACAGCCTCGGCAGCGGCAAGCCGCTCGCGAAGGCTGTCGATCTCTGCTTGTGCCTCGTTCCCCATGGCCAATAGCATAGCCAAAAAGCACCGAAATCTCTAGCTTTTTAGGTCATGCTAGGGCTTTTATCCGGCCAATGTCGGGCGCCATGTGGCCTGCGGATTACGCCAGTCGATCGCCTCCAACATGCAGGCCATCTGCGAGGGGGAGATGGCAATCACGCCGTCCACGGCCGAAGGCCAGATATACTTCCCGCGCTCGAGACGCTTGGCATAAAGCGACATGCCAACACCATCGTGCCAGATGATCTTGCAGAGGTCGCCGCGGCGTCCCCTGAAAATGTAGAGGTCGCCCGCGTAGGGATCACGTCCGAAACTTTGCTGCACCTGCAGGGCCAGGCTGCGCATGCCGCGCCGCATGTCCGTGTGCCCCGTTGCAATCCATATCCGAACGCCGGAGGGGACTGGGATCACGGCTTGACCGACCGCAGCACTGCCGACACCAGCCCAGGTGATGCGCCAGCGGGAATGCGCACAATCGCCCGCTCGAACTCAACGGTGATCGCCGATCCGGTCACTGGCATCGGATCGGGCTGCACCTGCACTTCTGCAAAGCCTTGGGCTGCCTGCCCCATCTGCCGCCGCCATCTGTAGATCTGGTTCGGCCGCAGATCGGCACGGCGGGCAATCTCCGCCACGTTTGCACCGGGCGCCGAAACCGCTGCGACCAGTTCGCGCTTCTGCTGGTCCGTCCATACCCGCCGCCGCTCCGGCCCCGAAATTACCGTGATCTGACTCATCGCACCGTCCTTAGTATCGGTGCAAACACCGGCGCTTGCACCGGTGCCATCTCAAAATATCAGCCGATCACCGCAAGGCGGCCCTCACCGGAGCGATACGATAAACTCGTCGGTGGCAAGCGTCATGATACTCTGGCGTTCGGGTCCATCGCGACGATAATCCTTGTAACGCAGCGTGACGCCAGTCTTGTCGAAGGAGATGAGCCGCCGGTTCGAGATAGCAGCCCGGTGGGTATAGCGGGACAGGTAGGCGAGGACTGCTTCCGGGCCGGCAAACGGCGCCTTCGCATAGACCACCCAGCGCACCTTCCGAACAGGGCCAAGATGGCGCAGAAAGGCACGCCGTTCAGTGAGCGATGCCAACGATCCAAAGAAGGCGAGCTTTCCGGCGTCATAAAGCTGGATCAGCCGGTTGAGGAACAGGCGGCGGAACAGCTTGCCTAGGACGCGGACCGGCAGGAGGAAGGCGGGACGCGTCGATATCCAGCGCGTTCCATCAAGCGCGATGCCGCCGCCTGGCACGACCATATGAACATGAGGGTGATGCGTAAGCGCAGAGCCCCATGTGTGGAGCACAGCGGTGATCCCGATCCTTGCGCCCAGATGCTTGGGATCGGCGGCAATGGTCAGCATCGTCTCCGACGCCGCCTTGAACAGCAGGTCATAGACCACCGCCTTGTTCTGAAACGCGATGCTGGCGATCTCTGCCGGTAGTGTGAAGACGACGTGGAAGTAGCCGACCGGCAACAGATCGGCTTCCCGCTCTGCCAGCCAGGTGCGCGCAGCCGCGCCCTGGCACTTGGGGCAGTGCCGGTTGCGACAGCTAATGGGTGACGCCCATTAGCTGTCTTATGGGCAAAATCCGTAATGGGGAGCTGGTGATCGACAGCGTCGGAAATAAGACGCCGTCACCACTTGTTGCTCCCCATAAAAGTCACGCCCGAAGCATGGCAATCAATTTGTCCGGCGCCTTGAAAGACCCTTTGCGCAGGTGAGGCGGAACGATAGCTTCGATGGCTTCAAGTTTTTCGGTAGGATCGCCACGGGTATAAATCTCGGTCGTGCTCAAATGGCTGTGACCCAGCCACAAAGACACTTTCCGGATATCCTGCGTGGCTTGCAGGACAATCATCGCACAACTGTGCCGCAAGACATGGGGTGAAACTGTCTTGGTCATCAGGCTGGGGCATTTCTGACTGGCGATCTCAACGTGTTGCTTGAGGAGGTAAGCGAAGCCCCAACGGCTCATGGCTTCGCCTCGAAGATTCACGAACAGTTCGGGTACGGGTTGTGTGCCGCGCACTGCCAGCCATGCCCGCAGTGCTTTCGCCGTGGTTTTCCAGAGCGGCATCGCTCGATCCCGTCGGCCTTTGCCATGGACGAGGATCGTCATCGAAGGCATCAGGTCGTCCATTTTCAGCCCGACGAGTTCGGAAACACGCAAGCCTGCACAAATCGCGATATGCAACATGGCACGGTCACGAATGCCGTCACGTGTGGTCGGATCTGGGGCGTCGAGCAATGCCTGAACTTCGTCTCGCACCAGGTAGGGAACCAGACGGGTGTTCGTCTTCTTGAAGGGAATCGCCAGAACGCGACGAATCTGCTCGAGTGCTGCGGGCTGCCGATATTCAAGAAAGCGGAAGAACGACTTGATCGCAGCCAGACGGACATTCCTGGTCTGTGGCGTGTTCTTTCTTTCGTCCTCGAGATGCTCGAGGAATGCACTGATCAATTCTGAGTCGATTTTCTCCAGCGTCAAAGCGGATGGTCCAATCCTCAGCCTTGCTGCCGCGAACTCGAACAATAGCTGGAAACTATAAGCGTAAGAGTCACAGGTGTGTACGCTCGCGCCCCGCTGTTGTGACAGATTCTCGCGGAGGAATGCTTCGATATGCGGTGCGATCGGCGTCATGATCGCTCTCCTTCGCATAGGAAGGCTTCCCCGATGTCGGCGATGTCCAGCAGGAGTTCGGGCGTTGCCTGGAGATACCAATAGGTCGAATAGATGTTCACGTGACCGAGATAGGTCGACAGCGCTACCATGTGCTCCCCGATGCGGCTTCGCCCCGTCGGACCAGACTGGAGCGCCTTGACTGCGAACGTATGCCTCAGGTCATGTATACGAGGGCGTCGGCCGCCCGCGGGCGGCCACAAATCGGCCTTCTTCAATACCGTCTTGAAGGTGCACTGAACGGCCGAGTACGGGAGTGATCGCCCATGATTACCGATAAAAACATGGTCGGTGCCGCCACCAAGCATGCGCCGGCGGTCCAGATATCGGTTCAGATTTGTCCGGGCAGTAGCGTGCAGCGGTACCATACGCGTCTTCTTGAACTTGGTCTCGCGAACCAAAAGCCCATCGGCGGTGAGGTCGGAAAACCGCAGTTCCAGCGCCTCGGAGACCCGAAGCCCAGTAGCCGCCAACAACCCGAGCAATGTGAAATAGGTATGAGGTCTTAACGAACCCGATGGGCCAAGTTGACCGGCGGCATGGACGAGGCGGCTGAGCTCGCGCTCCGAATAAATGTGCGGCACGGGCCGTCTTTTACGCCAGCCAAAATAGTTTGCGGGCGGCAGCGCGTGTCGGTGATCTTCCATCCGGATATAGCGTGCGAAGCGGCAAATGGCCTTAAGGCGCGCGTCGCGTTGGGCTACCGATGGACCTCGACTGGCCCATGCTATGGCCGTCTCGGCCGAGACGTGCACTTTGTTGCGCTCCGATGCGAAGTTGGCAAAGCTCGCCAACAGAAATCCAGCGTTGGACATATCAAAGCCTGCGGCCCGTCGAAGGGCAAGATAGGCGTTCACGGCGGCCATCATGACAGCACCGTCGGCCACGGCTGAGCGATCTGCGACAGCAGCGTGACATCGGATTTTGCATAATATGCAGTCGTGTCGATGCCGCGGTGGCGCAGAACCAACGCGATCTTGTCGAGAGGAACGCCGTGCCGCAGCATCTGCGTTGCAGCGGTATGGCGCAGAGCATGGGCACCTTTGGCAGGGGTCGCTACGCCTGCCCGTCTCATAGCACCTCGCACCACGCTGGATATGCCATCGCCATCGAGAAACGGTCGGCGAGGAGCGATATTCCGAATAAAGATGCGGTCGTTATCGTGGATTTTGGGGCGGCATTCGAGATAGTCGATGATCGCATCACCGACATCTTGGGGAAGCGGAAGCCGAACTTGATAGCGCCCTTTCCCCATCACCAGGATCGTGCCGTTGCTCCACTCTATGTCGGCCATGCGAAGCTGCGCGACGTCACCCGCTCGAAGCCCCAGTCGAGCAAGGAGCAGAATGATCGCGCGGTCACGACGGCGCCGCGGCGTGTGGCCCTCACACGCCGCTATCAAGAGCTCGAGCTGTTCTGTAGCCAGATACCTGGGCATGTCGGCCAAGTGCCAGGCTGCAAACCCCGGTACGGCCTCATGCAAGTCGGCTCGACAATGTCCGTACACGCCCAGATATCGCAGAAACGCGCGTAGGCTCGTGACGAGCTTCTCAGCGGTGCCGGCGCCGCATTGAGATGTGCGCTCAACGAAATATCTGCGAATGTCTTTTGCATTCCACCCGTTTGGGTCGTTCCCAAGGGCTCCGACCAGCGCAATGGCCTCACGAGAATAGAGACTGACGGTGCCGTGGGCTACGCCACGGTGCTTGAGCAACCATTGTTGGAAACCGACAACCAGTGCGGGCTCCGGGGCGTTGGGCTTTGCCGGCGGGCGGTCCTGGCAGACGCCAATCTGCACGAGATATTCGCGATACCGCTTCGCGCCGAAAAAGGGATGGTGATTGCGCTTTCCGCCCTTCGAATAGGGACAGCGACAAGTGGCGAAATGACCAAAGAATACCGCCGCTGTCGATGAATCAATGTCCTCTAATGTGCGGCAATGCTGCTCTAGAAAGTGGCCCAAATGAGCCGCTGCGCGTAGATATCGCAGTACGGTAGCATGGCTGTATCCGGCTTGATCCAGCCACCGCGCAAACCCGTCTATGTATGTTCCACTAAGACCCAATCGCAACCGCTGAAGCGTCTTGGGCGCGACAAAGTGTGTCTCCAACATGTTCCTCTCCTATCATCGGCTCTTGAGCCAGGACGAGGGTAGCGCGAGTGGACCCCGATGTCGGATGCCTCCAATATTATGGGGAGAAACGAGCACGTGGGCCGCTTCGGATCATGCCAAAAAATGCCAGGTTGGCCACGCTGTCGATCACCAGCTCCCCATTACGGATTTTGCCCATAAGACAGCTGTTATAGGCGATCCGCCAATGTCCGCAGTCCTCGCAGGCCTCGACGTGACCGCCAAGGGCTGCGGTGCGGCAGTTCTCAATCGCCGTCATCACCTTGAGCTGGGTGAGGCTCAGATGTCCGACATGGGCGGCCCGATAGGCCGGTCCGGCGGCACGGAAGATATCGGCGACCTCGAGTGAGGTGCGCAACGGCTCAGCCGTCTGGCGCCGCCTGTGGCTGGGGTGCGGGGAGCAATGCCAGCTTGTCGAGCGGACTGATGACAGCGCGCGCAGTTCGGGTCGCAACCTTGGTGTAGAAGGCCGTGGTCTCCAGCTTCTCGTGCCCTAGCAGGGCCTGGATTACCCGGATGCTCACGCCATCCTCCAACAGATGGGTCGCAAAGCTGTGTCGTAAGGTATGGGGACCGACCTTCTTCGCGATCCCGGCCGCGTGCGCTGCCTCCGCGACAATCCGATAGAGATGGCGCGTACTGATCGGCTTGAGATAATGCTGTCCCGGAAACAGCCATCCATCGGCATGCATGACACCCTGCTGCCGCCCCACCTTCCACCACTCGCGCAACAGGGTAAGCAGATCAGCTGGCAGGATCGCATTGCGATATCGTCCGCCTTTGCCGCGTTCGACGCGGAGCAGCATACGCTCGCTGTCAATATCGCGCACCTTGAGCATCGCCACCTCAGCTACGCGCAGGCCTGCGCCATAGGCCACCGATAATGCTGCCTGATGCTTGAGCGAGGTGGTCGCGCCGAGCAGGCGCGCGACCTCGTCGGGACTAAGGACCGTGGGCAACGATCGAGGGTGCTTAACGAAGTAAAGTCTGCGGGAGAGATCGGGCCGATCGAGTGTACGTGTGAAGAAGAAGCGCAGTGCCGATACAATGCTGTTCATCGTAGGCAGACCGACGCCTGCATCCCGCTGATCAATCTGGAACTGACGCAGATCCTCTGCTGTCGCGGTGTCGGGAGGGCGTCCGAGATAATAGGCAAAGCGCTCTACGTGGCGAATATAGTCGATCTGGGTCTTACGCGCGAACCGGCGCATGTTCATCTCATCGATCATGCGCTGACGCAACGAACTGACTGGAAGGTCGGAAATAATCTCGATCATGGTTCGACTCCTTGGTTGAAAGGAGTCGGGATGGTCTGCCTACCCTGAGCAGGGCTCAATCATGGTGCTGCACCAGAGCGATGAAAGACCTGGGGCCAGGAGCCACTCCCGCGCAGCGGGTTCGTACAAGTCCCAATGCAAGCCATCAAGGTAAGCGTAGCAATCAGCCTGCGTTCCAGATTTGTTGCCATGCAGCAAATTCCGACGGACGAACCAGGTATCGCGCGAAATTGCCCTCGTGCAAGCCCAGCAACTCTGTTTCTGCGACCTCGGCAAACTGGTCCTGATCGGCCGTTGGGATGAATTCACGGGACGTCGTGACCAGATGCGCGCGTGTCGCCTGTCGGCTCATGGCACCGCGCACAACATCCCGAACGACGTCGCGCAACTGTTCCCGATAGCGCAGGCGAAACGGGTCTGGCTCACCCATTGATTGACGAACGGCGGCGTAGCGCGCTGCGGATCGCTGATAGGCCCAAAGGAATACGTCGCGCAGCAATGTTATGTCGTTGCGTTCATAGACGCCAAGCGTGGCGCGCGTGTAAAGGTCGCCTGGAACCTCGGTGAACGACAATGGCGCAAGGTTCGCCCGGATCATGGGTATATTGGCGGCGAGGCGTGATACGCGTTTGTTCACATCGTCAAAGGGCTGAAGATATGGAAGCTGCACCATCATGAAAAAGGCCTGCTCGAATGGATCGTCGATGGCCGCCGCTGTGGCAAGGATTTGATCGAAGCACTCCTCGATGAGACCCGGACCTTCCAGTGGATGAAAAGTTGAACCGTCTATCCCTACGATGATGTGGCGCAGTCGCCCCACCGCGGTCGGGTCGGCTAACAGATTGTTCGCCAATAACGCATGCAGGTTGAGTATCGTATAGCGATTGAACCCGACATCGTTGGCGTTGGCGACGAGAAACTCGATCGCATCCTTATGATTGAGGATCATCTGCGCTTCGCGCGGTCCGCGCCCCTCGGCGGCTTCCCCGAAATCCAGCAGCCGGCGCGTATCAAGCAGCGAATATGTGTTGCCTTCGAGACGGCTGGAATTCCATGCAAGGTCGATAAGCAGCCTGTTCAATATCTGCTTCGCGTAGGTTCCTGCCGCTGCGGCCTCAATCTGCGGCTTGCCGATTGTAGCCAGATGATCGCGCTGCTGCTGGGTCAGATAGAAGGTTTCGTTGGGCCGGTAACGATCCAGGAAGCTGCGTTCATAGCCGACCGGTTGTCGCACCGCGACGGGCTGGCGCACATAGGCAAGTACAGCGCTGCCTTCAGCTGATATCGGGACGATGTCGGCTGGGTCAGGCTGGACGATGATCTCATCACCATGGTGATATCGGGCTGCACGCCCGTCGCCGGTAAGGCGTAGCCGACCCGCGTCAACCAATGCGCGAAGACGATATTGGAGGGTGCGACGGGCACCAGGTTCCGCGAGCGCGCCAGTGATCTGCGCTGCTGACGCACCATCCGGGAATTGGGCCACAGCGGCCTCGATCGCTTGTAGGTCAGCTTCAGGTATTGGTCGTGCCACATAACTTCCTTAGTTGCGCAAAAGATAAATCGCGCAACTATAAGAGTCAATGCGCAACTAATCGCGGTTGTGCGCAATTTCGCGGGAATTCGCGCAAGCTTGCAAGCGCCGGCCTGCCTCTGTTTGAAAGGCAGAGTGGGCAGGCCTTGGGATCGGCCCCTTTTGTCATGTTGCTCTCATGCGCTTTGCGAAGATTGGAGCATGGGGTGCCTTCCGACCAACCTTTCAGCAATTATCCAAGGGGAGGAGAGGGGGAGGGTGAATGCTCTCATTTTGGGAGTGATTTTTTATCTGCGGAACCCCGGGCGTGATAGTATCGACCAGAAGGAGCATCGCATGAGCGGAACGGATGACAAACCCATTCCAGGTGAACCGCCGCAGACCCCAGATCTGGTAAAGCCTGAAGCAGCACATTGGCTCTGGCGGCCATGGTATGCCAAGTCATGGTGGACAGCAGCTGCAATATTCTGGTTGATTGCGTTTTTCGGGCCCAATCTCTCTCTCAATGCAGAACATATCAACCCCATCATCCTGCTTTTCCATCCATTCTTGATCGTGCCAGTGCTGGGTTTTGGTTTTTTCCGCGCGTGGATACGCTATCATTTTGAGGTGAAGGCGGAGCACGAGCCAGATTCGAGTGCTCGCCGCGTACACCAGTTTCCTCGAATGGATCCTACCGACCCAGCTGATTCAAGCTACCACTGGCATCCTGGCAACCCTGCCAGCCAAGCGTGGCTCGATAAGCATGTCAGGGGGAAGCATTAGCGGTCCTTAAATGTCGGGTCGCCATCACCAACACCCGCGTTACGATCGCCGCTAAAGCGACCACTATCCAAAATCTTGCTTTGTTCGAACGATGTGAGTGGCGCAGTGAGATCCCATGTGCCTCGTCCCGCGTCTGCTTCCCTCAAATAGCGATTGCGAAGACCGTCGTG
Source organism: Sphingobium sp. (assembly GCA_051305835.1). Lineage (GTDB taxonomy): Bacteria > Pseudomonadota > Alphaproteobacteria > Sphingomonadales > Sphingomonadaceae > Sphingobium. The sequence continues at coordinate 10,978 of JBPPMC010000141.1, forward strand.
CCCAAGAATTTGGCGTTGGAGTTCGGTAGCAAATGTAACTGGGGGATTTGTCGAGCGGGATGCCGACAATTCAGCTGCCGCAATAGCATTCCTGACATCATAGTTGACGATATCGATGCCCGCTGTGGCGTCGGTAGAACCCAGTCCTGCATCGGACGTTTCTAGTCCCGCCTGACCGCTCAAATGACCACTCGTCTGACGCGAATCTGGTTTGCCTTGAGTTTGGCTTTCGACGCTCCCTCCCAAATTCGCGCCCAGTGATGTTCTATTCGACACTTGGTGGCTCGCACTACGCGACAGCGACCGGGTCCACCCTGTCTGCGCCATGATCGCCTGGACATCACGCTGGAGCGTGTCAACAACTTGCGGCTGCAGTCGCCACTCCCCCTTGCGATCCATCTCGAATCCGCCGCGCAGCCAGTTAGCCATCATGGCATGGCCTTCCGCCCCGCCGCCCAGAAAATGCTCGACCGTATCTGGCCCAGCCTGTTTGCCTGCCTCGAACCGTGTACTGGTGTCCGAGCGCGCCGACTGGCTGAACCCGGTGCTGCTCGATACCAACAAGTCGTTGTGGGCAAAACTCAGCCGCGCCCGCCCACCCTTTGCGATCGCGCCCAATTGGCTTTCGTTGATAAGGCCCGCCTGCCACATCTGCGCAGCGGTCTGCGGCGTCAGATTGAGGTTGAGGTCGCCATTCTGATCCATCGCGATCTGCCTTTTGGTAAGGTCGACACCATTGTCGCGCAGCAATCCTTGCATCCGGGTCAGCCTCTCATTCTCGACGATGCGGCCAAGCCGTTCGTTGCGCGCCCGATCGGCGATGCCCGCCCCGCCGCCCTCGGCCATGTCGACCTGGTTCCCGGCGGTACGGCTGAGCGCCTGGATGAAGCTGTCGAGCCGCGCGGCCTCGCGCACCGAAGTCCCTGCCGCTGCCGCTCCTTGCGCAAACCCAAAATTCTCGCTCTGCCGCCGCTGTTCGCCAATGCGCGCGGCCGAGCGCGTGCCGTCCGGGCCAACTTCGCGCTGCGCGTCGAGCTTTCCCGACCGCTCGGCAAAATCATAGCCCGCCGCTTCCCGCGTCCGTCCATAGACGCTCGTGCCTTCACGCGCGGCCTCCGCAGTCGCACCATCGGCTGTTCCCACCTGGGCTGCGGCATTATAGCTTTCCAGTGCATGCATGACCTGCGCCTCATTGCGCCCGGTCGCACGCGAAAGCTGGGTGATGGCACTCGATCTCGCTTCGCCAGACAGCGCGTTGATGAAGGATACACGCCGCCCGGTCTCGTCGATCGACAGGCCAAGCATAGAGGCCGCTTCTCGTTGCCCCGCATTGCTGCCCGTCCGCCAGGCCTGCTCGGTTGCCACATTGCCACGCTCCACCTGGGCGACATGGTCCCCGGCATAGTCACGGCGACCTTCCATCGCGCCGACCGTCACCTGCGCTGCGGTCAGATCATTGCGCAGCATCTGCTCCTGATCGAAAGCATTGGCGCTGAGCTTGGCGAAAGTCGGATCAGCAGCAGCCTGCCCGATCAGGGTCGAAGCCTTGAGCGCTGCGTCCTTCGCATCATAGCCATTGCGCTCAAAATGGCGCTGGGTGCCAGACAACATCATGTCATAGGCGCGATTGTCGCCGAAGGCCTTCCACTGCACCATATTCTGGGCGAACGCCGCAAACGCCCGCTCGCCCGATTGCCCTTCGCCAAAATAGCCGGTGCCAAGCGCCCGCAACGCATCCTTCTGGGCAAAGTCATGAATAGCGCCGGTCGTGGCGCTGGCGCGAACCGCTTGTGCCGTCGCGGGATCGGCAAGGTTGCGCCCGACAAGCGCTGGCGACAGCCCGCCCAACTCTCGCGCCGCATCAATGCCGCCCAGCGCCATCGCGCTGTTTCCAGCGAGCCCACTGCCATGATCGCCGATCACGCTGCCCGCTGAACCAAAGGCGCGGTTGCCGCCAAAGGTTGAGCGCTCACCAAAGTCCCCGAAGCTCGATGCTGCACCGCGCCGGGCCATCGTCCCGCTAGCCGATGCCTGCGATTCCAGCGCCGAGGCAAACCCTTCCCGCGTCATAAGGGGTGCGGCCGCCGCGCTACCCTGGCCCTGTGCCTGCAACGCGCCACCGGTGAAGGAAGAGAAGACATTGCCCGAAAAGCGGAACACCGTGAACACGAATGCGCCGGCAAGGCCAGCGGCGGCCGTGCGAAACGTCCCGAATATCGCCAGCGCCTTCATCGCCGAAGAGGGGGCGAGCATCCAGGCATTGACTGCCACATGGTTGGACCGCATTTCAGCAAGCACCCCCATCGCCCGGCCCAGGGTGAGCTGATAGATGCCCGCATCGATCACGCCCCACATGGCAACGAATACGAACAGTCCGAGCGCAAAACTGGCTACCCGAAGATTGATGGGGGTAAGGATGAACAGCAGCGCAATCGGCATCATGAAGAGCATGATGCCAAAAACTGTCGCGCGAATGGTTGGCATCCATTGATTGGCGACCGACATGGTCGAAAGCCCGCTTGAAACGACTGCCCGGTTCGCCATGACCCGCGCGGCAGTCGCTGGACTATCCTCGTAGAGCACCTCGCCCACGCTGTTGCCCAGCAATATGTCACTCATGAACGCCTGGAGCGTGAGCGGCGTCCCCATCATCACCTCGCCCATTTGTCCAAGCCGGGTGCGACAACGCGCGAGCTGACTGGCGTCTTCCACATCATAGCCTGTGCTCTGGCACACTTGGCGGGAATACTCCTCAAACAAGATGGAGTCATTGAGACGCGACTGGATATGATCCCAGCTTTCCTGGCACGACATGGTCGTGCCCGCCTTGTCGGCCGAGGTGAACACCGTGCTGAACGTCGCTGGTCCCGCCATGGCGGCGAAGGCTGCGGGAAGGTCGGTCGTCCCGCGGAACAGCTGGTCGTCATCCACGCCATAGGCAGGCGATATGCGAGCCACCGGATAGCATTGCCGGACATAATCCTTGATCGTGGCATCGAGAAAGCTGTCGGTCATTGGCCCGCGCGGTGACACTGCGTTCAAGAACAGGTCGAAGGAATGACCGCCTGCGCCAAATTCCAGCTTGGCATTGGGATCAAGACTATTGTCATCGATGGTTTCGGCAAGCGCCCGTTCCATTAAATTGGTGACGCCTGCGACCAGGACGATCAGGTTGGGCACGTCGCCGACCGCCTGATAGGCATTGCGCACCCGGTCATAGACATGGACGGTACCGGTCGTGGCGATCAGCCCAACAAAGAGGCCAACACCCATCAGCATCTGGACGCCGAACCCGACAAGGCCCATACCCTCGCCACGAATGGAGGCCAGCACGACGCCCAGCGCTAAACCTACTACCGCGCAGATCAGGACGAGAGTTTCATAGCGCGGGTCGCCAAAGATCATCGAAACCAGCCGAAACGCATCGACCGTTTCGGCAAAGCCATCATAGGTGTGGAAACTCGATTCCAGCGCAAAGGCCTGCGTGGAGCCAAATAGAATGGGAAGGGCGGATAGGGCGCGAACAAGGCGACGCATCGGTGGAGCCTTTCCTGGATGTTCAGCGATTGGTGCCGGAAACGGTGCCGGTCGCCTCGCGCGCATCGCGATCGCGGTTACGGAGCAGGCTCGCATAATTGGCCGAGAGATTGGCTTGGGCGAGCGCTGCCATATAGCTTTGCCGCATCTGCGCGCGCTGGCGCAGCACTTCGTCGCGCAGGTCGCGCAGCTGCTCCATGCCCTTGGTGAGGATGCGGGTCTGGCAGATAGTGGCATTCGCGCCATCGGCTGCGCCTGCCGCGTTGGCCCCCCGCTCGGCATTCGACACCGCAAAGTCGATCGAGCGGGTGAGATCGTTGAGCATCTGATAGGCAAGCGTCAACGCGACAAGTTCGTCCGTGTCGGCGATAACGCTGTCGGACACGCCCTGGCGCACCCCCCATTCGAGCAGGCGATAGACCGGCAAGGTGCGCACATTGGCGACAAATTGTCGTTCCTCGGCGGACAGCGCGGCGCGTGTGCGGATTTTCGTGGCGATTGAGTTCATGCGCGCCTGCGCCAGTTCGAGCGCGCCCTTGCCGCCGTCTGCCGCGCAGTCTGTGGCGGTGGGCGGTATGGCGAGCGCCCGGCTCTGGACTTTGCCAGACAGAAAATCCTGCGAACTTTCGCTGTCCTGATGCGGGCAGGCCGGGATGGCGGAGAAGATCGGCACCTTGTCGGTCGCGTCCCAGCGCATATAGACGTCGCCGACCCGCGCGCGCATGACGCCTGCCCAGTCACCTGCACCCACGCGCGTGGCTGCATGCGACAGTAGCGAACCGGTACGGAAGATGTCGGTCACCTCGGCGGGACAATTGGCCAGCGCGTCCTTCAAATCCTCGGTTGGACTATTTTGGTTTGCTTGGATTTTCTCACGGCTTTGCTGATAGCTTTTGGCAAAGCCCTGTTTCACCGATTTGTAGCCAGTCATTTCCTCGATGATGCCCGACATATTGTCATCGCCTTTGGCGATCTGGACCATGCGATTTGCGAGGCGACAGTCATTGACCTGGATGGAATTGAGGAAATTGGTCGCAGCCTCCATTTTCGAGATGATATTACCCATTTTTTCGTCGAGCGTTTCGAGCAGATACTGAAACGCGACGGCGGGCGCGGCCTGGAGAATGCTTTCCAGCTTCTGCACCAGATAGTCCGGGTCAAGGAAGGACATGCCGCCCAGGAACATGTCGATGCCGCCACAGCCTGCCTTCACCTTGGGCAGGGTCAGCGACATAAGATAATCGTCATGGACATCGACGCGCCCGGACATGCCGCCAGCGGTCACATAGCCGCGCGTCTGGTCCTCAAACGAACCGGGCGCGGTGTAGGTCACATTGTCGAACCAGCTTGCCGCCCAGCCCTGGGCATAGGCAGGAGTGGCCGCGCCGCAGGTGGCGAGAAGCGCGCAGGCCGTCAGTGAAAGGCGTTGGGAAAATGAACGCATGGCGGGCTTCCTTGAGAATGAGCAGACAAGGAGGCATCCGCCCGCCAGCGGGACGCCTTTGCGAGATTGAGATAAATATGGTTGGAGCGCCTCAACGCGATGACCCCGACTGCGCGGTTGGAGCGCCTACGATTCCGGTAAATTTCGCCATGGCGCGCAGGCCCACGGCCGGGCGAACGCCGGTCAGCATTTTGGCGGCGAGATAGGCATTGCGCGCGAGATTTTGGGGCTGGTCGGTGCCGATCGCTATCGGGATGATGCGATTGGGGTCGCTGAGCGGTCGGACCCAGGCGACCGGGTGGCCGACCCATGGAAGCCCAAGGCGACCCGATCGCAGCAGGGCTTCCTGGCCGCTAATGGTACGCACCTGCCAGCGATAGGTACGTGAGAAGCGGCCAAGCTTGGCCCAGAGATCAGCGCAGGGGAGACAGGCCGGCGTGGTGGTCATCTCGATGATGTAAAGCGGGCCTTGTTGTCCCAGCGTTGCTGCAAAATCGGCGGGGAAAACCCGCGTCACCGGCACTCGTGCCAGCCATGACTGCATGGCGGCGCTGGTAGCAACTGGATGGATGGCCGCGCGCATGGCGTCGGCGCGCGAAGGCGAACGGGCTTGCGCCGATGTCCATGGCGCGATGATCGCCGCCAGGACGAACAGGAGGCGCTGCCACTTCATGGCTCAAGCATCCCACCGGTCGCCGAAACTTGTCCCTCGACGCTGCTCGTTGAAACTGGCCCATTGCCAAGCGCATCGAAAAAGCCGTCTTCTTCACCGGCACCGGTGAGAAACTGCTCTGGCCGAATATCGCCCGACAGCAGGCGTACGGCCTGATAGGCGGTCTGGGTGAGATTGGGATAGGCTTCGACCCCGGTGGCGATCACCATGCGCTGCGCGCTGCCGCGCCGGATGACCATGGTGGTCGGCGTTACCTCGACCCCATAGCGCTGGGCAATCTCTGGCCGCCGGTCGACATCCTGGAGCGTTACCTGCCAGCCCATCTCGTCCTGGAACCGCTGAACCACGGGCCATTGCACCCGGCAATAGCCACAACTGGCGCGCGAGAACATGACGAGGGCAAAGTCCCGGGCCTGCGCGCGCAGATAGGCGCGGCGCACACTATCCTTTTGCGCCAACATCTGGTCGCGCGCATCGCTCACCATCGGATTGGCGGATTTGGCGTTCAGTTCAGGATGCTGGAGCATGGCGATCTGGGTGACGCCGGCGAAGGCGCGCGCCTTGCGCCGGGCAAAATCCTGCAAGCGCCAGAAATCGGACACGGCTTCGACGCTCAGCACGGTTGCGGCATAGTCGCGCTGTTCCTCGATCAGTTCGCGTATTTTGGGCGGGGTCCAGCGCGCCAGTTCTGTCATCGGCGGGATGACGGGTTTATTCAAGACGTCGGGTTCGACCTTGTCGTCGCTTGCTTTTGGCGCTGGCGCATACCACCAATAGCCCTGCTTCAAGGCCGGGATGGATGGCGTTGCTGTTGCAGGCTTCGACGTGCTGGTGGAGCGCTGTGCATATACAGGTTGGGGGAGCAAAAGGACGGCCCACAGGGCGGCCGTGACAGGGCGCATCATAGCAGCTTCTCCATCCGGATAAGGCGCGAGATGGCTACCGGACCATAATAACGGCTGTCGAACCCGCTCGCATGGGCTGAACCGACATAGATATGCCCCGCAGCGATGCGCTGCGCGTCCGGTTTCCAGTGGCTAAGCCGCTGGCCATCATGCCCCACTGCCTTGCTGATGCCGAGCAGGTGTCCATTGCAATAATAGCTGCCATCCCAGGCGCCCGGCGTCATTGAAGGCGTCTCGACGATCTCTATCCGGTCACCGGGAAAACAGAGCGCATATTTGGTGACATCGACTGGCGCGGGTCCGGCCAGCGGATGGACGAGTTTGAACGAGACCAAATCGCCGCGGTGGATAGGCCCCGGCGCTTTGCGCACAACCCAGGCGTCGATCGAAGGCGACATGATGAGCGTTAGTTGCGGGAGCCCCCATGCGGTGACGGCCGCAATCGGGAGAATGATCGCGCAAGCTTTGACCAGCTGGAGGGGGCGGCCCGGTTCATCAGATCGCGCCGCTCCCAGCGCTAGCGCGGCCTCCTTTGGCAGCGCGCGCAGCCGTGGCGCGATACCTCTAGCGGTGTTCCAGGCGAGCCTGAACATCGGCGACCTCCCTGGCTCCGCCCAGACGGGCATATTCTTCCAGCAATCCCGACAGTGCCGCATCGCCATAGATGATGTGCTGGCTTTGCGGGCTGCTCTCCTCGCGTTCACAATAGGGCTGGGTCGGATCGGCAGGGATCAGACCCAGCGCGGGTACGCGTACGATCCCGTGCTGGCGGAACACCAACGGATCGACGATGATCTGCACATTGCGCATCGCGCAGGCCGGGCCTTGGCAGCCCGGGTCGATCCGTAATATCTGCGCGCTCAGCTTTGCCATCGGCGCGACCTGCGACAGTCCGCCGGGCATGCCGCGAAAGGCGATCACACCGCCGACGCGCTCAAGCTGGGCAGCATAGGAACGTAATATCGCAACAGGCATGGAGGATGAGGCAAAAAGCAGCGGAGCCCTGCCTGATTGTGCGGGCGGCGCTATGACAGCTGCTACCGCCTGCATGTCCGGCGCTTCGAGGCCCAATGCCTGTGCCAGGCGTTTTGCGGCAATTTCGCGTTCGGCAGCTAAGTCTGCCTTGCCTTTGTCGAGAGCCGCGCGCGCCCGTGCATCCATGACCGGCGATGCGCCATGTTTTCGTAACCCCTCAAATGCCCGCCGCCGCTGTTCATCGGGAAGTGCGGGAAGTTGTGTCGGCCCGGCGGTGGTATCGGGCTTGCGTCTGGCGATACTCTCCTTCAGCCGGTCCATGGCAACAGCGCCTTGCGCTTGCGCCTGGTCGCGCGCGTTTGGCGTGGATGGTAAATCCTGCCCGATAGCGGGCATAGCGATCAGCATCAGTCCCGCCGCGCTCCAGGCGCGTTCAGGGATTGACCGTCTGCAGATACGCATCGATCCTGTCCTCCATATCGATCTGAATATCGCTCTGTGCGCGCGCCTCGATGTCGGCATAATAGTCCGACAGATCCATCCGCGAGAAATCGAGCGCCTGAAATTCCTGGGGGGTAAAGCCCCGGCAATAGGGTTGTTTTGCGGTTCCCCAGCCCAGCGCATTAAAGCTTTTAAGCTGAGGTCGGCCCTGTTCCTGAATGATCCGGCCAAGCTTGCTGTTGAAGCAGCAATGCCCTTTGGCCTTCTGCACGCAGACGCCAAGGATGCTGGAGGCGCAATAGGTGCCGACCTCATGGCACATGCCTGAGCCCCTTAGCATGCCCACTTCCATATCCTGTTGGTCACAGCCCGAGAGCAGGAAATCCATCATGACATTGATGGCAAGGCTGATCGCGATCGAGGTGGGATCAATGCCGATGATGATTGCGTTGGCCCCGGCGCTGGCCGCCTGACTGGCTGTCGCGCCTGCCTTGAACGCGGCATAGGCCGCCTTCATGCCGGTCCAGACGCCTTTGGCGACAGCGATCTTGGTGCCGATCGAAGAGAGGGACGACCCCATGCCGTCCTTGACGATCTTCCCTTGATCCTTGCAGCAATTGGAAAAGCTGGTGTTGAGGCCGGCGGGACGGCAGCGCACAGCACGGCCCGAAAATATCTCGATCGTACCCAGGCAATTGCCGTCGGCATCGACAACACCGTCATTTGACGCGCCAGGATCATCGACCAGCGGCTCCTCAACCACCACCGCTCCGCCGACAATGGGCTTGCAGGCATGGGGCGAACAGGCGGGCGTTCCGCCATTGACCGGCGTGCGGCAGGCATATTGGTTTCCCAGCGGGCAGCTATAGTTGCCGCCGGCATCCTCGACACAGCTTGCCTGCTGAATGGGGCATAGCGCGCCACTACCCGTCGCTTCGTCGCATCTTGCTGTTTCGCCGGGATCGGCGGCATCGCCATTGCCATTGAGGTCGGCCGCGCAAATCTGTTGGGCAGTCGCCGCGGACGGAGCAGCAAACAGGCTGGCGGTCATCACCCATGCGGCGATAGCGAGCCCGGCATGACGAGTTACGCGCATCACCGGGCCTCCGCGCTGCAGACAAGGTCGGCACCAGACAGACGAACCGTCTGCATCATGACGACGGCCTCGGGAAAATCATCGAGGCAGCCACAGGCCGAGATCAGTTCTTCGCCTTCGCCCAGCGGACAGGCGTTGTTAGTTGTGCAACTATGAAACTAGATGTCCCACCCGGCCGGATCATTCTGTCGGGCGCCCACGACCCCATCGACTGCGACATCGCTATTGGCTTTGGGCGCGCGGGTCTTGCAGATGGGTTCGCACGTAGCGACCGATCCCTGGTCGGGCAAGGTGAAGGGCCGAGTCGATGTGGCGACTGTCCCATCGGCGGTAATCGTGCGGTCGGCGAGCAGGGTCTTCGTGGAATGGTCGATGATATAGGCGCCACGGGTGAGATCGGGCTGCGTCGCGCTGACCAAATCGACCGTGCAGGCATAGCGTCGGCTGCGCTCGAAAAAGTCGCGCATATATTGGACGCTGCAGGCACCGGTACCAAACAGCCTGGTTGAGGGCAGGGGTTTAAGACCGGTGTTGACGCCGTTGCGCAAGGTCGTGACGCCATCGACTGTCTCGCTGGCAAGATGGCATGCCGGATCGGCGGCATAGCCTGAGCACAGGTCCACCAACCTTTCGCTGATCTCGCAGGCAGTATCCACCTGAACTTCGAGCGTGACATAGCCCCAATTGCCATCGCCGCCGCCGCGCACGCGGGCTCCCACGATCGTGGCCCCTGCCTTAAGCTGAGCGGTCACATCGATGGCGGTACGCTCAACCCAAGGATCGTCGCTGATCCGGCAGTCGCCGGACGGCAGCGCCTCGCCCGGCCAGGGTCGCTTACCGGCGGAACCGATAATCTGGCCATTGACCCGCGCCTGTACCCAGTCGTCCGCGCCCATCTCGACGATGCGCGCCGACAGGATCCGGTCAGGCGCGATGGGGTCGAAGGTGGCGCTATGGATGGGCGGACTATTGCCACAATTGCCCGGTCCCCGGATCTGGTAGCGGCGGCACCCCGCGCCGCAACTGGTGACCGACGCAATCGAGCCGCCAACGCCCATAATGTCGTCATAGTCCCAGGACTTGACCCCAATGTCGCGGGTGACCGTGCAGGCGCGGATTTCCTGGGCCTTGCCGCTGCCGATCGCGGAACCGGCTAGGCCCAAGAACAGGCTGCTGGCTTCGGCTGTGCTGTAGGCGTCGCCCTGTATCGCGGCAGGATCGCTCCGATAGGCGGTGGCGGTGACCGACGGATTGGCGGTGCATGCGGTCATCTGCGCGCCGGTATATCGGATGACCGGGCCGTCGATTTGTGCCTGGGCGATGCCTATCCGCGGATCGGCGGTGGTGAGCGCGCCTACCACCCCGCCGCCCAGATCCTTCAGGACTGAAGCCATATTGCCCCAGACCAGATTGTCGCCGCAGCTATTGTTGACGCAATAGCAGCCTGCCAGTGCGGTGAGCTCGACCTGGGCCAGCCTGACCTCGCCAGCGCCGCCGACGGTCCACTGGAAATTGCGACACTGGTCCCAGCTTGCCTGATTGCAGGCAATGACGCCATTGGCGCAGATGCCTGAAATCGGCACGGGCACATTGAGCGTCTCGTCAAACGTACCGTCCAGATCCTTGTCACGCGTCAGGCGCAGGCTCGTGATATCGCCACCAGGTCCAGGCTGAGCCAATATTTCCAGCGCCGTGGCCGATTTCTGACAGGCAAGGCTGGGCGTGAACTGTTGGCTATTGTCGATGGTGGCGATCGGCTGTCCACCAAGGCCTGGGGTCAGATAGTGGCTTTGCAACGCATCGCTGTCGCTGCTCTTGCTGCGGGAGGCTTGCGCGGCGGTGCGGGCACGCTCCTCCATCGTCTGCGCCAGAACATTGCTGGTAAGGCAGGCTAGAGCACAACCGCCGGCGAGGATCAGGCCCCGCTTCATGGGCACACCTTTGAGCAGGACCAGATAAGGTGGGTGGTCAGCACGGTCGCTGCGACGACAGGACGGAGAGGGGCATTGTCCGTTATCGCATGGGGTTTTGCGGCCGTGCTGACCATAGGTGGAGCGACAACGTCGGGGGACGACGCCATCGCTCCGTCCTCGCACTGTGCGGGACCGCAACCACGGCTGTGGCGGGCAGGCGCGGAACAAGCCCGCACCGGTGCGAGGGAGGGGAAAGGAAGACTGCTCATGGGGTCGAAATCCCGGCGCAGCAGATGATCTTCTCAAACAGCATGAACTGGGCATTGTCTTTACCCGGCGCATGTTTGGCGCTCGACCAGAGCGCGCCGGGACGACCGATATTGACGCATTTGCCGCCCTTGACCGGCTCCATCAGCTGCAGCTTGTAGCGGCTCTTGGTCCAGATCGGCTGCGGTTTGAACGAACAGCCATCAGGCGACGAGATGGTCAGCGCGCCAAGCCGCCCCATCATGAAGGTACCCCGCGCGGCTAATCCCGCCCAGGCCTCGACACTGTCATCGAAATGGATGTCGCCTGCGATCGGATAGGTCGCGCCCCAGCTGCCCATGCACCAGAAAAGCGGATCGATGACCTTGCCCGCTGCCGCCGCGGCGCTGTCGGCCATGCAGGCAAGGCCCGCTGCGGGGTTGCCGAACAAGATGCCTTCAGGCTGGATGATCGCGCCAAGCGTACCCGACTGCCAGGTTGGCAGGACCTCGGTAATCATCGCGACGTCGAACCCGTCATCTTCGATGCAGGGCAGGTCTGTGAACATGTCGAGCATCTTCCAGACCGGCGCGATATAATAGTGCATCTGCGCGAACATCTTGCGACTATTGGTGCCGTCGGCGATTGAGGACTGGCTGCCCTGGAGCTTGCCGCCGGTCGGCATGAGATCGGCACCCAGCGCCATCATGCAGCCTGGTTCTGTCACGACATCGACCATGCGATTGGGAGACCAGAAGCTGACCTTCACCCCAAACCAGAAGCTGGCCCCCTTTCGGCAGGCGCATAAGGGTTTGGAGGCCGACTGGGCATCGAGTGCCTTGTCGAGCTTGTCAAAACTGCCGACCCGGACGCCGCCGATGGTGATCGGGAAGATGCAGTTCCAGCGGACCTTGGTTACGGGATTGAAGATGGTGCCTGCCTCACATTTGGAGGCGAGAGCCGGTGTCGCTGGCGAAACCAGGGCAATCGCCATGCCGATCGCGGCCGAACGCAAAAGGGTGCGGGCGCGGATCATCGGTTTGCCTTTGCGCCAGCACGAGGATCAACCCGCACTTCCCGCAGTTCAAGCCGCTGCCCCATCTGGCGCACAATGACCGGCGCGTGGGTGATGCCGAGCCGCTCTTTCACCCGATCCTCCAGGATGAACAGTGCGCGGCCATGCCGCTCCCCCAGCGTAATCGCGTCCGCATCACCAGCACCGCCAGACGCCAGCAGGATGAAATCGGTTAGCGCGGCATGATCGAGGGCCCATGGAAGGTCGCGCGGGGTGACGATCACCAGTCTTTGGGGCAGCGACACATAAGTCAGCGGGTTGAAGGTGAACCCTTTGGGATAAAGTAATTTGCCATCGGGAAGGCGGATCTCCCGATCGAGGGTGTAGAAGGGCACGACGAAGCGCGTACGATCCTGGGTCGTCTGAGCCAGAGAGGCGGACTGCATCGCCGACCAACCGGAACGCGGCCCGAAGCTGGCTGCCATATTGGCAGGCTGGCGCGCGGCCCGGGCTTCAATTTCCGCAAGTGCATCAGCCTCGGCGATAGGCCAGGTCCGTCCGATCGTAGCGCTATTGGCCAGTGCCGCGGCAGGGACAGCCGTTGCAAGTAGCATGGTCGTCGCCCGGCAGCGCGCTCGGCCAGCGGAATCAGACATTATGCGCTTCATCGCCCTGCCTCCCGCATGGCGGCGGTGGCGTGGCCGCGCCGGGGTCGCCAGACCTCTCCATCACCACCGCTTCCACCATGAACAGCGCTTGCAAAAGCGAACAGGGCAAGCATCGCGGTGCCGCCCAAGATAAGCCGGAGCGGCATATCGATGATGCTTGTCGACCAAGCGAGGAGCCCTGCCTCAATGATGAGCAGCAAATGCGCGCCGATCATCAACCGGATCGCGGTCTGGCAGGGCCGGGGCGAGAATATCCCGTTCATGGCCGCCGCCATGGCAGGATCGCATCGCTGCGCCGTGACCGCCATTGGCGGGTCCTGGACAAAAGCTTGCCCATTAAGCCGGTCAGCAAAATGAGCAGGATGCCCGTACTCAGGCACGTCGCACCAATCAAAAGCGCGCCGCGCGCAATGATCGCGGCGGGCTGGTGGAGAACCAGCCCGGTGACGATCACCATCGTGGTGAGAAGGACGGTCTCTGCGATCATCAGCCGGAACCGCCAGCGTACCGCCTCTGCCGCGGCACGGATCGCAACCCGCGCCTCGATCATGCGCTCGATCTCGGCATCCTTGCCAAATCCGAGCGGCAACTGGTCAGGATGGGGGGCTGTCCGGCGCATCAGACGATCTCCTCGCCGGATCGGGAAGGCAATATCTGCGCCGGATCGACGCCTGCCAGTTCGCACACGGCTTCCAACGGACTGCGTCCCGCGCGGATCAATGCGTCGAATGCGGCCACCTCATTGGGGGCTGACGTATTGATCCAGTAGGAAAAGGGATCGACCACGAGGCGGGCCACGCCAAGGCCCAGCGGGGAGTCGATGAAGACCTCGCTATAATGGGGCTTGTTGTTGCGGACCGACTTCAACAGATCCAGCACGAACCCGGAATAATCGAGTATTTTGTTCTCTACCGCCTGGGCATAGGTCGATCCCTGCAGCAGGAAACGGGTGGCGGCATTTTCCAGGATCACCTGGCCGGTGCCACCAAAGAGCAGCAGGTCATTGAGCGACTGGAGCACCACTCCGAAACTGCCCTGATATTTGCGCGCCCGCCTGTAGCCCTGGCCGAACGCTTCGGCGAGCCGGGAGAGATCCTGGCCTTCGCTCCGCGTCATGAACTGGGCGGCTTCATCGCACAGGACAAAGCGGGGCCGGTCGCGTGCCGAAAGATAGAGCTCCTGCGTGACTGCATTCACCACCACCATGACGATGACGTTGAACAGGTCCGGCATGGATTTGAGCCGTTCGAGCTCCAGCACGACAAATTCGTCTTGGCTGATGTCGAAGGTGGACGGCCCGTTGAAAAAATGGCCGTACGCGCCTTCGCTGCCAAAATCGCGCAGATTGAAGGCAAGCTCGCGCGCTACGGGAACCAGATGATCGACCCGGTCGAGATCGGAAGTCGCAAATTGCGGATAGGCGCCAAGCCATGCGCGGACCGCATCAATGCCTTCCTCGGCATGGCCTTCATCAATCGTCCACTGGACCGCGGATTTGAGCAGATTCCATTCCGAGGTCGAGACGCCCTTGCGGGTAGCGGCATTGGCCATTTCTGCGACGATGGCGACCGCCATGGAAATGGCCGACTGGCGGTCGTCGCCATCGAGCGCAAACCCCATGTCGAAGGGATTGAGAACCAGGCGCTCCTCGCCAATGTCGATATAGCGTCCTGAGCAGAGCGTGCAGAGTTTGCGATAGCTCCCGCCAATATCGATGATGCGGATGAGCGCGCCTTGCGCATAATATTGTTGGCACAGGTTATTGAGGAGGAAACTCTTGCCTGCGCCACTCTCGGCCGAAACAATGAAATTATAATTGTTGATGCGCGGATCGAACAGATCGAGCGTGATAAGCTGGCCCTTGCGCCCGGTATAGAGCAGCGCCGGGCGGCCACCGCCACGAAAGTCACTCTGCACCGGGGCCAGGAGCACCGCGGCTTTGACCGGCATGCGAAAGTCGCGCTCCAGCAGGCGCATCATGCGTTTCTCCGGATAAAGCCCAAAGGGCAGGCTCATCGGCAGCAGGACCGGATTGAGATAGCTCTCCTCCTGCATCATCCAGGGAAGCGGTTCGCTCTCCCACAGGCGCTTGGCGCGCGCCGCCATTTCGCGCGCCTGGGCGCTGTCGCGACCAAAGACCCAGACCATCGGGATGACCGAGAGGAAGCGACTATTACCTGCTTCGTCCAGCACCCAGCCAATTTCCTCGATCTGCTTGCCGACCTCGACCGCGAAACTGCCTGCGGCTTTTTGTGCA
Organism: Sphingobium sp.; assembly: GCA_051305835.1. Taxonomy (GTDB): domain Bacteria; phylum Pseudomonadota; class Alphaproteobacteria; order Sphingomonadales; family Sphingomonadaceae; genus Sphingobium. The sequence goes on from JBPPMC010000141.1 coordinate 26,148, forward strand.
GATAAAATCTGAGCGCGTTTGTGAATTTCAAACTGGCTATGATCAAAGAGGATGTTGAGCGTGATGAGGAAGGGACCCCCAATCTGGTCGCTATCTTCGGCAGCGCCGCGCATGCCCCCCAGCAGCCGATTGGCGCGCTCGGCGGTGATACGCCGCGCGGGGGCACGCGGCGTCAGGCAGCGCGCGACCTGGCGCCCCAGAAAGACCTCGGACCCGTCGAACAGCAGATCAGGTCCGGCATCGATGATCTGCTTGCGGATAGGGGGCGCGGGATGACCATTGCTGCCATCAGCAAATATGCCAGGCGCAGTCTCGAAGAGACCGTTGAAGACCCGGCGATAAAAGCGCACCAGTTCTTCTGGTGGCAACCTGCGGATGCCAAGCTTGGACAGCTGCTCCTCTACCTGCCGTCGCAGATCCGAACCCAGTTTGACGCGCGTCTTGATGGAGAGAAATAGCCGGAAATTGCGGATAGGAATGCCGTGCAGCGCATCAAGCCCGCCGGTGCCCGCGCGCATATATTCGGCGGTGCGTTGCGCCGAGGCCTGGATCAGCGGATCGGGCCGGGTCTTCAGATCCAGAAAAGCGTCAAGCGCATCATCGATCAGCGGATCGGCAAAGCCGTGGAGCTGAAGAACCGTGCCATCGGGAAAATGGACGTTGAGCAAACCCAGCAGCGCCTGATGGACATGGGCAAACATATAGGCCGATGGCACAAGTTCCCAGGCATGACCCCAGCCATCATCGATGCACAGGAACGCTTCTTCCTGTGCGTCCCAGGCGACCATCGGCAGAAAGTCGGAATAGGCGTCGCGCGCAACTGCGCGGTGCAACGCCGAGATGGTCAGGCCACCGCCATGGCGCGCGCCAAGCGGGCTCATGGCTTCGCCTCCTCAGGCAAAGCAGGCACGGCGGCAGGTTCGCCCTGGCTGGCGCGATCAACTGACGGCCGCTCGCGTATCTGTTCGAGTATGGGGACGCGCGCTGCAGGTTGGACGGGATTGACGAGATAATCGCCGACCACCCATTGGGGTCGTTCGAGAATGGCATAGACATAGCGCGGCATGTAGAGCCGGTCGGGCCGCTCGCGGTCGGCATAGGGCAGGATCAGCGTGCGGACCGTGCGCCCTGCCCGGAGCATCGGCGTAATCGGCGCTTCGACCAGACCCTGAAGCTCGCGATACACGCTGTCGCGATAGCCGTTGAAGGGAGCAGCACCGTTGCTTCTGCGCTTGCCCGCACCGCTGTTGGCAAGACCATTGGCCTTGTCACGCAGCATCGCCTTGTCGTTGGTCACCGCCGGGTCGGAGCGCGACGGCATATCGGCGACCGCGTCGGCATAGGCTTTGTCCGGGTGGATGCACTGGCCATGGTCGCTATTCTTGCAGCTGAACTTTTCGCTATAGGGCGACATCAGCGATCCGACAGTGGTGCAGGCGGGCAGCAGCAACACTGCGCCAGCCAGGAGGATGCTGCGTCCGGGGCACCTCGATGCACGAGGCAGTAGCGGCGCGGACGCTTTATTTTCGCTAAGGATCGACATCAGAATTTGCTCCCCGCTGTGGGTTTGATTTCGAGGGTCACGCCCTCCTGGATGACGACCACCACATCCTTGGCTGCGCCAACCTCGACGATGGGTCCGGCCTGGCGGGCGAGATCGAGATAGAAGTCGGTGAGCTTGTCGGAGGATTTGGAGAGGCCGCCTGCCAGCCCGCTTTTGGCGGCATCGCCCGCATCGAGCGATCGCACCGATCCGAGCGCTGAGGTCGAGAGATCGCCAAAGCTGGTCTCGACCGAACTGGCAAAGCCGCTGACGGTGCCGGCGATAAAGGTTCGTGCCAGCGCAGCGCCGGCGCGTGTCACGACTTTGCCTGACAGACCCTTCTTGCCATCGGTATCGACGAAAAAGCCTTTGACGGGCATGTCGACCACCGAATGTTCTTCGAAATCGACGCAGGACAGCGAGACCAGCTGGACCTCGACCCGCTCCTTGGCGAGGCTGCCGGTTGCATTGCCGATGACGAAGCAGCCGGCCAGATTGGCTTTGACATCATTGGGCAGGACGGCGGGGGCCTGGACGCGGGCGATCAGGGGTTCTGGATTGGATGTCGCGTCCCTGCTCGCCAGCGCGTCGATCCCGGTGAGCAGTCGCGCCTTCATGAAACCAGGCGGCAAATAGATCGTCCGGGTCTTTTTTCGCGATGCCGACGGCGTCCCCTCCTTTCCCGTTACGGCCGAAAGGGTGGCGGTCGCAGCGCCGATCGCGCCGACGGTCTTTTCCACCGGTGGCGCTGGAGGTGCCGGCGGTGCGATTGGTGGGGCAGGGGGCGGAATATCGCCCAGCGCGCTGTCCAGTTCTGCATTGCCCGGAGGGTCTGGAAAAACGGGCGCGCTGCCTGGCAAGGCGGAGGGAAGGTCTTCGCCGTCCGACAAAGAGCCCGGTGGCTTGCTGCCGGGGATGACCTTGCCCTCTTCAATCGCGGTGATGCGATCGCCAAGCAATGTCTGGCCGTCGAGAATCTTGCGGACATCGCCGCGCAGCTTGGTTTCGAGGCTGTCACCGCGAAGGCCTGCGCCCATATCAAGCTTGGAGGCAGCAGGGATGACCGGCTGATCAGCCGATGAACTGCCAGAAGCTGTGTATAGGCCATAGCCGAGCACCGCGACAGTGGCGGCAAGGCCTGCCTGTTTGGCCCGCAGCTTCTGGCTCGCCGCCATTGCGGCCCAATGGATCTTGAGGTCAAGCAGGGCCGGACCGCGAGAGATTGGCGGGCCAGGTTCGGGGGGTGCGATCTGCGAGGCGTCTGTTTCGTAAGGCTTGTCGACTTCGCTGGCCTGCGGTTTGAATGGGGCAGCGCGGCTGCGGCTGCGCGGCGGAACTTTCTCGCTCACAGCCCCTCTCCCCGACGCACGATGATGACCCGCGCTGTTTCACCAGCCTTAAGATCCAGTCTGTCGGCGGTAACCGAGAATATCCGTGCGCCCAGTGCTGAATCGAGGAACAGCCGTTCATCCAGCAGAGTCTCTGTCGGCACCTCGACTCTATATTCCGATGCGGAAAGACCAGAGCCCTCGACCGCGACACGGCGTATTTCGTTGATGCGGGCGTCAGGCAGGGTGGCGACATGGATAGGACCGGCACGCGGCGCAACGGCGGAGAAGCTCGCCGGGATACGGTCCTGAAGCATGGCCAGCGTGATCGAGACGGTACGCTCTTCCTCGACCAGCGGCGCCAACAGCTCATCATTGGCGCGAGCCCGCTGGGCGCTGCCTGGCACGAGCGTGACGGTCTGGGCCGGTATATCCGATGGCTCGGCATAGAGCGGATAGATGGCGCCATTGCAGGTGACGAAAAATTCTGACGCCGTTGTCACGAAGCTACGCGTGACGGCACCTGCGTCATCGACCTCCTTTACCAGAAATTTGATCCAGGCGTCCGAACCGCCTTTCTCGACACTGATCGCTTTCTCCGCCGAGAATTTGACATCCTCGATTTCGCCGCCAACGCAGACCAGATGATTGACGTCGCGGTTGGAGAGGCGGATTGTGCTGGTCTGATCGGGCAGGGCGGTGATCGACTGTCCGAAGGCAGGCATGGCCATGACAAGAGCAAGGCAGCAAAGTGGTGTGCGTGTGAGCAGCGCACAGGAGAGCGGCGCACGCGCGCTTTTACCCAAGTTCGGCATCGAATTTCTCCTCGGACAGGCGGGTGAGCCAGAAGCGGCCATTTTCGATGGCGTAGCCAATGCGCAGCGTGCCGCGGAATTTGCGGATGACGCCGCCGATGACGCGGACCTTCTCGACCGGGACCATGATCTGGTTGTCGGTCCAGCTGACGGGCTGATCGGGCCGGATATAGGTGGCGATCGACAGGGTCGGATTGGTCGAGAGTTCGTCGAGCACCCTGTTCAGCGTGTCGCGCATGCTTTCATAAGCGGACGGATGCACGATCGAGAGCAGTTCCTGAAACTGGCGATCGGCGGAATAAGCTGAGTAGGTGCCCGACAGAGTGACGATGTTACGCGTCATCGCCCGCAAATAGCCGCTTGAGGGTGTGGAACCGGTCACATAGAGATCGCCGCTGGCACCGAAGGGAACGACGACCGTGCGCCGGTTCTGGTCGCTGGAATAGACAACTGCGCCCAATACCGCGGTGATACCGAACAAGCCGACAATCGCAAATTTGAGCAGGCGGTTTTCCTCAAAGAGGTTCGAGGAACCTTGAAGATAGCGGTGAATGCCAAAGCTGGCAGGCTTGCCGATCAGCGGATCGGGCGGAACACCGGCCTTGCGGGTAAAGAGCGACATTTGCCTTCTCCCTCACTCGTAGAAGCGGGTCTGGGTGGGCCCTGGATAATGGGGAAATGCCAGCAGTCCCCAGCGCCAGGCGAGATGCGGCAGGAAGCCGCGGGGTTTGGACCGCTTCCAGGGGATGAAAAGGAGAAGGGCACCAACGAGCGACCAGCCGATCAGTCCGCCAACGATTAGTCCGACGAAGATGGTCGACATGACCAGTATGAACTCGTCCGACCCGAACCAGAGAATCTGGACAGGCCGGTGCAAATACTGGGGCAGACGTTCGTCCATGATACCCTTCTCCTCAGGCTTCGCTACCCGCACGGCGGGGCGTCCTGAAAAGCCACCATTGGCTTTCCAGCTCGGAAGGCATGGCGTTCGGGTGAAACCCGAAATCCTTGCCAATCAGGTCAGATGGTCATCCCGAAGGACTGGAGGATGCTGTCGGCCTTGATGAGGCAGACCGCCGCCACGATGGTCGGGATACCGATCATGATATTGGAAAACAGGCGCGATACGCCAAACAGGAATGCCGCAACGCCGCCAACAAAGCCCAGCGGTCCCTTGACGCCCTGGTTCACCACGATGTCGTAAATATCGTAGCCAAGGTCGCCGGCGGCGGGCGCGGAAAAAGCATGGGCGATACCGGTCATGGCGAGCAGCGCCACAAGGGCAGTCGCGCCATGGTCGGCAAGGGCAAGCGCACGGTTGCGCGATAGGGTCGTCATCTTTGGTCTCCATCGAAAAGGGAGCCGTCCGCAGCTACGCCTCGCCGGCGAATGATCTCGCTGGCATGCCGAATGTCGCATGGGACAGCTCCATGAGCGCGCGACCGCCGGCATTCCGGTCCGCCTGTTCCCGCACACGCAGGAGACAAGCGAGCCATGGCAGGATGAGAGGCATCACCGGTGTGCATCGGGCAATGCCTTCGAAGGGTGCTTTCCCAGTGGCCTACCTTGTGGCGTATCGAGAAACGCCTCCAGCTGCGCCTGCTGAAACCCCGAAATGATCGTGCCATTGGCGATCAGGGTGGGGGTCCCGCTCACGCCGATCTTGCGGACCAGCGCAGCGTCAGCCTCGACCTTGGCGCGTCCTTTGGGACAGGTCTCCAGCTTTGCCGGTTTCTCGCCATCATATAGGGCTTTGAACGCAGCTGCCGGTTCGGGCGAGCAAAGGATATGCTCGGCCTTTGATGCAGCGTCCAGGTGAATGCCCGACACGAAGAAGATGAGGCGGCGCACCGGCTTTCCTTCGGCAGCCTTCGTTGCCCAGAAGCGGTCGAGCGCGCGGCAATAGGGACAGTCGGGATCGGTAAACTCGATGATAGTGGGCGCATTCTCCGGGCCGATCGCCAGCGCCTGCGCCGGATCGATCGCGGATAATTGCTTGCGCGCCCGGTTTTCCTGATCCAGCGCAGTGAGGTTGAGACCATTGCGATCATAGATGGTCGCAAAGAGGATATGCTCGCTTTGCGGAGCGTAATAGATAAGCCGACCACCGGCGCTCGCCTGATAAATCGGCCCTGCGACCGGCGATGGCCCGAAATCCTCGAACTGGAGATTGGTGAAGGTCTGGCGCAGCTGTTTCTCAGCGGCTTTTGCAACAATGGCAAGGCTGGGTTCCGACGTCGCGTCCTCCGCTTGGCTGGGACCGGCAAGCGCGAAAATGGAGGCGAGGGCGGTTAGCGCAGGGGCGTATCTCATCGGGCCAATTCCCCGTAACGCCGGGCCTGGGCCCGAAGGAGGCGCGCATCGATCCTGATCGATGCGCCAATCGGCACGAGTTCGGGCGAGGTTTGGGATGCAGCCGGTATGGGACGGATCACAAATTGCCCGTTCGCCTCACCGATATCGAGATGCGCCAGGGGCGTAAGGGCCGCCGGCATTGCCGCCGGGCGCGCCCATCCGACTGTCGGCGCCAGCAAGGCAGCCGATACCATCCCTGCCGCAACGGCAGGCCCAATTGCCAGTCTCATATAGGTCTCCTGTTGCGAAGGCGTTCAGCCCTCCGGTGCGATGCAAGATGACGGCCAGGCTTGGCTTTTCTCTGCCGCAGCAGCCTGAAATTCGTCGTCCGCATCGCTATGGCCATCAGTTGCGCCAGCTTTTTCACGGTCGCAATGGGGAGGGCACTGAGATGCCGAAAGCGGCACTGAAGTGCCGAAATCGGCATCTCAGTGCCGCTTTTTGCGGTGACTTCAGAAAAAATCGGACGTGAGCGACTTCAAATTCATGCTCGGTCGTCTTGATCAGGGGGTCATACACGCGAATCGCAAAGGGCTTGGGGCATGACAGGGCATCGTTCGCGAACGTACCGGCTTCGCTTGTCGGAAGAGGGGACATACCTGTTCCTTGCCCAGCACCACCGTCTCGCCCGGATCGCCAGGAGCTTCATTCCCTATGGCGCAACCCTGGGCGTTGCTGTGATGCTCATGGAAAAGGTGGAAACCGACGCGCTCGTAGCAGAGCTGGCAATGCCATCGCTCAAGCGCCTGGCAGGCAGATGCGAGCATTTTGTCGGGGCAACCGCTGTGCTCAATAGCGCGACGGGATCCATCTTCAATCGGCTCGCGGAATCGGATTTGATCGGTGTCCGTCTCTCTGCAGGGGCATTGCACAATCTGGCGATCGCGCTGATGGAAAGCTGCGAAGATCATGAGCTTGCCAATGCCTGGCAGCGCGTGCAGGCGGGCATCGCAAACAAGTAGCAGGGTCGAACGACAACGAAAGATCTGATCCGATCAGGACAGTTGCGGCACTGGAACGCCATGTCTGCCTATCCCGAGCGCAACGGCGCTAAGGGGGAAATCGATAGTCTCAAAATGGAAACGAATATATTTGACGCATTGCGTCATCCACGCGAATCTGCGGTCGTTGGAACGTGCATGGACGCTTTGAGACGCGATCAGGGAGGACCTGATGATCTCATCTCAAGGTGGCGCCTTTGAAGAGGGGGCGTCGATACTGGCCGAGGTCAAGTCGATCTCTGGTCGCCGCATTGAAGAACGGCGCAGGCGCCATCGTATAACCCAACAGCAACTTGCCGCCGATGTCGGGATCGGCGTGCGCTGGCTGCGCGAAATTGAGGCGGGTAACCCGAAGTCCCGTTTCGACGATCATGTCGCCTGCACGCACGCCCTTGGCCTTTCGGCGGCGCATCTCCTCATTCCCATGCTGTTTCTGGAGCATCATATGCACTTTCCACGCCATTTTTTCCTCGATGACATGTATGAACTCGAAGCCCGCTGCATAGAATTCATATCCAACCTGAGCCTGAGGACCTTTCTCCGCCCGACTGGTGGTGGGCAAAATGGTCCGGCAGACTCAGGCTCTGCAGCATAGGTGGCGCCATGGCGCCTGACGCCTATACGGCCGCCCGGGTTCACCGGGAGATCAAGCAACTGATCATAGCAGGCAGGTTCCAACCGGGCCTGCCATTGGTCGCCCAGACCCTTGCCGAGAGGTTTGGGACCAGTATTTCCCCAGTCCGCGATGCTTTGAACCGTCTGGTCGGCGAGCGACTTGTCGACATGCAGGGCGGTGGCGGCTTCGCGATTCCGACACTTAGCAGGCGCAGCGCCTTTCATCTTTATAGTTGGCATGCCGACATTGTTCGCCTGATCGTGAAGGTGATGATCCGCTTCGATGAAATTGGTGCTCCGCCCGTCGCCCTTGTTACCAAAAGAGCAGATGGCGCAGCCATCGCCGCCGCTGCGGGCGAGTTCTTCTCGTTGCTGGCAGGCTGTTCGCCCAATGGCGAGCATCTCGACGCCATCATCCAGGCGGGAGAGCGACTCGCCATCCTGCGGCTCCATGAGGGGGGGATCGGACGGCAGGGTGAAGAACTCGCGACACTCTGGAACGTCACCCGTTCGGGTAACAGAAATGCGACGCGTGTCGCGATGTGGCAATATCACCGTCGACGCCTGTTACGCGCTGACGAGATTTCATTGGTTGCTACCAGAGCAGCGAGCGTTTAGCAGTGGCGCTAAATGAACGGCTTAACAAGCCGGAGACTAAACGACTGTGAGTCGATTGACTAATCAAGCTTATAAGCCTTCAGAATGGGAGCTTATAAGATCGGATATAAGGCCAATGCCGCCTACCATTATGGACGCCGCAAATAGTGCGGCTTTGTGATGGAGATGAACATGACGAACATCATCGAACATGACGAACTGGTCGTCGATCTGGGCGCTGCCTCGGTCGAGACCAAGGGTGCCGGCGTCGGCAACGCTGACAGCCTGGGCACCGAAATCCGGCAAATGGGCATTGCCGACGACTGATCGCGGAAAGGCGCGTATCCCTGGCGATGCGCGCCTTTCTTTTCGCCACTCAGCAATAGGTGCGAGCATGGCTTACAGGCTTCGCGATGGTCTTCATTTTTGCGTGTCCGAAGGCCGCACGATATTTTTCGATGTGCCCGGCGACCGCTATTTCGCGCTCAAACCGGAATGGGACCGTGCCTTTCAAAAATTCTCGCAGGATGAAAAGCCCGTGCCTGAACTCGCGGAGTTGGAGCGCGCGCGCATTCTCATCCCCTGCGATGGCGCCTGCGCGCCAATCCGCCCGGCTGCTATCGAAAGGCCAACCAGGGATATCTGTTTCAAACCGTCATCGCCCTTTGTCCGCTATGCGATGCGATGCATCCTCTGCCAGCTTCGTGCAATTGTGTGGCTGCGCCTGTCCAGTTTTGAGGTGATTATCAACCGACTTGGGACGCGCCATCCGGCCACTACCGCCAACCGCGCGGAGGATTTCATTGCTTTGAGCCAGGCATTTGCTGCGACTGCGCCGTTGCGCCCCCGGCATCGCCATTGCCTCTCAAGCTCGATCGCCTATGTCTATATGGTCCGTGCGACTGGCATGGATGCGACATTGGTGATGGGCGTAAGTGCCCAGCCTTTCTCTGCGCATTGCTGGGTGCAGTCGGGCGATACCGTCCTCAATGACCGACTTGAGAATATTCGACCCTTCCAGCCAATTTTTTGCGTCTGATGCTGCGTCAGTTTCTCATATTTTCGAGTTCGGCTCAGGTCGCGCTGGAAGGGTTGATCCAAAGAGCGCAGAGCGCGACCGGCCTGCGTCACGCCATCCAGCAGCAAGGGCTCGCGATCCTTGTCCGGTCGATCGAGGATGTTCTGACCATACCGGGTGGCAGTGGATATGTTCTTGGCACCCTGTTCCCAAAATATGGGCCTGCCCGCAGAATAGCACCAGACGATGCGCTAGCGATCGAGTCTTTGGCGCAACCTGACCCTATCGTCCCGCTGCGTGACCGCTTTTGGGGTGGATATGTCGCCATGCTTGCCGATGGCGGCGGTTTGACAATGATGCGGGATCCCTCCGGCGCGATGCCTTGCTATATTATCCCGGTATCGGGTGGCTGGGCAGCGGCGTCCGACGTATCTCTCTTCGTGTCCGCCGGTATTTTGAAGCCGACAATCGCGTGGGACGAAATACCGCGTTATCTCGCTGCAAAAGATTTGCCTGCTGCAACGACGGCGATCCAATATGTTCGGGAAATTTTGCCGGGAACCTATGAGCGTCTTACGGACGGGCGGAGCAGTGTAACTAGCTTCTGGTCACCCTGGGACCATATATCGCCGGTAGAGCGGCCTGGCGCGGCGGCGATGGCGGAGCGCCTAAAGCGGACTGTGGATCATTGCGTTGCATCATGGGCGTCGACCACAGGCGCTGCACTCCTGACCTTGTCGGGTGGCCTTGATTCATCAATTGTCGCTTCGGCTTTGGGAACGAGCAAAAGGCCCTTTAGCTGTGTCACGATCAGCACCGGGGATGGGCTTGGGAATGAACGGGACTATGCCCATGCTATAGCCAGCGCTGTCGGTGCTTCGCTGATAGAGGAGGACTATGATCTGGCTGACATCGACCTTTCCGTGTCGAGCGCCAGACATTTTCCAAAGCCCATTGGTCTGATCCATGAAACCGCCTTTCACGCCGCGGCGATGCGTGTGGCAGGGGTGGCGGAAGCTGACGCAATCTACACCGGCAGTGGCGGAGACAATGTCTTTTACAACAGCAATTCGCTGCGCCCGCTGCTGGATTGCATGAGAGCACGAGGCCTTGGTGCCGACGCCTTGCGAACATTGCACGATATTGCCGGAAAATTGGAGATATCGGCATGGACGGTCTTGTGGCAGGCCGTGCGTCAATATCGACAGCTAAAACGCCCCTATGCCTGGCAGTATAATCTTCAATTCATGACGCGTGAGGCCCGGCAAGATATAATGTCCCGGCCCCTATCCCATCCGTGGCTTGAAGAGCAGGATGGCGCGCGCGCAGGCAAGGTAGGGCATGTCGCTTTTCTGCTGCGCATCCAGAATCACATTGAGGGCTATCTGCGCGCCTTCGACATGCCGCTCATAAATCCGCTCATCTCCCAGCCCATTGTCGAACTGGCGCTTGCAATACCAGGCTGGCACATGGTCGAGGGCGGCCGTGACCGCGCCGTCGCACGCAAGGCCTATCATGATGCATTGCCACCGATCATCCGGGACCGGCGGCGCAAGGGCAGCCCAAGCAGTTTTGCAATCGCTCTTCTCCGCAGCAAAAGGAAGGAAGTCCGCGACCGCCTGATGGACGGCGAGCTGGTCGCGCGGGGCATGGTTGATGCCGACACTCTAGCCGCGGCCTTGGTATCCGATTCCGGCTTAGAGCTGAGCTATATGCGCCTATCGGCTCTGCTCGACATGGAAGCCTGGATCGAACATTGGCGCGGATGATGTAGCGGCTATGTAGCGCCTAGAGCATCTAATCCGATGTCGGCAAATCTATCGGGCCTTGTTTCCAATCTCTCCTCATCTGCGCCCAGCGCGACGCTTCCTCACGCTCGATGCCATCGGCGGGCATCTTGTCCATCAGCCAGAAATCGAACCATCGTAGATTGCGGCGATAGACGTTCAGGCGGTGGGTTGGCTGGCGCTTGATATGGAGTTCGTCAGGGAAAACATAGACATCAACCGGACTATTGGCAGCGCGCAGCGCACGGACAGCTTCCAGCGTGGGGTAAAGCTCACCATCAGCCACTTGCATGAGAATGGGGAAAGCAACGCGGCTGGCATTGCGGGAAAGCGACATTTGTGACCAGATGGCTGAACCGGCTTCTGGCGAAGCAGGCCAGCCTATGCTTTGATAATGTTGCTGGATGGCGGCACCCAGAAGCCAGGTCTGGGAGGGCTCCCAGCAGCAACCGCTGATCGATGCAGCCTTGAACATTTGGCTGTGCAGCGCCGCAAATTGTGTCGTTGTCGAGCCGTCACTGAGTCCAGTAATCCCGATCCTGTCCGGATCGACCAGGCCTGCGTCGATCAACTCCAAGACCTTGGTCTCTATGGTCGACAGGATATTGCGTCTTGCGAAAAAGTCGGCATTTTCGCGCCTTTGCCGTTCAAGTGGGGCAAGCTGCTTGGCGGGAACGGGCGATTGGGGGCGCTCGATGTTGAGGACCAGATAGCCTGCCTTTGCGAAAAGCTGGATGGGGAATTCATCGCCAGTGCCCCCGCGCAGAAACCCCCGACTTTCATATTGGGTGATGATCAGCGGATAGCGGCGGCCCGGCTGGAATGTCGGTGGATAGACGAGATCACCATAGCTGGGGATTCCCATCGCATTGGTCCATTGCAGCCGCTCAACTCTACCGTGGACGATCTTTGCATGATCGGGATTGGGCTCGAAGATGGTCCTGCTCTTGCCGTCCTGCAGCCTGATCCTGTCTATATATCGGGGCCGGGTCGCGTTTTCGCGCACACACAGGGCATCATCGTCGAGGGGTACGCATCCCATGAGCAGGTCGCTCGTCTGGAAAAGGCGGGCAGGATCTGTGTCGCCGCCCTTCCATTCGTAAATAGCAGTAAGGCTTCGGCCCCATCCCTCTCGCCGTACGAACCGAATATGTCCGGACTGCGTGACCCATGGCCGACCTTCGATGTCGGTGCAGCTGGCGCTGCGGCAAAACTGCTCCGCCGTCCCGATTGCCATATGGATCCGGCTCATGCCCTCGGTATCCGCTTTGACATCGACCATTGTCGGGCCGTTGCGCAGAGCCGTCGATCGATCGTTGGCGAAGGCGGCGATCTCCGCCTCGATTGCTGGCCGGCGAGCGCTGCCATCCAGATCCACTTTATAAAAACGATAGGCAGCGCCGCCGCGCGGATAGGGCGCGGGCGACGCGAATGGAAAGAAGCGCTCATCGAGACGGTAGCCCCGTGCCGCTTCCTGATTCAGCTCTTCCGTCGACGGACCATCCGCGCGCTGCTTGTACACTAGGCTTTTGCCGTCGGCCCCGAACCGAAAATCGACGATATCATCTTCTGGTGCTGCGACGGGGCGGCTATGGCCCCCCACATCCCAACGCCACAATTGCAACCGATCATTGACGAGCTTCAAGAAAGCCAGATTGTCTCCGTTTGAAGACCAACGAGGCGTGATGACCTTGGTGACGGCAGTGGGAAATCCCCGCGTGCCAAAGAAATTATCATAACGCCAGAAGGCGACGCCAGGTCCCACGTCGATCAGCGATGCTTGCCCATCCTGGCCGACAATATAGATGCCGGAGCAATAGCTGTTGGACCTCCCGTCGGCCCTTCGCACGGCCACAGCGAGGCGTGATTGATCGGGCGAGAGGGTAAAAACAGGATCGCTTTCCATCCCGCCATTGGAGCCGATATCCAGGGTTTCGATGAGATCGGTGGCCTCGATGGGGCGAGTGGCTCCCGCCGGCCGGCGAACCTCTAACATCTTCGCGCAATCGAGATCCGCAGCTACGACCGGCAGGGCGGCCGTAGCTGCGCCAGCAAGGCTCATCGCGAGGGAGATGAGCATTACCAGGCCTTGGAAAGGGTAAGACTGATGGTGCGCCCGATCGCGGGATAATTTGTCGCATCATAATTGGGCAGGGCGACGCTTGTCGTGCGAATAAGCGACGGCTTCCGATTCAAGATGTTCTGGCTCGCAAGTAGGAATGACCAACCAGCCCAGAGGCCGCTACCTTGAGGCTTCCAACCAATGGTGGCGTCAGCCGAATGAAAGGCTTTGACCCGGTAGGTCGTGCTGGTTCGGCTGTCTTTGGTGCCGCCAAGATAATTATAGGCGATCGCTATGCTTATCTCGCCGCGCTTCCAGCTAGCGTTCGCGCTCCCGCGCCAGTGCGGTGGTCGGAATATGGTGCCGGCCTGTTCGAAGACGGGTTGCCCCGCGCTTAGCTGCTGATCGCTTTTGAGGTAGCTGGCATTGGCTTCAAGCTTGAAATCGCTGCTGCCGGAAAAGAAGGCATAGGCGATCGAACTATCCACCCCCTGAATATGTTGACGGGCGACATTCTGATATCCGGTGTAGACGATCGCAGCAAGGTTTGCAGGATCATAAGCGGTGCCACTTAGATTTTGAACGCCGAGCGGCAGGCTGGCAGTTGCCGCCAATACCTGATCGAGGGTCGGATTGAGAATGATGAGGTCGGCATATTCGTCCCTGAATGCCTGCGAACTGGACGCTATGGGATAGGTTACGCGGTTTTTGTAGCGGACGTCGAAGAAACTGGCCTCGAGTTTCAGACCCGCTATCGATGAAGGCTCCAACTGGACGGTGAATGTAAGGGTTCTGGCCTTTTCAGCCTCCAGCGCCTTTCGACTTCCGTCGATCTGCAGAACATTTTCGTTGGTTGGGGGCGCTGGCAGGTATCGGCTTGAAGCGTACATCGTCGCCTGCGGAGCAATATTTAATTGGCTGAGCGTCGGCGCCTTGAACGATTTCCCCCACGCGGCCTTGAGCGTCAGATCGGCGATCGGCTGATAGGCAATGCCAAGCTTGGGTGTCGCAAGGCTGCCCATCTTGTCATAGCGTTCATATCGCAACGCGCCGGTGATCTGTAGCGCGTGAATGAGTGGCAATGCATTTGCGCCAGCGATGAGCGGTAGAAACATCTCGCCATAAGCGAATAGAGCGGTCTGCGAGTCTGTATAATTTTGGATGGCAAAGGTTGCAGTTGACGTCGTTCTGAAGATCGAGCCATCCAGGCCGTTGGCACGCAGTCCGGCCCCCAGCGCGACACGTGCGTCGCCACCCGGTAAGGCAAAGAGAGGGCCTTCACTGCTGAACTCTGCTGACCAAAGGTCATTCTTGTAGCGCACATCGTTGACGAACAACCGGCTGCTGCCTGAGAAGACTTCCGCCTTGACCCCGCTATCGCTGATAGCGCGCGTGAAGCGGGCGGTCATTTCCCAGTCGGCAGGCAGGTGGAAGGTGAGGGACGGGCTGATCGACCAACTCTCGACGTCCGGGGAGGCGGTGGCGCCGGACTGAATATTCGTGCCGCTGCCATTGGGCAGTGAGAAACGGGATTTACGGCGGATATAATGGGCATCGAGCCCGAACTCCATGACGTCGCCCAAGGATTGATGGCCTGCTACTACAGCGCTCAATTGCTTGTTTGACGGCAATATGGTCATTTCAGGGTTCACAGCGCCATGTGTGTAGGAACGCTGGCCGGCAGAGACGTCGGTCGCCCTAGCGAAATCGCCGGCGATCATGATGCCGCCGCTCTTCCATCTGCGACCCGTCACCCCGCTATATTGCTGCTGGAACGCCCCGCCATCGGTCGCGCCGCCAATTCTCGCGCTGGTTTCCAGGCCGTCGAAATCGCGGCGGAGGATGATGTTGGCTACGCCGCCGACAGCATCGGAACCATAAAGCGCCGATGCGCCGTCAGCGACAATCTCGACCCGCTCGACCGCCGCCAGCGGTATAGCCGATATGTCGATGCCCTGGCTCACCGCGTCATAGGCAAGCCGATGTCCGTTGAGCAAGGTGAGCGTAGCGTCTGCGCCCAATCCCCTGAGGTTGAGAGCGGACGACGACGTGACATTTTCCGAACCATTCTGCCGAGCGGACACCACGCCTGGGTTCTGGCCGCCATTATAATTTTGCGGGATGCTGCGTGCGAATGATCCAAGGTCGCTATGGCCGAGCTCGACGATTTTTTCGCGGCTGGCCGATATTACCGGAGATGTTGGCTTCGCGCCGCGAATGCGGGATCCTGTGACCGACAGTTCGATGTCCGTCGCGCTGGTTACCGCCTCGCGCGACGGCGCTTCTCGCCCCCGCAGGGTGATGGTGCGCTCCCTGATGTCAGCGGTGAGGCCCGAAGGCGCGAGGAGGGTGGCCACGGCGTCTTCGAGCGTGTAGGCTCCGGCGAGCGATGGGGCGCGACGACCCTTGAGCGACGGGCCATCGGCAACGAGTTGATAATCGCTCATCCTGGCTATGGCGCGCAGCGCATCGCCAAGATCCTGCTCAGGCAGATCGTAGCTTTTGGGTGCTTCCTGCGCACGGATCTGGGGAACCAGAATGCACATGGACAGTGCAACGCCGCTGAGAAGCGCAATTTTACCGATACGCATGAAACTTGCCCCCTTGTTCCGCAGGGCCTCTTATTGAGGCTCAGAACGGAAGACGGGCGCGCGCCTATCTAAAGCTGCAATGCGTCATTATTTTTCGGCGGTGAGCAGCAATATGTTTTTCTGGGTTCGTTCGATCTTGAGGTTGAGAAAGCCGCTCAAGGCTTGGGCAACGCGCTCAATATTGCGGATTTCGATGTCAGCGAAAATCTCGCGCGCGCCCAGGGTCGGCTGGGCCAGAACGATCTTGGTCTCGCTATAGCTGTTTGCTTCGGCGATGACGTCGCTTATCGGGACATAATCATAGCTCTTCACGCCGCTCACCCATTGCTGCTCTGACAGTCTGGCAGAATTGACGGAAAAATCCGGGATTTGTCCAGCCTTGAGCGTCAGGAGTTGGCCGGGATGCAATGTCAGGGCTTTGGGTTGCGGGCGGGGGCCAGCGCCAGCGACAGCGCGGGTGAGCGTGACATTGACCTTGCCTTCGATGGCATGAACGCGCGTGCCCTCACGGATCGTCATGTCGAACTGGCCGACGCCTGCCGTCACCTCAATGCCGCGCCCATGTACCATAAAGGGCCTTGCCGTCTGGCTGGCAACGGTGAAGCGGGCACGTCCACGCTTGAGTTCGATCGTGCGGCGCTCAGCAGTATATCCGATCAGAACCAACGTGTCGGTATCCAATAAGATAGAGCTGCCATCTTCAAGGCGCTCCGTGCGCACCTCGCCGACCCGTGTCTCCAGCGGCGTGCGCGCCTCGCTCTGCCCGATCAGCGAGGGAGGCCCATCGGTTGAACGCCAAAGCAGAGCCGTTGCCGCAATAAAGCAAAGTGCGATTGACGCGGCGAGGAGACGCTGCGGTTGGCGGCTGTCCACTTTTCGCGTCTGGCGCAGGAGAGGCCTGTGCAAATGCGTTTGGGCCGCGGCTTGGCTTGCCTGCTGCACGGTGTCTACCACGCGCAGATAGGCGAGTTTGCGGGACGGGTTTTCGGCGATCCAGACGTCGAAGGCACGCTGATGTGGACCTAGCCTGTCGAGATTCCTGGGATCTGGCACATCGTCCGCGTCGGCCATGATCAGCATGGCCCATTCATGGGCATCGCGCGATCCTTCGTGGGGATCATGATCGGCAGGCAGGTCAGTCATCATTCGCCTCGCGATAGGCGGTAACATGGCGAATGGCTTTGACCATCTGTTTCTGCACGACCCAGAGCGGAAGATCGAGCTCTGCTGCAATCGCGACATAGGTCTGCCCTTCGACCCGATTGCGCAGGAAGATATCTAGCGTTTGTGGCGGAAGTTGGTTGAGGATCAGCTTCCAGCGCGCCAGATCCTGCTTTGCCTGCAACTCGCGATGGGTGTCGGATGGGGCAATTGCATACAGGCCATCGTCGAGCGGCTTGGTGCGTTTCGACAACAGGGTGGATCCGCGCTCGACGAAATCGCGCAGCAGGTTCGTCGCGATGCGCGTGAGATAAGCCTGTGGGCTGGCAAGCGCTTGTGCGGGCGCTGCGCGCACGAAACGAGTGAAGCTCTCCTGGGCAAGTTCGTCGGCATCGGCCTGATTGCCAAGCTGGCGCGTGAAGAAGCGCATGAGGCGGGGCTTCTCCCTTGTGTAGAATTCCGGGAAGCTGAACCTGCCGGAATCTCTGATTATGACCGGATCGCGCAGGCGATCCTCGCTTCTGCCCTGGCTCATTCGTCGCACCTATGTCCACTCGGGGCGACGGCCAAAGCCGGATGTTGGAAACCTGTCTTGCGGCAGGCGCATGCGCCTTTACCGTTGCCGGCTGGACATGCGCGCATGCCACCCGGCCCCAGTGAAACTGTGACCGAGCTGCAAGAAAGAGGTTTCCACGCCCCGCTTCCGCGCTTTCAGCGGAAGCGAGGCTACCTTGCCGGATTGGCGGGGCAGCGCAACCCCCTAAGAAGCCCATTATGACGTTTTTACGAAGCGGATTAGCAGCTGAAGGAAGGGGTGGGCGACTGCCCGCTGCGCGGGCATCGCGCTCTTGTCGGCACGGCGTGCCGCCGCGCCGACCGGGCTCGGCTGCGCCGATCCCGGCCCTACGGGCGGTGATCGCTGTCGCAGCGGTGAGGGCAAGGTTTGAAGCGGGGAAGTGCCGAGGGGGAAAGGGGTAGGTAGAACGCGCTGATCCCTCGCGCACGAGAAACAGTATTTTCGCGGGTCCTTGGGAGGGAAGGGGGAACGGGTTGGGGACTGAACCCGATATGCGGAGTGTCCTGCTGTGACCTTGCTACCTGTCCTGCGCCACGCATTGGCGAAATTGATTTTGTGCGTTCAAAACTTGGCGGACGATGACCGTTGCTGCGCCCGGATCGACCGCTATCTCGATACTGTTGACCTGCAGATGATGGCTGGGCCGATCGGCGTGGGCGGCGGCGAGGAAGCTGCGCGGATCAGGCAAGTCGTCGCCAAAATGGAGCCGCTGACCCGTCGTATACTCATTCTAGTCGTCGGGCGAAAAATGAGCGTGGCGGAAGTATCACTGCGTTTTGGGATGCGCGAGGAGCGGGTATGTCGACATTACCGGGCAGCCGTGGGCGAGGTCGCGGCGCGATGCGGCGCGGACGGTGCGAGGTAAATCGTTGGCCCGCCTGCTAAGCACCTCGACGGCGAGGATTGGGACATTCGCGTCTGTCCGCTTCAAATTGAGAATTTAAGGAAGCGGACGTTACCAGCATATGGCTGGCCAACCGTCTCTTGATCGAAATGCGCCTCACGCCGATCATCAACGTAATGATGGTAATAAACAGCTGGGCAGATCCTATCACAAAATCGACATCAAACATGGCGGCCACTTGCCGACCTGCGTGAGGGTACAGCTCTATTTTCCGGCAGATCGTGGTTGAGTGGGCTGGCGCGCGGTGGCCATCCAGAATGCATATCCGGCGAAAGATATGGCTGCTCCGCGCGCTGTGATGCTACGCCTCCAATATGACATTAGACGGCTTCATCACCTTTCTTGGCCTCATCGCTGCGGCGCTGGCAATCGTATCTCCGGTGACGCGGCTGCAATTGTCGATGGCCCGGACCACACTGATCCTGTGGTCGACGATATTCACCCTATCGGTTCTGTATTTCGAGTTTTTCGACCTCATGGCAATGCCTTGCCCGAAATGGACATCACTCTATTGTCCGACCCTTTCGAAGGATGGCCCGGTCACGCCACAGCAAGCAGCCTTTTTGGTTGTATTCCTCTGGCTCGGAGTTCTGGCTTATGCTTGGTTGCGACCGCGACCGAAAGTCGGGTCGCTCCCGGCATTGAGGAGTTTGATCGACCGATTTGCAGAAACAGGGCGCTATGGCGACATCGTCGATCTCGCCAACGATTCGGTCGGACTGGCGGATGACTGTGCGGCGGGTGAGCTCCCCTATCAGGTTCGACGTGCCCGCCTCACAGGTGCCAAGCAGCGGCCGCCGCTCGACCCCGTCCTGATCGGTCTGGAAGAGGAGCAACCGCGAGATCGGCCGCCCCTTTTCTCCGAACTCAGGAACAAAACCGGACGCGCGTTCGCGCGGCTACTTCCGTCGGATGAGAAGATGCGCGAAGCGGCGGATGGCATCCTTCAGACCCTTCTCTCCCGGCGCGCCTTCGTGGACTGGGTCGCGGAGCATCGTCCGCGATTCGGCGCCCGGCTCCTCGGCCTGCGCTCATACAAGGTCGGTGACTATTCAACGCGATTGCTGGGCTGGCTGATTTCCCATCCGGGAAGTGCGCTCTACGACGAGATCCGCAGCAATCAGAATCTCGACCGATGCGGCTACGTGATCCCCGAGCGCAACTGGTTCCTTCATGCGCTGCTGTCTGATGCGCGCGTCGCCGAGAATCTCGAGGCCTACCAGCCGATCGGAGAGCATATGATCGCAGTCCTGCGAGTGGACAATGCGCCTGATTATGTCGAGACGCTCAACCGAGCCTTCGACCATCATTGGGACGACGAAGGACGGTGGCGCGATCCGGTATTCGTCGGGTTGCGCTTCTTCGACATCATGGTGCAGGCCGCCGCCTGTCAGAATGTCCCTTGGCACATGTGGCTCTTCTATACGCACCATGTCGTGGAGCGGCTGGAGGAGATCTACGAGGATGAGGCGGGGAGCGAGGTCTTCGGGGAGTATCCCACTCGCGCCGCGCGGCTTCTGTATATCGCCATGGACAATCTGGCGGACTGGATAGCGCTTGCGGCGGTAGTCGATCCGCAGGGCCATCATCATACGCCGAAATTGGCAACCCTCGTCCATGAGAATGACAATATTCCCAAGTCCGCCGCTCTGGCGGTCGGCATCTGTATGCGGAAGGTGGTCCTTTCCGATCGTCTCGGCGAACCGTTCAAGAGCACACTTCTTGAAGTCGCCATACGCCCATTACGCGACTCGCGCATGCGCAAGGGACACGACATCCTGCGGGCAGTGCTGGTCAAATCGATTGTGGAAGGCGGCATTCTAAGCGGTGGCCCGGACTATCTCGCTCGGTTGCGTCACCTTTACGCCGAAATTGACAAGCCCTGGCATAACGATGTCGAGGACTTTCGTGAGGCGCTGGAGGCTGCTCGC
Organism: Sphingobium sp.; assembly: GCA_051305835.1. Taxonomy (GTDB): domain Bacteria; phylum Pseudomonadota; class Alphaproteobacteria; order Sphingomonadales; family Sphingomonadaceae; genus Sphingobium. The sequence continues at coordinate 46,433 of JBPPMC010000141.1, forward strand.
GCCTGAAAGCCGGATCGACTGTTGGGTGCTTCTGCGCGCTGCTGATATGGTGAGCCGTTTTCGTCCTTCCGACGGTAGAATGCCGATTAAAAGACCACCATGTCAGCTGCGTAGAATTGCCGCAGTGGAAGATTTTTGGGGCTTGTGCCGTTACTGGTCCCCGTCCCCCGGTCTTATGTCCGGAACGAGTCTCGTCGCGTCACAGATGTTCAATCATCACGGTTTACCTGTGAGATATCTGGCGAATGTGAAGTTTTTCGGAATCCGCCCGTAATAGGAGGATAACAGAAGAGGAGCCGGCGGGCGGAGCGACCGACCTTATCCTGATTGTCATTTCGGTGGCGAACCGTCAGACATAGCGTTTGACATCGAAAGGGGACGATGGGTGGCGCTGATCGCATTGGAAGAGGCTCGGAAGCAGCCCGGCTTGCTGATCGAGATCCGTGGAACAATAAGCGCAAACATCGCCGCCGATCTGTTGAAAGCTCACAACAAGGCGTTCAGGGCGTGGTGTCGCGCAAACGGTGAACAGCCCCGCGATCTGGTAATTGTCGATAGTGGCACCGGCAGCTACTGGGCAAGGCTGAAGGATGCCGTCGAGGTTGCTGGATTGCTGCAACTGGGGTCGGATGTTCTGCCTGGCTTCATGACGAACTTGGCCTCGATCGTTCATCTGGGGTTCGCCAGCGACCCCTCCGAATTCCATAGTCTTTTCACTGATCTGCTTAAGGCCTATCGCCGGGCAATCACGCACAAAGCGGTTGAGGCGGTTGTCATCAGCGGCCTTGCGATCGAGTCCATCACGATCACGAGCGTCAAGCAGATTGACCAGATCATCGCGAAGGCCACGCTCCAGCGAATTCCCAAGGTCCCGGCGCCATCGGTCGGTCAGCAGGTTGCGCACGCCGAACTTGACTGGAAATTCCCCACAGGACTGCGTGGTCATGGCTTCAAGCGTCACGGGACGGTGAGACTGTTCGACGGCACTGTCTATGTCAGATTAGAAGGGATGCAGGGTACGATGCTGCCTGCGCATGGTCGGCAGGTGCATGAGCTGGGAGACGGGCTCAGCTACGCTTTTGAGGGGCACACGCTTACGAACGACGCCAAAGAGACCATTGGTTATGTGATTGAACTCGCTGAACCTGCCTCGCTATGGGGATAGAATACCGATCGTGAGGCGCTTCCTTCTCCCTGACCGCGACGATTAGCGTGCTCAGCCTGACGAAAAATGCTTCGCTGCCTTCGCGAACAGGTGGCAAAATCTGCCGATCCCGCTATCGTACTTCTACGGGACCGATTTGCTGGCAAGGATAACATGGCGCGCGGCGAGCTGATGAAAAGATTGCTGGCGAGTTACGGCCGGGACGAGGAGTTCCGGGCGGTCGCCGAGCAAATCATCACGGAAGAAGAAGCGAAGAACAACAAGGTGCTTGCGCGTTCGCTCCGGCGCTCGCTTGAGGTTGCCCCTCCCAAGGCCAGCCGACCGAAGGCGCTTGCCTCGCTCATTCCGTTTCCGGACGCCGCTGGCGATTTCATCGAGCTGGTCGAGCCGAGCCACAACAAGCAGGACATCGTTCTCTCAGCGGAGAATACCCGCATCTTCCTGGGGCTAATGGATGAGTTTCGGCGTGGCGAGGAAATTCGCCGACGGGGCCTTTCCGTTCGGTCCAAGATGCTGTTCTGCGGCCCGCCAGGCTGCGGGAAAACGCTCTGCGCAGAGATTTTTGCAGCCGAACTGGGCTTGCCCCTATATGTGGTCAAGCTCGATCGCCTGATCTCGTCCTACCTTGGTGAGACAGCGACAAATGTCCGCAAAATATTCGAATTTGCGCGCAAGCAGCCCTCGGTTCTGTTTTTCGATGAGTTCGATGCGATCGCCCGCGCGCGCGACGAGGGTGGCGAGCACAACGAACTGCGGCGCGTCGTCAACAGTCTGCTGATCTTCATCGATCGGATACAGCCGAAAGGCTATCTCGTCGCGGCGACCAATCTCGATCATTCGCTCGACGCAGCGATATGGCGTCGGTTCGACGAAGTTATCTGGTTCGACCGGCCCGATGCGCGCATGATTGCGCGCTTCCTCAAGATGAAGTTCAAGAATGTGGCAATTGCCTTCGATCCCGAGGATCATCTCTCGGAGCTTGAAGGCTATTCCTATGCGGAGCTGAACCGGATCTGTGTTCAGTCCATGAAGAGCGCGATTATCGATCGCCGGAAGCAGGTCGGGGAATCCGATTTCAAAGTTGCGGTCGCCGATGAACAGCGGCGGAAGCGTCGAACCAGACGCATGGCGGCGGACTGACCTCTACTAAATGGCCCGCTATGATCATTTGCAGCTGGTACGGCTGCCTGAGCGACTGCCGCGTCGAAAGACAGGCGGCGGCGGACCTCCGCCCCAGCGAGAGCCTGGTGGCCACAGCCGCAGACTCGGTGAAGAACTCGACCAAGCCGTGGAAGTCCAACGGCAGCGTCGACGCCCGGATGCGGTCAACCCTGCGCTGATCCTTCGCGTCAGTATGAGCGGGCCATTGCTGGAGGAGGAGTGGGCCAAGGTCGGATTGACCGTGCTTTCGAGCGACGAAGATCGGTCACTCATCCTGTTCGCCTCCAATGATGAACTGACTGATTTCCGGCGCAAGATGACAGCTTATGGTCAAGGCGTGCGTGGCGACCAAATCAATCCGTCCTATGCGGGCTTCATCGCCAACGTCGAAGGGATCGCCGCAGTAGCGCCGCGCGATCGCATTGGCCTTCGCGCACGCGAAGCAGCCCTCGTTGAGACAGAAGATTTCCAGCCTGGCACACAGTATATCGTCGATCTCGAACTCTGGGATCTCGGGCGGCGTGAGCTGCGGGAGCGAAAGCTGGACGAGATCGTCGCCTATGCTGAAGCGCTTGGTGCCGAAGAGCTGGATCGGCATATCGGCCCGAACATCACGATGGTTCGTCTGAGCGGTGATGGTCGAATGGTGCGTCCACTTCTTGCAATCGAAGAAATTGCTGAAATCGACTTCCCGCCCGAACCGGATTTTATGGAGCGCGACACGGGCGATCTGGCGATTGGAGAACTGCCTCCCGTCGAAGAATTGGCCGCCGATGCCCCGCTGATCGGCATCATCGACAGTGGCGTGAACGACCATCCGTTGATCGAGGACATCATCGCCGGTGCTATCGGAGTGCCGGCGACGCTTGGGACGGCCGACGATTGGGGACATGGTACGTTCGTTGGAGGCATTGCAACCTTTGGCGATCTTCGGGCGCAGCTCGGCAATGAAGCACTTGTACGAAATGCGCGGCTCTGTTCCGCCAAGGTCGTGGATGAGCGCGGGCGTTTTCCCAACAGCCGATTGGTCCCGCGCCTTATGCGTGAGGCCATAACCAGACTAAATGACGAGTTTGGGTGCCGCATTTTCGTGATCTCCTTGGGCGACCGCACCAAACTGATCGAGGGGACGAAAGTCGGCGTGTGGGCTCAAACGCTCGATGAACTGGTGCGTGAACTCGATGTAGTCATCATCGTTTCGGCCGGGAATCGGCATCCGCGCAGCCATTTGCGGGTTGAGGAGGCTGTGACCGAATATCCTTCCTACCTGTCCGAGCCTGCCAACCGACTCTGCGAACCCGCCGGCGGCATGAACATTGTGACGGTCGGCGCACTCGCCCACGGAAATGGTCTTCCAGCCGCAGCTGCGGGGACGGTCGGAATTCGGCCCATCACCGAGCGGCTCGAACCGTCCCCCTTCTCGCGCGCGGGGCCAGGCGCAAGAGGCGCCATCAAACCTGATTTTACGGATATCGGTGGAACACTGATTTACGACGGTACGACAAACCTCCTTCAGGGTGGTGAGGTCCGCCCGGAAGCCGGTGTCCTCTCGCTTCACCATCGCCCGGTGGATCGTCTTTTCGCAACCCGGTCCGGTACGTCGCACGCCGCGCCGCTGGTTGCCTATAAAGCCAGCCAGATACTGGGAAGATTCCCCGATGCCTCGGCTAACCTTGTACGCGCGCTTCTTGCCAGCAGCGCAACAGTGCCATCTGAGGCTGCACATCGTCTTGCCTTGTTAGGCGAGGTGCCGACCCGCGCGCAGTGCGGCTACGGAATGGTCGATGCCGAGCTTGCCTCCTATTCCGATGACAATCGTGTTGTCCTTTACGCGGAGGACGAACTCACGATCGACCATTTTGCGGTCTATCAGATACCGATTCCGCGACCATTCCAGACAGAACGTGGTCGTCGAACGATCCGCGTAAGCCTGGCCTACGATCCACCTGTGCGCCACAGCCGGCTCGACTATAATGGTGTCTCGATGAGCTTCCGGCTCGTTCGTGGGTGCGAGCCGGAAACGATTTTCGAGCATTACCGGCAACGCACGCAGGCCGAGGGACCGATCCCGGAAATGGCCAACCGCAACAATTGCACCTTATCTCCGTCATCTACAGCGCGCGAAAAATCGAGCCTTCAAAGCGCGTCCGTTACCTTCTCACGAGACGTCAGCAGTTACGGTGACGCCTACTATCTGGTCGTGCGCTGCGCGGGAGGATGGTCAGGGGATGTCGGCCAGCAAGGCTTCGCTATTGTTGTCGAAATCTCGCACGAGGCGGAATTAACTTTGTATGAGCGCCTGCGGCAGCAATTGCGGGTTCGCGCCTGATCGACTTCTGACTGGAACAACGTCAGGACGGCCCTCGCAGAGGCATATAGCAATCGTGCCGTGACCGAGGCGGCCCATCGATATGTTTGTGGGATCGATGACGGCGCGCCGGATTTTGTCCGCCGGCATTCTGGACGGGCCAGTGCGGGACACTTCTACGGCAGATAGTTGAAAATATTGCCACCGAGCGAGGTCACTCACGCGCGCGACGTTAAGGGGCTGAATTTTGAAAAGCCGCCCGTCCGCACCTGAGGATCGAAAATCAGCGGCTGAACGGCTATGAAGGGTCGGTAGGCGGCAGCTGCCACTTTTCTGCCGTTCTCGACAACTACGACATCCGACAGCTCTCGCCAGTTTCCGACGTTCGTGGGCCACCAGTGTCGCGCCTTTTGGCGGAGGATGCCGCCCCCCTATGTGTAAGGGACTAAAAGCGGACTTGCGGAAGCGAACGCGGCTGGGCTGGCAAAACGGATAATTGATCTCTTATACCGCGGCTTCCGGGGTTGGCATGAAAGGGCGGATTAGACCGTTATTCCATCGGCGAAAAACATGCGGCCATTGCAGCCTTGTCGGACGAAGGCTTGGCGCAGGGATTGAGATCCTCCAGATAGCCGACGATTTCGGTTATTTCCTGAGGTGTGAGTTTGAATCGGGGCATATTGCGATGCCCCACCTGTAAGCCCTTCAAGAATGATTCCCGCAGGGCATCGACAGGATAGCGGCGATATAAGGAACGAAATGTCGGCGCGTCGGGGTTGGTGCTGACGCCATCCGGTCCTGTTGCGTGGCAGCCTGAGCATTGCTGGTCGACAAGCTGACGACCTCCATGGGCAGGGGCCGCACCTGCCCAAGCGAGCACCCCGCTCATGAGGCCCAGGCATTGGGTTCGAAATCTCATTCGATGGTGTCCTTGCATGCTATGTCGGTGAGTTTTTGCTGGGCTAGCGGTCCCCGCGGCCGCCGGTCGAACCGCGTCTGCCTATCATCGGCGCCCAAGTGTGCGGCTGACCAACATCAGCGTGGAATCGCCGGGATACTCAGTGGCGATAAAGCCTTGGTCGCATTCGACCTCGATAGCGGCATGGTTGTCCCGACTCTCGATTGCTTCCAGCGTCCGCAACCCGATTGTCTCAGCGTAGCGCGCAATATGGGCCAACAACGCCCAGCCTATGCCTTGGCCCTTATAATCGGCGCGGATTGCAATCGCCACCTCGCCCTGCTCCAAGTCGGCGCCGTAAGCCAGCATTGCAGTCGCAACCATCCGGGACTGGTCCTGTGTGAACACAAGAAAGCTGTCGCTATTGGGTAGTGGGCATTCAAGCATCGTAATCTGCGCCTGGCTCACTTCCCTGATCCCGCTGAGAAATCGAAACCTAAGATCCACGGGGGTGACGTGGGCAAAGAAAGCCTTGATCGTCGGGCCATCACCGACGTGTGCGCGCCGGACATGAAAATGGGCGCCGGATCGGGTCGTGATCGGTGAGACATTTTCCGATTGCGTCATATCGTTTCCTCCGAGATTTGGCGGCTGCCCGTCTTCAGCGAGATGGCGCTGTCCAGCGCCACCGGCTTGGATGTTCGGCGGACGACAGGGGGAATGGCAGCGCGTACTCTGGCTGCGACCGAGGACAGCGCATCGATAAGCTGCGCTGGCCTAAATGGCTTGATCACCAGTTCGCTCATGGGCACGCCATAAGCCATCCATTCAGCCGCGGTCGACGAACTGGTATAGACGATCGGCATAGTGGATGCGTGCAGCCGAGCGCGGCGACCGATATTCCAGCCCGTCGAGCCGCGGCCGAGGCGCACATCTGTGACGACGCAATCAATATGCCCGTCGTCCGTCGCGATGCAGTTGAGGGCTTCCACGCCGTTATTTGCCAGCAGGATGTCAAAGCCTGCATGCTTGAGCATCTCGGCAACCGGTGTCCGCACGGACTTTTCATCCTCTACGTAGAGTAGGAGCTGATGTTTGGGATCGACCGCCATGGAACATTGCCTTTCGAGCGTCGGGTTACTCAGATGTCGTACGGCTTCTCGCTTCGTCGCGGAGCCAGGCTACTTCGTTCGATTGCGGCAGCCCGGCCTCCCGGACCTGAGCCTCCACCACGCCCTGGATCGTTAACGAGGACGATCGGAACGCTGCAGCCTCGTCAGCGTTGAGGAGCGGCGCTAGAACCTGCTCCACACCGTTTGCGCCAATGATGCAGGGCATGCTGATCGCAATTTCGTCAGCACCAGCGATTCCGTGCATGAGGGTCGAAATCGGTAAAACCGCGCGCTCGTTGCGGATTATTGCCTCGCAAATCCGAACGATGGCTGTCGCAATGCCGAAGGAGGTATACCCCTTGCCAGACACGATCGAATAGGCCGATTCACGCACAGCTTTCGCGACAGCGACGGTGTCAAGTATCGGGCGATCGGTCTGAAACTCCTGCAAGGGAATCCCGCCGATACGGACCGCAGAAAAAATCGCCACTTCGCTATCGCCATGCTCGCCCAGCACAACGGCATCCACAGCGGACGCTGCGACATTGAAGTGTGCGGCAAGCATTTGCCGCAGCCGGTTTGAATCGAGCAGCGTGCCGGTCCCGAGGACCTGGCTGGCGGGGAGGCTGCCAGAGTTGAACGCTATGGCTGTCATCACATCGACGGGATTGGCCGCGATCAGTAAAATGCCATCAAACCCAGCAGCGTCGAGAGCATTGACACAGTCCCTCACGATTTGCGCGCTACGCGCAGCCACGGACAGACGGTTTTCAGCGCCATGGGTCGCCGCGCCTGCGGTGATGACGGCCACCTTCGCGCTCGCAGCGTCGTCATATGTGCCGGCCCAGATACGCGACGGTCTTGCCAAGGCGTTGGCATCCGACAAATCTGCGGCTTCGGCAGACGCCAATGCATGGTTGTCGTCGATGAGCACGATCTCGGGAAAGATGCCCCGGAGCATCATTGCGTAGGCAGCCGTTGCCCCGACATGCCCCGCACCGATTATTACTATCCGGTCCGTCGATTCCCTTAGCGTCATTGGCCGGCACCCGGTGGAACTGCCCGCCATGTCGTTCCGGGCGGCTTGACCATCGCGCAGCCGCACGTGCGGCATCTGCCAACGAACAGTCCGGCTTCCCAGTGCGTGCCCCGCGGATCGACCGAATGACGGCCGACCAATGTGTGGAGGCTCATAGCGGCATTCTGAATCTGGTCATGGCATTGCTCCGCCTTCAGGCGAGAGCGCTACCGTCCCTCGGTCACAGGATGCCTGCATCAGATCGGGTGATGCGCCATATATACCATGGCAAGGTCGGATGACCTAACGACACCTCCAATGAATTAGGCGGACCGCTCAATCAGGTGTAGAAGGATGTCACCACCGGTCCTCCTGGCTCGTCGGTGGCTGAGAGTCTCACGCTCCCGCCCGACGGAGCGAAAATCTCACATGAAACAGTTCGAGAACCTCGAAGACGCCCAGACCCTCGCCCTCGCGATCGTGGATACGATCCCAGAGCCGTTCCTCGTGCTGGACGACAGCTTCTCGGTCATGGCGGCAAGCCGGTCCTTTTATGAATGTTTCAAAGTCGACGCAGCCCAAACTCGCGGGCGATCCCTATTCGCTCTTGGCGACGGACAATGGGACATTCCGGCGCTGCGCCATTTGATAGCAACGATCATTCCGGGACAGCCTGCGATGGAAGGCTTCGAGGTCGAGCACGACTTCCCAGCAATCGGGCGCAAGGTCATGCTGCTGAACGCTCGGACTGTGACCTATGCAGGCAAGGACACCGCCAATATCCTGCTGGCGTTTCAGGATGTGACCCTCCGGCGCCAGATCGAGCAAGAGAAGGCTGCGCTCAATGCGCAGACCGAACATCTCCTCGCCCAGCAGCGCATCTTGTTCCAGGAAATGCAGCATCGGGTCGCCAACAGTCTGCAGATCATCGCCAGCATTCTCACGCTCAAGGCGGGATCCGTGACTTCCGAGGAGACGCGCCATCATCTGGAGGATGCCCGCGAGCGGGTCATGTCTGTGGCCGCAGTGCAGACGCACCTCAATGCATCCGAAGGTATCGACCGCATCGAAGTGGGTGCCTATTTGGTGAAACTCGGCAGCGGCCTTTCGGCATCCATGATTGGTGAGGGAAGACCGATTGTGCTCGATGTCGTCACAGACGAAAGCATCATTGCCTCGGCCGATGCCATCAGCCTGGGGTTGATCGTCACAGAGCTCGTCATCAATGCGATCAAATATGCCTTTCCGACTCCCCGACCCGACGCCCGCATTTTAGTTCAGTATGAAGTGCAAGGCAGTGACTGGTCACTGACGGTTTCGGATAATGGCGTAGGCAAGACCAGTGATGTGCCGCCAAGCAAAGGCGGCCTGGGCACTGCCATCGTCAAGGCCCTCGCAAAGCAGCTCGACGCTCGGATAAGCAGCACATCGACCCCTGCTGGGCTATCGGTCGCGATCACCCGCGCGACGTTTGTTGCACGCCTTCCGCAAGCGGCATGATCGCGCTGGCAGGTCGTCTTCCCAGCAATCATGCATACTTTGCAGCAGGCGTCGGCCACTACCGCCGCAAAGCTATAATATGGGCGCTCGGAGCATTCCTCATCAGCTCGGCCTATGCCGCAGCGAACGCTCAGGCGCCTATCCCCGTTGACGGACCGATTGAGCATCTAAAGGCCGGAGAATATATCTGGGCGCCCGAGATTGCGCCGGATGGACCGGTCACCATCATCGTCAGCCTCCAAACCCAGCGCGCCTACGCTTACCGGAACGGGGTGCCGATTGGCGTATCGACCGTGTCGACGGGCAAAGCAGGCTACGACACGCCAACCGGAATATTCACGATCCTGCAGAAGGAGGTCGATCACAAATCGAACCTCTATGCCAACGCTCCCATGCCGTTCATGCAGCGCCTGACCTGGACGGGCATAGCGATGCACGCGGGCAACCTGCCCGGCTATCCTGCCTCCCACGGCTGCGTCAGGTTGCCACTCGCGTTTGCCAAGCTGCTGTTTGAGGTCACCAAGCTAGGTCTCACCGTGGTCATCACCAATGATCCGCTGGCACCGGAGGTGGTCGGGACCCCGCCAATTCTCACGCCGCCGGGCGCAGAGCAAACTCCTGCACGAACGGCCTACCGCTGGCAGCCCGAGCGTTCCCCCACCGGGCCGCTATCGATCGTAGTTAGTGGCCGCGATCGCCGCATCGTCGTAATGCGGCGCGGCGTCGAGATTGGCTCGAGTGGCATTGACATAGACGGGGCGGTTGTCACGACTGAAGCCTTCACCTTCGCAGGCCTCGATGGGACACGCCTTCGCTGGCTGCGCCTTCCTTTGCCCGGGCAGGCCAATGAGACGAGCGAAATGACTGTTTCCGAGAGGGCGCGGGGGCATATGCCCGAAGCCTTTCGGCTCCTTCTTGCCGGGGCACTCGTTCCCGGTTCCACTTTGCTTGTAACACGCGAGTCCCTTCGCAGTGGGGGCACTGGCAAGGAGCTCACGCTGTTCACAGCTGAGGGCTCTGGCACCGGGACTACTAGCGATCCCAAGAAGTGACTGAGCTTAGGCGTACCATCGGTGGCGGACAGCTTCTGCTCTATGGTTTAGGCTCCATGCTGGGCACAGGCATCTATGGTCTCATCGGCAAGGCGGCCGGGACCATGGGTAGCGCCGTGTGGATGGCATTCCTCGTCGCCATGGTCGCCGCTCTGCTTACCGGCATCAGCTATGCGTCGATTGCATCGCGCTACCCCAAAGCCGGGGGTGCTGCTTATGCGACGCAGCGCGCATACGGTGCGCCATGGCTGAGCTACCTGGTCGGACTGACCGTCCTTAGTTCTGGCCTCGCCTCAATCGCGACCCAGGCCAAGGTCGTGGCAGAGAACTTGAATACGCTCGTCGGGTTCGACTTCGGGTTCACCGTTTTATCCAGCCCGACAGAGATAGTGCTGATCGGCGTCGTGTTCCTCCTGCTTTTAGACGGGATCGTGTTTCGGGGCATCACGACATCGGTCTGGGTGAACACAGCTTTCACGGTGGTTTCCGCACTCGGGTTGTTGCTTGTCATCGCGGTGGGCGCCCGTTTCTGGGGCCAGGCCGATCTTTTCGAAGTCCCTAAAATACCTGGGAATGCTCATGGCGATCTCACGCTCGGGCTGCTCCTACAGGGATCGATCCTGACGTTCTTCTCATTCCTTGGGTTCGAAGACATGCTCAACGTCGCGGAAGAGGTAGAGCGTCCCGAGCGCAACATGCCGATCGGCATCATTGGCGCGATGCTCACCGCATCGGTGATATACATGGCTGTCGCGATCACAGCGGTCTCCGTCGTGCCGTGGGCTGAACTTGCCAGCGCGCCGGGCCCGCTAAAACTCGTTGTTGAACGAGCCGCTCCTTGGTTTCCAGCAGTTGGATTCACCGTCATCACGATTGCGGCCGTTTCGAACACGGCCCTGGTGAACTACGTGATGGGCTCGCGGCTGCTCTACGGAATGGCTCAGCAGGGACTGATCCCGGCCGTTCTGGGCACGGTCCATATCACGCGCCGCACGCCGCACATCGCCATCGGGGCGCTGCTGGTCGTCGTTGTCGCGATGCAGTTCGTTGGGGACATAGCTCAGTTGGCAAGCGCCACGGTGCTGCTGCTGCTAGTCGTGTTCGCGTTGGTCAACGCTGCGCTGATCGTCCTCAAGCTGAGGGAAGGCGATATCCCTGGCTGCTTCAATGCGCCAATCGTCGTTCCGGTGCTAGGCGTCCTGATCTGCCTCGCGATGATAGCAGCGCGGATAGTGCAGGCCGACTGGTATGGGCCAGCACTGACCCTCGCTCTCCTGGTCGCGATCATGGTCCTCTATTTCGTCACGGCGAAGGCCAAGACGCCAAGCGCGGCGACGACATGAAGATATCATCCCCCGAGACGAGGCAGGTGATCGAAGAAGTCGACCTGCATTTCCATCGGGCCCACAGGTTCAACGAAGTGAGTCTGTTCGGGCAGAATGACCGCTGGCGCGCCAGGCGTGACCAGGATTTCGCTGGCCGGCTCCAAAATGGTGAGCTTGAGGGTTCCGCGAAGAACGCGGATGAGGCCCCACGTCCCCGCCTTGGTGCGGTGGTCGCGTCGCAGGGCCTTCGGCAAGGTCACTTCATCGAAGATCGGCGTGGACCGGTAAGGCTCATCAAGCATGTGCATGTCCTTCGTCACCGCCAGCAAGAAGCAGTAGCGAAACACCCGTTAGCAATCAGCAGGCTCGGTCAAGCTCCAAGGTACTCGGCCCAGTCCGCCCAACGCTACAGGCAGCGCCAGAACGGCAAAGGATCGATATGAAAAACATTGCCACCCTGACGATGAATCCCACGATCGACGTGGCCTACGAAGTGGATCAAATGGTCCATACTCACAAGATGCGCACGGTCGCGGAGCATTATTGCCCCGGCGGCGGGGGTATAAACGTTGCGCGTGTCTTCGTACGTTTGGGCGGTAATGCACGGTGCATCTACTTGGCCGGCGGTGCGACCGGTGACGCATTCGACGGCTTGGTGGATCTGCACCAGCTGGTCCACTCCCGCATTAGGATTACAGGGCATACGCGCATCGCAACGTCCGCTCTCGAGCTTGAAACCGCGAAAGAATACAGGTTCACACCGCAGGGTCCCACGGTCAGCGAAGCCGAATGGCGGGCTTGCCTGGATCTGATGGACGATGTGAACTGCGACATCATGGTTGCGAGCGGATCGTTACCGAGAGGCGTGCCGGCAAACTTCTACGCGCTTGTAGCAGCACGGCTGCGACGCCGCGGCATCGGAATGGTGCTCGACACGTCAGGCCCGGCATTGCGTGCGGGCCTCGCTGAAGCAGGCGGAGTCCTACTCGTTAAGCCAAGTCAGGGCGAGCTTGCCCAACTGGCTGGCCGAGAGCTTCTTTCGACAGAGGCGATCGCGGAAGAGGCGATGGCCATCGTGGCGCGCGGAGAGGCGGATCTCGTCGCGGTGACGCTCGGCCATCAAGGTGCGGTGCTGGCACGACGAGAGGGAACGCTTTACCTGCCGGCCCTCGACATCCAGGCAAGGAGCGCGGTGGGCGCAGGCGACAGTTTCCTTGCCGCCATGGTTTATGGATTAGCTTGCGACTGGGAGCCTGAACAAGCGTTCCGGCATGGCATCGCTGGAGGAGGCGCCTCTGTGTTAAACCCCGGGACGGGACTAGCCCAGCCAGCAGATATCTCTCGCCTCATGGCGCTTGTGCCAGTGGCTGACCCAGCGGGTCGAGTACCTTGGCCGGGAAGGGTGTTTTAGCATGAGCGCCGGGTCGTTGGGTACGGCCCGTTCCCTGTTCACTCGACTACGAGTTGTCGTTCTCACCTATCGGCCATTTCGGCAATCAACTCGGGATACCGATCTCAAACAAAGTTTCCTCGCGAACGTCGCGGTTTACAGGAGAGGCGGTGATCGCCGCTTCCTCGACGAAGCCATTACGGCCGGCGGCAAAGACGGCCGCTTCACGCTGGTCTATCGGTCTATCTGGAACCTGCCCTTGCGATACTGTCGGCGTTCGTCAATGACGTGCCCGTCAGCGCGGTCATTGCACGACCACCCGCTGCCGCAAGCTGCCCGTCGACGACCTCACGAGCTCGCGCTTCAGGAGTTGTGTTCACGAGTGACTTATCGCCACAGTCGCTAAGCCGAACAAGGCTCGTCTGTCCGCTCCTAGAAATGCCAAGATTTGCCGCCCGAGTTTGATACGTCTTGCCGATCATCGGCTTCGCGCAGCCCGGTCGGCAGCTTCCGTCAAGGATTGAAAATTCACCTTCTTATATAAACGACCGGTTCTGGTCGGCATCTGTTGAAAAAGCGGAACGTCTGCTGCTGGGGATCAAAAATCGGGCGCTGAGCGTCCGACAAGGGTCGAAGGTCACGGCTATGTAAATTAGACAGTCCCGGAACCGTCTGCCGCCCCGCGCAGAAGATTGTGACCTGCATTCCTCATATTGGCGACAAATCCAGTGTCATTTCGCTTTCGCGTTCCGCCGCAGAGACTGAGCACTACTGCGCCCAATTTGCCAGCGGGGCCGACGGTCGTTAGCGGCCGCGTCGTTCTCTTGCGCTTGGCCGATGCAGCGAAAGCGTTCCAGAAACGTATATAGCCCGGCAAGATGATCGATTTACGGCGGAGGTGCGAGCTGCATGGGGCGGTCCGCATAGGAGGGCACGAGAATAGCATGGTGGAACGTTCGACTGATTTGGCGCTGACTGGAGTAGGCGGCCTAGACGATATATTGGCAGGAGGCCTCACCCGTGGCCGTGTTTTCCTCCTCGAAGGCAGCCCTGGCACGGGCAAGACAACGATTTCCATGCAGTTTTTGATGGAGGGTGCCGCAAGGGGGGAGCGGTCGCTTCACATCACCCTGTCTGAAACCGAAGATGAAATGCGCGAGGGCGCCCAGTCACATGGCTGGGATCTCAAAGGCGTCGAGGTCTTTGAGCTTGTTCCGCCTGAAAGCCTTCTGGATGAGCAGCAGCAGCAGAGCCTGCTCTACTCATCAGACCTTGAGCTCGGCGAGACGACCCGCCGTATTTTCGAAGTGTTCGACCGGGTCAAGCCCGACCGCGTCGTGCTTGACAGCCTATCGGAAATTCGCCTGCTCGCCCAAAGTTCGCTTCGCTACCGTCGCCAGATACTCGCGCTCAAGCACTTCTTTTGTACGCCTCCGGTAGCGGCCGCATTGTCGGTCGGATGTAGCCGGCGCATTGCGCGGGCATGGATGAGATAATCAGCGATGTGTTTCCGGGCGTTCGTCGCCTGGATGTATTGGAGACGGGCCGGCGTAGGCGTTGGACCGATGACGCAAAGCAACGGATCGTAGAGGAGGCGTTTCAGCGCGGCGTTTCAGTTTTGACGGTAGCGCGGCGCCATGATGTTGATCCATCCCAGATCTATGATTGGCGCAGACGGCTATTTCCGCAGATTTCCAGAGGGATATCCGGCTTTGCGCCGGTGGTTGTGACCCCTGATTGCCCAGTTCCGTCGTCACGCGGCCAGATGGAGATTGTTTGCGGCAATGGCCGCCGGATCATCGTCGACCGCGACGTCGATGTCGCCGCGCTGCTTCGGGTGCTGGCGGGGCTTGAAGGATGATCCCCGTGCCGAGCGATGCGAAGATCTGGATCGCGCTGGGTCACACAGACATGCGACGTGGCATGCGCGGTCTGGCGCTGCAGGTTCAGGAAAGTCTGAAGCGTGATCCTCATCAAGGGGATCTGTACATTTTCCGGGGGCGCAGCGGATCATTGATCAAGATTTTGTGGCACGACGATTTCGGCATGTCGTTATATGCAAAACGGCTCGAGAAGGGGCGTTTTGTTTGGCCTTCTGCGAAGGACGGTACGGTGCCGATTTCGGCCTCGGCACTGGCCTGCCTGCTAGAGGGCATTGACTGGCGCAACCCGCAGAAAGCCTGGCGTCCGAGCAAAGTTGGGTAGCATTTTTCTGGCGATTTTCCTTCGGGCTCAGGGCCGATTCTGCTAGGGATTCCGGCGATGGAGACGCTCTCGGCCCGCGATATGCAAGACCTGCGCGAGGCCGTTGCCCGCGCGGATCTGCGCGCCGTCGAGGCAGAGGCCAATGCCGCCCGCGTCCTGGCAATCAACGCGGATCTGATCGCCCGCAACGCCCATCTTGAGCTGCAAAACGAGAAGATGCGTCGCGCGCTGCACGGACCATCTTCGGAGCGTTCGCGCCGCCTGATCGACCAGATGGAACTCGAGTTCGAAGAGCTAGAGGCCACTGCAACCGAAGATGAGATCGCTGCGCAGCAGGCAGCTGCAAAAACGACCACTGTCGAAGCCTTCACACGCAAGCGTCAAACGCGCCGGGAGTTTCCGCCAGGTCTTCCCGTCGAGCGGGTCGTTATTCCCGCCCAGAAGAACTGTCCTTGCTGCGGTTCGGATAACCTGAGCAAGCTTGGCGAGAGCGTCATTCGTGCGCTTGAGACTGTGCCTGCCCAGCACAAGATCATCGAGACCGTGCGCGAGCGCTTTTCCTGCAGATCGTGCCAGACCATCACGCAGCCGCCAGCGCCGTTTCACGTCACGCCGCGCGCCATGTTTGGCCCGCATTTCCTCGCATGCCTTGCGTTCAACAAGTTCGGGCTGCACCAGCTACTCAATAGCCAGCGCGATCGCCTCGAGAGCCAGGGCATCCCGCTCAGCCTTTCGACGCTTGCCGATCAGATCGGTGCGATCGCTGCCGCTGTGAAGCCGGTTTTTCTGCTGCTCGAAGCGCACACGCTCGGTGCCGGGCGCCTCCACGGCGACGACACCACCGTGCCGCGCCTGGCAAAGTACAAGACCGACATCGCCCGGATGTGGACTTATGTCTGCGATGATGCGCCGTTTGCAGGTGGGCGGGCGCCGGCGGCACTGTTCTACTATTCCAGGGACCGCAAGGGCGAGCACAGCCGGGGGCATCTCACTGGCTATCGGGGCATCCTTCAAGCCGACAATTATGCCGGCTATAACGCGCTTTATGACCCCGGTCGGGCCGAAGGGACGATTACCCACGCTGCCTGTTGGGCCCATGCGAGGCGATACTTCTTCGAACTTGCCGACATCGCCACCCAGCTGAAGCGTAAACCTGGCAAGCGTGTCGTCATCTCGCCACTTGCGATTGAGGCCGTACAGCGCATCGACCGCATCTTCGCTATCGAGCGCGATATCAACGGCAGTCCTGCCGCCGAACGGCTTGCCGTGCGCCAAATCCTGTCAGCCCCGCTGGTCGCGGAGCTGGGTGACTGGATGCGTGAACAGCGCGGGCTGCTCTCCTCTAAGGACGCAGTCGGCAAAAAGATGGATTACATGCTCAACGCATGGCCCGCTTTTACCGCATTCCTCGAAGATGGCCGGATATGTCTCACGAACAACGCCGCCGAACGCGCCCTGAGAGCCATTGCAAGAGGAAGAAAAGCTTGGTTGTTCGTCGGTTCTGACCGTGGCGGTGAGCGCGCCGCAATGATGTACACCCTCATCGCCACTTGCAAACTCAACGATGTCGATCCCCTCGTCTGGCTAACCGACGTGCTCACGCGGATCGCCGACATATCCCAGAACCGCCTCCATGAGTTGCTGCCATGGACCTGGAAACACCTGCGCGAAAAGATCGATACCGCTCAGGCGGCCTGATTTGCCAGCAGCGTAAACCCGATCTCACAGGAATATCGGTAGCGATACTCCTATGAGGTCTTACCTCAAAAATGCTGCGCGCCTGCGGTCCACACCGGATGCGTACCTTCTTTTCGACGCAGAACGCAACGGTGCTGATGCTGGACGACCTGACGGCCGATGTGGCCGACAAGACCGTTCACAGTGTCGCCCATGGGGTCATTCGACTTGAGGAGCTCGCTCCGGATTATGGGCCAGAGCGGCGTAGACTCCGTGTAATCAAATACCGCGGGCGTCGCTTTCGTGGCGGCTTTCATGATTTCCTCATCGACACCGGCGGCGTGCGGGTTTTTCCGCGGCTGATTTCCGCTGAGCATAAGACCAGTTTCTCGCGCGACGTCGTCAAAAGCGAGTCTGCCGAACTGGACGCTTTGTTGGGTGGCGGTGTGGAACGTGGTTCCAGTGTCTTGGTTCTGGGGCCTGCTGGTACGGGGAAATCCCTGTTGGCTCTGACATTCGTTACAGCCGCAATCGCACGCGGTGAACGGGCAGCGATGTTCGTCTTCGACGAAGAAATCACGTTGTTGTTCGATCGGGCAATGACGCTCGGCATCGATATGCAGGCAATGGTCGATGCAGGTGACCTGCTGATAGAGCAGGTCGACGCAGCCGAATTGTCGCCGGGCGAATTTTCGCAGCGTGTCAGAACCTGCGTCGAGACGCATGGTGCCCGCACGGTCGTCGTGGATAGTTTGAATGGGTATCAGGCGGCGATGCCGGAAGAGAATTCGCTTATCCTGCATATGCATGAAATGCTGCAGTATCTTAATCGCAAGGGGGCAACCACCTTCCTGACGGTGGCCCAGCACGGCCTTGTGGGCGATATGCGGTCGCCGGTCGATGTCACCTATCTGGCGGACACGGTAATCCTGCTGCGCTATTTTGAAGCGCTGGGGAGGGTGCGGCGAGCCATCTCTATTATCAAGAAGCGCACAGGCGCCCATGAAGATACCATTCGTGAATATCGTATCGGCAGCTACGGCATCAGGCTTGGTGATCCGCTGACAGACTTTCAGGGCGTATTGCGCGGTGTGCCAACGTTTGTCGGTGACAAAGCCAACTCCCCGCTGCTCGAAGACGAACGCGGGTGATCCCCTTTCTCTCGGAACGGGCCGTGATACTCGCACCCAACGGGCGGGATGCCGTGATCGCATCTTCTCTGCTGCAAGACGCGGGAATCAGGTCAGTGGCAACCAGCTCCCTTGGCGAATTGATCGCAGAACTCCAAGTTGGGGCAGGGTTTGCGCTCTTGACCGAGGAGGGATTGCGCTCGGCCAATCTTGCGCCTTTGGCGCAATGGCTGGACGAGCAGCAGGAGTGGTCAGATTTTCCCTTTGTTCTGTTGACGCAGAAAGGGGGCGGCATCGAGAGGAATCCTGCCGCGAAGCGGCTATTGGACGTTCTTGGAAACGTTACGTTTCTCGAACGCCCCTTTCATCCGACCACCCTTGTCAGTCTTGCAGAATCCGCCTTGCGCGGGCGCAGGCGGCAATATGAGGCACGGTCGCGCCTTGAGGAGCTACACCGCGGAGCCGCAAAATATCGTTCGCTGTTCGAATCGATTGATGCGGGCTTCTGCATCATCAACATGGTTTTCGATTCTGCAGACAGGCCAATCAATTACATTTTCATCGAGGCAAATCCCGCGTTCGTTCGCCAAACTGGGCTGGAAGACGCTGTCGGAAAGTCCATGCAACAGCTGGTTCCGGCACACGAACAGCACTGGTTCGACATATATGGCAATGTGGCCAAAACAGGAGACCATGTTCGATTCGAGGAGCATGCCGAGGCCTTGGGCGACATCTGGTACGAGGTTTATGCTTTTCGCGTTGGCGACCCTTCGGCTGCGCAAGTGGCGGTATTGTTCAACGACATTTCGGAACGGCGGAAGATGGAAGACGCTCTCCGGGAG
Source organism: Sphingobium sp. (assembly GCA_051305835.1). Taxonomy (GTDB): domain Bacteria; phylum Pseudomonadota; class Alphaproteobacteria; order Sphingomonadales; family Sphingomonadaceae; genus Sphingobium. The sequence goes on from JBPPMC010000141.1 coordinate 65,216, forward strand.
AGCCAGGATAGGCTCCGGCGCTTGAACGAGACGCTCGAGGAACGCGTAGATGAGCGGACGCGCTCACTCGAAATTGCACAGGAGGCTCTTCGTCAATCGCAGAAACTTGAAGCCATGGGGCAACTGACAGGCGGTGTTGCTCATGATTTCAATAATCTGCTCACCCCGATCGTTGGCAGTCTCGATCTGCTGAGGCGCAAAGGGGTCGGGACCGACCGTGAGCAGCGGCTGATCGACGGTGCGATCAAATCCGCTGATCGGGCACGAACGCTTGTTCAGCGCCTGCTGGCGTTTGCGCGGCGCCAACCATTGCAGGCGACCGCCATCGACGTGGACAAACTTGTCAGGGGGATGCGCGATCTCATCACCAGCACATGCGGGCCGCGCATTCAGGTGATCCTGAACATTGCCGAGGATCTGATGCCGGCGAATGCGGATGCCAATCAAATCGAGATGGCTCTCCTCAATCTGGCGGTGAACGCGCGTGACGCGATGGAAGAAGGAGGCACGCTCACCGTCAGCGCAAGCACGTGTGCAGTTGGTCCCGATAACCCTGTAGGGTTGATAAGAGGCACTTATGTACGGTTGAGCGTCACCGATACCGGTTTTGGCATGGATCAGGAGACTATCTCTAAGGCCATTGAGCCGTTTTTCACCACCAAAGGGGTGGGGCAGGGGACTGGCCTTGGCCTGTCGATGGTGCATGGACTTGCCGCCCAGTTGGGAGGAGGCCTCGAAATCGACAGCGAGATCGGCCGGGGGACTGCAGTCCACCTCTGGCTCCCTGTAACTGATGCCTTACCCGGGAAGGCGCCTGCTGCCGACATAGAGATGTCTCAACAGGACCGGGGTGTGGTTTTGGTCGTTGATGACGAGGATCTCGTCCGGGCAAGTACAGCGCATATGTTGGTGGAACTAGGCTACTCGGTCCTTGAGGCGTGTTCTGGGGAGGAGGCGATCCGATTGCTCGACGGTCCTCAGGCTATCGATCTTCTGGTCACGGATCATATGATGCCGGGTATAAGTGGCACCGATCTTGCCGCGTACCTGCGTCGAACGAGGACGGACGTTCCAGTGCTGGTCATTTCCGGCTACGCAGAGGCAAACGGCATCGCGCCGGATTTGCCCAGGCTAGCCAAGCCATTCAAGCAGAGTGATCTCGCCAATAGTCTTGCACGGCTCTGAAAGCCCAGGAACTAGCGCGGCATTGCAGACTGTCTGCTCCTGAGAACGCGAATTTGTCCGCTGAGAGTCCGGTAAGGGTCGATATCAGTAGGCGGCGGCTAGGATTTAATTGCCATTTACAGTCGCCGCATCAAACGACCGATTATGCCAGAAGCGCCATAGCCCGGACGTCATCAATTAGCGGCATCCATGGCAGCAATGTAGGCGAATGTCATGCTGGGACCTATGCTCGCCCCGCCCCCTGGATAGGCGCCACGAAAGAGAGAATTCGCATCAATCCCGACAGCATAGAGACCTGCAACGGGACGGGCCTCTGCATCCAACACACGGGCAGAGGAATCGGTTTCCAGGCCATTTACCGTGCAAAACTCGCCCAGCCGGACTTCTACGGCATAGAACGGACCCGGCTCCACCGGACCTACAGCAGGATTGGGGTAGTGCATGGAATCACCTTGTTCGACAGTATAGGCGTCTTCCCCCTTGTGAAAATCGGGATCCTGTCCGATCCGCGCGAAGATATTGAAGCGATCAATGGTTTCGGCAAATATGGTTGCGTTGATGCCGAGCTGGTCAGCCAAGGCAGCTATTGTGGGTGCCGTCTTTAAATATCCGTTGCGGATATAATTTTTGTACGGTAGCGGCGCGGGTTTTACATAACCCAAGCCATAGGTCCGCAATGCGTCGTGGCAGCAGATTATCCACGCTGAACGCATGTTCCTACGGATCATCACATTGCCCAAGGCCTGATAGGATGTGCCTTCGTTGACGAAACGTCGTCCAGTCGGGTCGATCATCAGGAAGCCCGGAAACGCCCGGTCGCGGAAGATATGCGGATGGTGGAGGGGATTGCCGCGCCGATCTTCCATGGTTGACAGCGCAGCCCAAATTCCGTTGGCGACATTGTTCGGGACGATTTGTCCGCCCACTTGTTCGCCTGCCATAAGGCCGTCACCAACATTTGTGTCAGGCTGGAGAGTGTAGCCTGGAACGGTAAGCGGCAGGAATGCATGGCGCATCGCTTCATTGCCGCCGTAGCCGCCGCTCGCCAATATCACTCCACGCCGAGCGAGAACCAGTCGTTCCTTGCCATTCTGGCACAGGATCACGCCCCGTACAGCGCGCCCTTCAATGTGCAGTCTCTGCATCGGTGCTGATTGCCAAAGGGTCACACCCTTTTTTCGTGCCGTAAATAGTAGCGCGCCGATCAACGCATTCCCCCCGACGAGCCGGGTTGGACGACCGTGACGCAGCAGGTCACGGATGTAGCGCCCCACCTTTCGCGCGGTATACAAGAAAGCTGCACGATTTCGAAGCGCCGTCCCGAAATGCGGGACGTCGGCATAGGCGACTTGCATACCGCCAAAGATGGTCAGACTGGGAAGTCCGGGGCTGATCCGCGCCAAATCCTTGCCAAGGCGCCGACCGTCAAATTCGGCTGCGCCGATGCTGCGCCCTCGCGCGGCGCCCTTGCGGTTCGGCTCGTAATCCAGGCTATGCCAGTTGTCGAAGCGTAGGGCGCTGTGCGTCTCCATCATGCTGACCATGTCCGGGCCATGTTTCAGAAAAGCGCCGATCTTTGCTTCGTCATAAAAACTGCCCATCAGGTCGCGGAGATAGTCGTCAGCCTGTTCCGGGCTGTCGGGCAGACTGGCGGCGGCCATATGCGGGTTGTTCGGTATCCAGGCAACCGCGCCCGACCGTGCCGTGGTGCCGCCGAACGTCTCCGCCTTCTCGATCACAAGAACGGACAGGCCGCGATGCGCCGCCACGACTGCGGCGGTGAGGCCGGCCGCGCCAGAGCCGACCACCACCAGATCGAACGTCGATTCCTCATCCATTATTGTGTCCTTGACTATGAAGCTATGGGAACGGGGAAACGTGCCAGTCTCTCGCTATCGTTAGTCCGGCCGGGCGCCAGCTTTCACCCAGCGGCGCAGTCTGGCGATCGACTCTGCATCCAGCGCGCCCGTCAGAGGCATCCGCTCTCCCGATCCGCCGGCCTGGACATGCGTGCCTTCCACCTTGCGGATGAGGTAGCTCTGCTCTGGCTGGCCCGGCGCGATATAGGGAAGGATGCTTTCCCCGCTCTTCACCGCCACTATGGCTGCATAAGCTGACCCATTTTCCAGATTCAGGTTGCCCGAAGCTCCTTGCGCCTGATGGCACGCCACACAATTGGCGTCGAAAATCGGCTGAATATCCCTACTGAAATCCGGACCTTCCGATACGCTCTGCGGCTTCTCGACCTCTTTGTCAGCGACCTGCTTCCCGACGTCCGAGCAGCCACAGATCAATGCCATCGAGAGGCAGGCCAAAGTCCATCCACGCTGCCAGGCATTTGGCCATCGCTTATTTTTCATTGCATCATCCTTGCGCAGCCGCGGGTAGTTTTACGCCAGCGTCATCCTTCACCCGCTCCTGGGCCGCGTTCATTCCCGCCAGATAGCCATAGGTCATCGCCAGGCCGAGCGTGCATCCGCCGCCCCAATAGCTTTGGCCAGCCGGTGACGAAATGCAGTTGCCCGCGCCGTACAGACCGGGGATCGGAACGTCCGACGTATCCACTATCTGCGCCTTGGGATTGATGACAGGACCGCCGTTGGTGTCGAGCACGCCCGACCCCAGGATGATGGCGTAATAGGGGCCTTGCGCCTGAAGCGGATACATGGTGGCGTTGGGCGTCCCACCGCTTGTCCACGACGTGCCTTCGCGCGGGATCGACGTGTAGCTGAGCCAGTCCCTGTCCCATTGGAAGGCACCGCGGCGGAACTGCGGATCGGTGCCGGCCTGCGCATATTCGTTAAACGCTGCGATCGTCTTGGCCATGTTCGCCGAAAAGCCACCGTCGAGGCGGACCTCACCCCAGCGGTCGGCATGACGGTCCAGGCGGGCCTGGACCGCGACGGCCAGAGCGGGCAGGCTGTCGGCCTGGATGACGTAGGAGGCTTGCGCGCCTGCGACTGGCAGAGGGAAATTGTTCGCGAACAAATCGGCGACGCGCCGGTCGTAGATCATGAACAGAAACTGGTTGGGATATTCCTCCCGATTGGCATCCCATGTGAAATGCACTTTCGCCCGGTCGTGATAATTATGCTTTTCATTGACCACGCGCTCGCCATATTTGTTGACGATGACCATGCTGTCGCCGGGTGGCTGCCAGATGCCCTTGGGAACACTGGGCAGATCGAGCGTATGCTCCATCACCACCTGCATCCGCCAGGCATTGTTGAGGTTGCCGAGCTTCGCATCGACGGCCTGCGCCATCGTGATGAAATCGCCTTCGCTGGTGGGAACCGCGCACGTCCCGTAGATCGGGGCCGGCTGGAAATTGCGCATCATCTCCTTGTTATGCGCAAAGCCGCCGGTGGCGAAAATCACCGCCTTGCGCGCCCTTAGCCTTACGATCGCCTGATTAGGCGTGGCCAATTCCAGGCCGATCACTTCGCCGTTTCCATTGCGCAATATCGCCTGTGCGCGGTGCTTGAGGAGAAACATGACCTTGCGCTCATCCAGCCAGGCCTTGAGTTGCCGCACCAGTTCGACGCCAAGGCCATAACCGCCATTGGGCTTCTGCGTCATGATCTGACGGCCAAGAGGAACCTTATTCTCTGGCCCCTCATAATAGTCAGGCAGTTGCAGTATCTGCGTAGTCTTGAGCGCGTCGATGCTTTCCATGAACTCGAACGCCTTGGACGCATTATCGTAAAATGCCTCCATCAGCCGATACTCGGGCTCCGCTATGCCAAAAAAGGGCGCTCCGCTGCGATAGAGGTGCGGCCGGGCACAGCGGGCCATGTAGCGCAGGGCGTCATCACGGTCGTCCACCTTGCCGTTGGCGCGCAGGAAGCGGTTGTTGGGAACCCACATGCCGCCTTCCGACTTGGTCGATGTTCCGCCATAGGTGGGGCCTTTCTCCACCATGATCACCGACGCGCCCTGGTTCACGGCCGCAACGGCTGCCGACAGCGCAGCCGCCCCCGTCCCGACAATCAATATGTCGGTCTCCTGCGCCCATTCGACAGCATTTCCCGCCGGGCGCGACATGGTCGCGCCAGCAGCAAAGCCCAGCCCTCCGCCAACCGCAGCACCGGCAGCCGTCGAGAAGAATTGCCGACGCGATGAAACAGGTCGGGCAGATGTCGGATGGTTTGCCATGTCGATCCTCAACAGATTTGGCCGCGATGCTTTACCGTTCGAGTCTTGGCTCAGTAATCGAAAGCGATCGTCAGTCCGTAAGTACGCGGCGGCTTGACGAAACCGATGACCGGCGAGCCAAGCAGGGTCGTTGCGACCTGCCCGGATGCGCGGATAGTTTCATTGCCGATATTGCGGATGAAGCCCGTCAGTCGCAGTCCGCCGTCGGTTCGGTAGGTGACGAAGGCGTTCTGGGTGCTGAACGCGGGCTGTGACACATGATTGAGGTTGAAGGGCGAGAAATAGATCCGGTCAGACCAGTTGCTTTCGCCCCGAATTGTCAGCGAACCGCCGGGCACGTCGATGCTATATTGGGCCGAAAGGTCGATCGTATATTTTGGTGCCTGCGGCAGGCTGTTCCCTGACAGGTCGAAGGCGGGGACGCCATTTTCGTCCAGTGTCGTGCCGTCCCCGGCTGGTCGCGCCTGATCCGCCGTCACATAATCCTTGAAACGTGTATGCAGCCAACTGGCGTTGAGCGTGAGGATGAAGTCGCGCACAGGCTCCAGCGTGAACTCTCCCTCCACACCGTAAATTTCGGCAGCCGCAGCGTTTTCCAAGACCAGCAATTGCCCCTGAACCTTGCCCACCTGAAGATCGGAATAGTCATAATAGAAGCCGGACAGGTTCGCGCGGAGATGGCCGTCGAGCAGAGTCGATTTCAGGCCTATTTCATAGGCGTCGACTTTTTCGGGTTCGAGTGCGGGACCGGTCGAACCCAGGTTGAACGTCCCCGCCTTGAAGCCCTTGGAGTAGGAGGCATAGATCATGACGTCGCGCGCGATGTCGAAATCGACGCCGATCTTGGGTGTGAAGGATTTGAAGGTCTTGCTGTCCCGGTTGGCCGGAAAGCGGGGACCTGCGGCGGGATCGTACAGATCATCGAAATTGAAGTCGAATTGGTCGGCGACTTTCTTCTTTTCCCAGCTATAGCGCGCGCCCAGCGTCAGGCGCAGGGCATCGGTGATCGAGTAGCTGTCCTGCGCGAAGACGGCGGCGGCGGCGGTCTTGAGGCGTCCGCCAGAGTAGAAACCCTGGACGAACAGGTCCGGGCCGCCCACGGTACGCAGATTGAGCGGCCCCTGGATGAAGCCGTCGATCGTTTCGTGCATATAGAAGGCGCCGACGACCAGCTTGTTGCGGTCGGTGTCGAGATTGAGTTGCAGTTCCTGCGTATATTCGTCCGACGTCTCGCCGAAGGTGATCGGGAAAAGGTCGAGGCCCAGCGGATTGAGGTCCGAGTTCACGAGGAACGTGCTGCTGCGATAGGCGGTGAGCGAACGCAGCGAGAGCGTGTCGCTCAGCTCATAGGAAATATCAGCGCGCGCACCCCAGAATTCGGCTCTGTTGAACGGCTCACGGACACTGGCCACGTTGCGTGGGCCAGGATCGAACCCGCCGAGCAGCAGGCCGGTCGGCGTGACCGGATCGCCCGACGCGGTGAAACCGGCCGGACCGAAATAATGATAGATGTTCGACCTGTCCTTCTGGTGATAATAATCGGCCCCCAGCAGGATCGTCAGCCGCTCGGTCGGCTCGAACAGCAACTGTCCGCGGATTGCCTGCGAATGTTTGTTATCGACGTCTGCGCCCGTCAGACGATTTTCGCCGTAACCGGAATGGCTCTGGATCTGGCCCGCCAGCCGTATCGCGACCTTGTCGCTCAGGCCCGTCGAATAATGGGCTTCCGCGTTGATGGCGTCATAATTACCGTAGGTCAGGCTGACGCCCGCCTTGGTGGTGAAAGTGGGGTGGTTGGTGATGATGTTGACGCTGCCGCCAGTGGCGTTGCGGCCATAGAGCGTCCCTTGCGGTCCGCGCAACACCTCGACCCGTTCGACATCGTAGAAGGAGGCGAGGGCGGCCGCCGAGCGGGAGAAGAACACGCCGTCCTGATTGAAGGCGACACTGCTTTCCGCGCCGGTCGAAATATTGTCGACGCCGATCCCGCGCAGGGTCAGCCGGGCCTGTCCCACCTGTTCGGAGACGTTAAGGCCGGGGACGGTGGAGGCGATCGCAGTCAGGTCCGTCGAACCGCGCTGGGCCAACGCCGCGCCGCTGATGGCGGATACGGCGATGGGAATGTCCTGCACGGATTCCGCGCGCTTCTGGGCGGTCACGACGATGTCGGCGATGCCTGTCGTTTCGGGTGCAGTGGCCGCCGCGCCTTCGCCACTCTGTTGCGCGGCCGCTTGGGCAAACGCCGGTGTTGTAGAAAGCGCGATGGCCGCTACGCTCGACAGAGCCGCGCTGCGTAAGTATCGATAAGTCATATGTCCTCCCGATTGTCGTATTTTCGTTGTTTTTGAGCCGCTGATGCTGTTGTTCAGCCCGCCACCTTGACCTCTTCCCGACACAGCCTAGCTATTTTGCGCTGCACCCTGATCGCGGCGGCATCGCTCGACAGGATGGCTGGCCGCATGTCCCAGAAATCCCGGCCGGCCATCCTGTCCTGCACTGCCTCGATCATCGGATTGTCTTCTTCGAGGAAGATGCGGTTCTGCAATTCCCCGATAATGCGCGGCTGCCAGGCGTCCTTATCCGCGTAGGAGCCGGAACTGCCGAAGAAATAATGGGTGGTTCGTTCCGTCTCGGGCGTGAAGATGTGGAAGGCATAGCCGCCCTCATCCTGCACCGCAGGTTCGCCCGGCAGCACCGCGCCGAAATCGAGGATCATCGCCGAGGGCGCATGCCATTCGACATTGTTCCACTGGTCGCACAGCTGGCCCTCCAGCGGTCCGAAGGGGCAGATCGTGCCGGGCATCCACAATTCGGCGCGGATCGCGCCATCCTGTTCGCGCACCTGTATGTCGCCCGCCCGCATGCTTTCGTTGCCGAGCGAGTCGTCGTGCAGATAGTGGACATGGGTCAGGTCCATGATGTTGTCGGTTTCGAGCAACCAGTTGCCCTGGACGTGCAGATAATTGCCGATATTCTCGTGGCCGCCGGGCATGGGTATCCGCGATAGGGGTGGGATCAGGTCGGGATTGACCTGTTCCCTGTCGCCCAGCCAGATCCAGATTCCCCGATGCCGCTCGACCACGGGATGGGATTGAACGCAGGTGCCGGGCGGAAAGCTGCTGTAGGCAGACGCATTGCCCAGGCACATGCCGGCCGCATCGAACCGCAGGCCATGATAGCCGCACCGGACGACACCGTCCTGCACTCGGCCCCTGGAGAGGGGAGCGAACCGGTGCGGACACATGTCGTCCAATGCTGCAGGCGCGCCATCCGCGTCGCGAAAGAGGACCACCGGCCGATCGAGCAGGGTGCGCGCCAGCAGCCGATCGCGTGCCAGGTCATCGGCCCAGCAGGCCATGTACCAGGCATTGCGCGGATAGCTGCAATGGTGAACCCGTGTCGACAATGCCTTCTCCTCTGCATATCTGGAAGACGTCATTTCATCGCGCCTTCCTTGACCTGAACCTTATTGCGCCGCACCTGATGCATCCAATTGTCCTTGCTGATGGCAAGCATAAGAGCAGGATATTGGCGGCGCGTTTCCTACCAATGCGCCATCGGCAGCCCAGCGACCGGCGATGTGAAGGCGGGGATGCTGGTCCCTCGCAGCGAGCCCAGGCAGGCGGTGCGCAGGTCCGGCCCGGCAAAGGTCACGCTGGCGAGCCAAGGGGCGATCGCCCCGCCGCAGGCCGCCAGGGTGTCGAACGAAACCGGCGCGCCACTTGCAAATTCCGCCTCGAACCAGTCGGTTGCCTGACTGTTGCCGAATGCGGCGAGTTCCAGGCAGTTGCCATCGGGCGTGATCGCGACCAGCCGGTCAGCGAAGATCATCGTCGCCCATAAATTGCCATAGGCGTCGAAGCAGATACCGTCGATCACGCCGCGACCGAGCGAGGAAGGTCCGTAGACCTCACGATCGCTGAGCGAGCCATCCGCGCCAACGCGCAGGCGGGTGACGCACTTGCCGGTGGTTTCAGCGACGTAGAGCCATTCTTCTGCCGCATCGAGGCGGACCTCGTTGGTGAAGGCGAAGCCATCCGCGACCACGCGGATGCCGCTGTCGTCCACCAGCGCGATATAGCCATCGCGGATCGTGGGGGTAATCGCATCAGTCCATGGATTGACCATGGTGGAAACGGTGAGCCATAATCGCCCCTTGCTGTCGCGCAGAACGAAATTGACCTTTCCCATCGGCTTGCCGTCGATCCGGTCGTGCAGCACGCGGGTCGCGCCGGTGTCTCGGTCCATGATTTCCAGCCGGTCGGTGCCGAAATTGGAGATCAGGATCATGTTGTCCGGCCCGAAGGCGATGCCGTTGGGGAGCGTGCCGGACACCAGGCTCTGCTCCGCATCACCCGACAGGTCGAAATGGGCGTCGGTGCTCTGACATATCAGTGTCTGCGTGCCATCCGGCGCGATCCGCATCACGCCGCCGCGCGCATCGGCTGACCATAGGGTGCCGTCGCGCTGCGCCAATATACATTCCGGGCGTTGCAGGTCATGCCCAATCATGTGCAACATATGGTCTTCCACGCGGAAGCCGATCAGTGGGTTGGGGCCACGCCCGTGACGGATCAGGGTCATGCCGCGATCCTTGTTTCCGAAGCACCTTTGAGCTGCAACAGTTCGCGGGCATCCTGCGGCGTCGCGACTTCCAGCGACAGGCCGTGGAGGACCGTGATGATGCGCTCGACCTGCTCTGCATTGGATTTGGCCAGGCGGCCAGGTTCGCCCCAGAGCGAATCCTCCAGGCCGACACGAACATTGCCGCCCATCGCGGCCGACATGGTCGCGATAGGCATCTGGTGCCGCCCCGCGCCCAGCACCGACCAGACATAGTCGTCGCCGAACAGGCGATCCGCCGTGCGGCGCATCATGGCGACGTCTTCGGGATGGACGCCGATGCCGCCCCGGATGCCGAATACCGACTGGATGAAGAAGGGCGGCTTCAGCAATCCGCGATCGGCGAAATGGGCGGCTGAGTAGAGATGGCCGACATCATAGCATTCGACCTCGAACCGCGTACCCTGTGCCGAACAGCGTTCCAGGATATAGGCGATGTCGCGGAACGTGTTGCGGAAAATATAGTCGTCGCTGCCGCGCACATAGGGCTCTTCCCACGCATGTTCGAAGCAGGTGAAGCGTTGCAGCATTTCGTAGAAGGCGAAGTTCATCGACCCCATGTTGAGCGAGGCGATCTCCGGCTGGAACGTCAGGGCTGGCGCCAGCCGCTCCTCCAGCGTCAGGATCGGTGAACCGCCGGTGGTGATGTTGATGATCGCGTCGCAGCGGTCCGCAATCACCGGCAGGAAACGGCTGTAGATATCCGGGTCTTGCGTGGGCCGACCGCTTTCGGGATCGCGGGCATGGAGGTGAACGATAGTGGCGCCGGCGCGGGCCGCCTCTATCGCGGAGGTGGCGATCTCCTCCGGCGTCACCGGCAGATGCGGCGACATGGACGGCGTATGTATTCCACCCGTCACCGCACATGTCACGATCACCTTGCGCATCCATCGTCCCTTCAGTCATTCTGTTTGACGGCAAAGTTTCCAGATCGCAGATGATACGGGAAATCACTTTGCCCGATGCAACGGATAAGCCCGCCTGATCGGTTCGCGAATGTCGATAGGCAGCGATTATGCCACGCATACCGACAAATGATTTTTGCCCATGGTCAGGCCGTATTACCTCCGGCTTTCAACAAGGCATGGCCGTGGAAACGGACAGCCCCAGCAGGCCCGCAAAGGGCGCGGGAGGGATCGAGACATGGCAATCATCGGGATTAGGCGGCTGCGTTATTCTGTATCGGACACAGAGGTTGCGCGGCGCTTTTTCGCTGATTTCGGCTTGTGTCCGGCAGGACCGGATAGGCCCGGCCTCTTCAGCCTCGCCAATGGATCGGAGGTAGAGATCCTGCCCGCCAGCGACCCGGCGCTCGCGCCTTCGCAGATCGTGGGGGACGGGGTCCATGAGGTCTGCTGGGGTGTCGATGATGAGGCATCGCTGGGCGCACTGGCCGACAATCTGGGCCGCGACCATGCGCTTGAAAAGGTCGACGGCGGTTTTCGCACCCTGTTGTTCGGCGTGTCCTTTGCGTTCGTCCGCTGGACGCCCCGCGCCTTCGCCAATGCGCCCGATCCGGTCAATGCGCCCGGCGTGGTGCGTCGGCTCAACACACACCGCAAATGGCGCCGCCGCGCCCGGCCCAAAGTCATCAACCATGTCGTGTTCCGATTACCCGACTATATCGAAGCGGGGCAATTCATGCGCGCGCGGCTTGGCTTCCGGCTGAGCGATGTGCAGACCGGCTTTGGCCAATATCTGCGCGCAGGCGGCAGCAACAATCATCATAATCTGCTCTTTCTCAACGCCAACGCCCATTTCCCCGGTTGTGACGGCCGACTGCGTTTCGATCACGCCAATTTCGGCGTCGAGGACATTGACGAGCTGATGATCGGCGCCAATTATATGGTGCGACGCGGTTGGCAGCCGTCCGATATCGGACTTGGTCGGCACCGCATCGACTCAGCCCTGTTCTATTATCTTCCCTGCCCTGCGGGCGGGGAGGCTGAATATGGCACCGATGCTGATTATGTGGACGACAATTGGGTGCCGCGTGAGTTCGACGTGCCGCTCTTTGGCTATAGTCACTTCACCCACAATGTTCCGCCATTCCTGGAGACGGAGCCGGAATGGAGCTTCAAATATCTGACCGAGGCGCAGGTGGAAGAGGGGATCGACGATGTTTGAGCCATTCCCGACCAACTATGTCTGGAACCTGTCCATCAATCTTGCGCTGGAAATGGGCGGATCGATCGGCGAGATCGATACCGCCAATCGCGCGACCGCGCAGGCTGCCAGGACCGGCGACGATGGCGTCGATGCCTTTTTCGACACATGGCTCGCCATGGCGACACGGGTCAATGCGATGGCCGACGACGATTTCGCAGCCCGGCATATCGAGAGCGCTGCGGCCAAATATCGTCGGGCCTGTGCTTATTTCATCACCGCTGAACGCATGCAGGCGAGCGATTATCCGCCGCGCCAGCAGGCCTATGCCGACATGCTGCGGGCCTTCGCGCGCCATGTTGAATGTAGCGGCGAGCCATGCGAGATGGTCGATATTCCCTATGCCGACAGCCATTATCCCGCGCTTTTCTGTTCGGCGGCGACGCAGGATAATCCCGCGCCGCCCTGCATGGTCTTCTGCAACGGCCTCGACAGCGTGAAAGAGATGGTGTTCCTGGTCGGCCTGCCCGCGGCGTTGCGCGCGCGCGGCATTTCCTGCCTCATCGTCGATCAACCGGGCGTGGGCGGTGCGCTGCGGCTAAACAGGCTACCCGCGATCGTGGAAACGGAGATCTGGGCGGGCAAGGCTGTCAATTGGTTGGAGGCGCGCGGGGATGTCGCGCCCGACCGGATCGGGATGATGGGCTGGTCGCTGGGCGGCTATTATGCGCCACGCGCCGCCGCCTTCGAAAAGCGGTTCAAATTGTGCGTCGCATGGGGCGCCAATCATGAATGGGGTCAGGTCCAGCAACGGCGGCTTCGCAACGAGGGCGAAAATCCGGTGCCGCATTATTGGGCGCATGTCATGTGGGTGTGGGGCCAGGACAATCTGGACGATTTCATGGCCCTGTCGGACCATATCAGCCTGACCGGCGCGGTCGAGCATATCGATGTGCCCTTCCTGGTCGTGCATGGCGAGAATGATCGGCAGATACCGGTCGAATATGCCTATCGCTCACACGAACAGGCGGTGCGCAGCCCGCGCGCCGACCTCAAGATATTCACCGCTCAGGAAGGTGGGATCGAACATTGCAGCGCCGATAATATGGAGCCGGTCCGCAGCTATATCGCGGACTGGGTGCAAGACAGATTTGCCGAAATGATCTGATCGCGCGACAGTCGCGTGGAAATTATAATAGGAGTAGGGAAACAATGACCGATCTAACAGGCGCCGTCGTTGCGCTGACCGGCAGCGGTTCTGGCCTCGGCCTCGGCCTTGCGCAATATTTCCGGACTTTGGGGGCGAAGTTGGCCCTGCTCGATATCTCGCCTGAAAAAGTCGTGGCGCTCCAGCACGCCTTTGGCGACGACACGCTCGTCATGCGGGGCGACGTGCGCGATATCGACGCGCTTCAGGCCTTTCGTGACGCAGCCGTCGCCAAATTTGGCGGGATCGACTGCCTCGTCGGGGCGCAAGGCATCTTCGATGGCAATCGTCCGATCTCGGAATTGCCGGTCGAGAAAATTCCCGCTGCCTTCAACGAAGTGATGCAAATCAACGTGCTGGGCTATATCCTGTCGGCCGTGGTGTTCCGCGAGGAATTGGCAAAACGCAACGGGTCGATCACGCTGACCGCCTCCTCCAACGCCTCCTACTGCGCCGACGGGGGCGGGCTGCTCTACACCGCGTCCAAACATTCGGTGCTGGGCGTCGTGCGCCAGTTGGCGTTCGAATTCGCGCCGGACATTCGGGTCAACGCCGTCTCGCCCTGCGGCATCGCCGATTCAGACCTGCGCGGCCCCGGCGCGCTCGGTCTTGAAGGCGAGAGCCAGCAGGACATTCCCAAGGACAGTTTCATGGCGATGATCCGCAAGGTGACACTGCTCGATCATCTGCCGACCGGCGCGGAATATGGGCCGGCCTATGCGCTTTTGGCTGACCCCAGGCAGCGCATCCTGACGGGCGAGATCATCATGGCCGACCAGGGCCTTGCCAATCGTCCCATCATTTCTGTCCGCTGAGGAAGAACGCAATCATGGTCATGGACACAGCGCAATCACGCCCCGGCCTCGGAGAGCGGCTGGACGACATTCTCAACCGTACCCGCGCCGAACTGGACAAGGGTCTGGTGCCGGTCAACATCTTCGCCAACGCCGATATTTTCGACGCGGAGATGGAACGCATCTTCGCCAAAAGTTGGGTGTTCCTGGGATTCGAGTCCGAAATCCCCGACAAGGGCGACTTCATGCAGCGCAAGATGGGGCGCGACAGCGTGATCGTAACCCGCGACGCCAAGAATGAAATTCACGTCCTGGCCAATTTCTGTCGCCATCGCGGGACGAAGCTGTGTCAGACTGATGTCGGCAACCAGAGCCATTTCCGATGCCCCTATCATGGCTGGGTGTTCAAAAATAATGGCGACTGGATCGGCGCGCCCGACAAGAGCAAGGCCTATAAGGGGCTCGACCCCAAAGAGTGGGGATTGCTCAAGGCGCCGCATGTCGAGAGTTTTCTCGGCATGATCTTCGCCTCGCTCGATCCCGATGCGCCCCCGCTCATGGACTATCTCGGCGGTGCAGCCTGGTTCATGCGCGGGTTGATGGACCTGCATCCGGGCGGCATGAGTCCGATGGGGCCGCCCGACCGTTACAAGGTGCGCGGCGACTGGAAGACGGGTTCGGAGAATTTCGGTGGCGATGGCTATCATGTCGGAGTGGCGCACGGGTCGGTCCAGACGATCCAGCTCGCGCAGGGATTTGACGTATTGAATAATTTCTCGACTCATTATGTCATACCGGGCGGGCACAGCTTCCTTGGTCATGATTTTGACGGCATGTTTGGTCCCGATGGCCATGTCTGGTATTATCCGCCCGATATCCAACAGCATTTCGACCTAGATCGCCTCGACCCGCTGCTTCAGGATGTGGTGAAGAAAAACCCGCCGATCGTCGGGACGGTCTTTCCGAATTTGAGTTTCCTGCGCTTCTTCGGCCCGCCTTCGCCCGGCAAGCCGCCTGCGGTCTATACCTCCTGGCGGCAATGGCAGCCTTCTGGACCGGGCGAGATGGAGCTATGGTCTTGGCAGCTAAAATGGAATTTCATGGACGAACAGCAGGCCGCCGACAGCTATGCCGCAGGTCAGTTCGGCTTCAGTTCGGCCGGCATATTTGAACAGGACGATACGGTCGTCTGGGAAGGCGCGCCGGAAGCGGCGCGCAGCGTGTGGGCGCGCAAGGAAAATACCGTTTTCAACATGCAGATGGGTATGGAGGGGATGGGCCAGCAGACGCTCGACGAGAGTTGGGACGGGCCGGGCGAAGCCTGGCGTCCGGGTCCAGGCGAACCCAGCCAGCGCGCCTTCTACCAGCATTGGCTGAGCCAGATGGCGGAGACTGGCCAATGAGCGCCATCACGCCTGCCGTGGAATTTGCGGTTCGCCAGTTCCTGGGTCGCGAGGCGATGCTGCTCGACAATGGCCGGCTGGAAGACTGGGTCGGCCTGCTGGACGAGGGGATACTCTATGAAATTCCCTTGCGCATCAGCGCACGCAAGCGGGAGGACGAGTTCCCCAAAGGCGCCTTTCGCATGCATGAGGATCTGGCGATGATCCGCAAGCGACTGGAACGGATGGGCACGAACGAGAATTGGGCGGAAGACCCCGCTTCGCGCACCGTGCGGACGGTCGGCTCGATCTTCGTGGAGGAGGATGAGGGGGACGACATCTATCGCGTCCACAGCGCGCTTACCCTTTACCGCCAGCGTGCTTTGGACCGAGCCTATGAATGGATACCCGCGCGAAGGATCGATCGCATCCGGGTCGAGGCCAGTGGAGAATGTCGCCTGGTACGACGCACAATCATCCTGGCCGAAACGATCCTCCAGACCCCGAACCTGGCCGTTTTCCTGTAATGCTGGCCGTGGCGCGGTTAGTTAGCCCAGCTCCGCCGCGGCCTCCTTCATTACCGCGCGCAGCCAGATATGGCCGGGATCGTCATCGCTGCGATTATGCCAGATGAGCGTTTCCTTGAGAGTGCCAAGGTTCATGGGCGGCCGCAGGACGCGGACCTTCTGCGTGTCGGCCAACTGCTCGGCCAATTTGCTTTGCACCGTAGCGATCAGTTCGGTGCCGGGCAGCATCTGGAGCAATCCAGCAAAGGTAGGCACGTGCAGCAATTCCTTGATCACGATGCCGCGCCGTTCGATTTCCGCCTCTTCGACCGTCCGCACATTAGCGCCGAAAAAGGCGAGGGCGTGCGGATAGGATAGGTAATCGTCCTTCGTCATGCTTTCGCCGATCGGATGATCGCGCGCGACGACGCACACGAAAGTGTCTGCGAACAGGTCGGCGGTCAAAAGGTCGACATCGCGTCCCTCGCGGCCGAAAAGGCTGCGGTCGCCATGGGTGATCACCAAGTCGATATCGCCCCCCTCCAGTCTTGAGAAACTGGGTCCGAACACATTCTCGATCATCAGCCTGAGTTGCGGCGCACGGGCAGCCAAGATGCGCACGACCTTCGGCAGATAGATATGGACGCAATAGTCCGACATCGCCACGCGGAAAGTCCGCTCCGATGTTGCCGGATCGAAGATCGCCTGCGTTTCCAGCGCTGCGTTGATATGCAGCAGGGCAGTGCGGACCGGTTCGATGAGCGCGCGCGCCTTGGGCGTCAGTTCCATTTCGCGCCCGACCCGCAGGAGCAGCGGGTCGTCGAAATGCTGGCGCAACCGTTGCAGCGAACCGCTGAGCGCCGGCTGGGTTACGCACAGACGATCGGCTGCCCGCGTGACGCTGCGCTCCGACAGGAGCGTATCCAGCGCCAGCAGCAGATTGAAATCGAAACGGTTGAGATTAGCCATTATGCTTCAAGTCCATCCTCTCGCCTGATCATTGTCGATGCAACTACGGCGCTTCTGCATCCCTGATGGCAAATCCGGCAGGGTTTTGCGCATCTTTTGAACTTATGCTCGGCATAGGGCGAAGCAATTTCCGCATCCGCTTTTGCGTGAGTAATCCCCTCTAGGCAATGACGCAGCAGGATTGGGGGCAGGAATGATCGACCTTTCGGGCAGGACCGCGATCGTGACCGGTGCAGGCGGGGGGCTTGGCCGCGCGCACGCGCTGGCGCTGGCGGCGCATGGCGCAAGGGTGGTGGTGAATGACCTTGGCGACGGCGCTCGCGCGGTGGCCCAAGAGATCGCTGCAAATGGCGGTGAAGCGATGGAGGATAGGACCAACATCACCGATTTTGCTGCTGTTCAGGCGATGGTCGGGGAGGTGGAACATCATTGGGGGGCGGTGGACATTCTGGTCAACAATGCCGGCATCCTGCGCGACCGCAGCTTTGCCAAGATGGACATGGAGGATTTCCGCGCGGTGATCGAGGTTCACCTCATGGGATCGGTCCACTGCGCCAAGGCGGTCTGGGACGGTATGCGCGCGCGTCGGTATGGACGGATCATCTTCACCACCTCGTCGTCGGGCCTGTTCGGCAATTTCGGGCAGGCCAATTATGCTGCCGCAAAAATGGCGCTGGTGGGCCTGATGCAGACGCTTCGCCTGGAAGGCGAGAAATATGGCATCCGCGTTAATTGCCTCTCCCCGTCAGCGGCAACGCGCATGACCGATGGGTTATATGGGGCAGATGAGTTACGGCAGCTCGATCCTGCACTGGTCGCGCCTGCCATTGTGGCTCTCTCCGCGGACGAAGCGCCCAATGGGGCGATCTTGTGCGCTGGCGCGGGCAGCTTCGAGATTGCGAAGATGTCGTTGACGCAGGGGCTGGTGGTGAACGAACCGGATGCCGCTGCCACGATACTGAAATGTTGGCCCGACATCGATGATGGCCTGGACGCATTCGTGCCGCTTCATGGGCCTGACCAGTTCAGTCATGAGATAGCAAGGGCAAGCGCTCAGCTGGCTTCGCTCCCAAACTAAGCGGCTGTGTCAGTGTGATCTGCTAATCCCACATCACAGGATGTAGGCATCGGCGCCGGACCTTCGACCCATGTGTTGATTGTGTCGGCCGAAAAAAATCGACGGCGAAAACTCCTCCAGACGCCCTCCGCAAAAGGCTGCTATGCAGATAAGCGGACGTTTTCGTTCATTTCAGGAAATGGCCCGACGTGGTCGACGCCTGCCTGGATAGCAGACCTTCCGCACCTGGGGATCAAGATCTGATCTATGAGTGTCTCATAAGGGTCGACTGGCGACCAGCAAGTCAAAGAGCAGCGGAACCGTCCCCGTCCGGGTCACGCCCATGCCGTCGGTCAAGCATCCGCATGGCGGGAGTGACTGTCAGGCCGTGCAGCAGGATTGACAGCAAAGCCACCAAACCCACAATCGCCCATAGCCGAGCTCCCTCATCAATCTGCAGATGGTTGAGACCGTACGCGAGATAATAGAATGATCCCACGCCCCGGATCCCGAAGAAAGCGATTGTTCTCTTCTCCGACTGACTCGCCTTGAATCTCGCCAGGGCTATCATGCCGGATAGCGGCCGAACCACCAGCAAGATAGCCACCGCCGCCGCCACGTCGATCCACTGAAGCGGACGGAACAGGCCGCTCACAAGCGCGCCGCCAAATAACAGGAGCAGCACCATCATCGCCAGTCGTTCCACCTGCTCGGTTAAGTCGTGCATCTGCCGATTGAACTCATGATCCCGATGAGATCGCCGCAGCGTTAGCGCGGTTACGAACACGGCTAGGAAGCCATAACAGTGCAAGAGCTCGGTGAGACCATAGGACACGAACGTTGCGGAGATCGCGACCAATCCGTCGCCAGTCTTTGACAATCTCGTGTCGGCAGGAACGTGGAAGGTGAGCCACCCAAACAGACGGCCGATCAGCCAGCCACCCAGAACGCCTGCGAAAATTTCCCACAGGACATTGTGCATTAGCCATTGTGCCGCCCACGGCTCGCCAGTCGTTGCCGCCAATCCCAGAGCGATAGCGAGATGGACGAACGGGAATGCGAAGCCGTCATTCAGCCCCGCTTCGGACGTGAGTCCGAAACGCACCTCGTCCTCCTCGCCAGTCTTGGGCGGGCCCACCTGAACGTCGGAGGCAAGCACGGGGTCGGTGGGTGCCAGACTGGCCGCTAGTAGCAGTGCCGCTACCCACGACAGGCCGAGCCACCACCCTCCGATGGCCGTGATAGCGAGGATGCCCAGCGGCATAGTGACAGCCAAAAGGCGCCAGGTGATATTCCATTTTCCCCAGCTGAAAGGTCGGTCAAGTTTTAGGCCGGCTCCCATCAAGGCAATGATCACAACGAGCTCAGTGAAGCGCTCGGTCACCTCGGGGTAGGTGAGAGGCAAGGGCCGCAGCGTGACTGCCGGCACTGAGAATATAACGACGCCAATCCCGATGCAGACGATGGGCAGAGATAGAGGGAGCCGTTTGAGGACCAGGGGAAGCCATGCGACCAGCGCTATCATCAGCCCGGCGCCGGTTAGGATGAGAATATACGGGTCAGGCGCTGAAATAACTTGCTGCATCGGCGGTCAACGACGCAGCCGCCTCATCGGCTACATGGCGCGCGTAGGGAATCCGATTTCGTAAAATTGGTGGACAGGCAAGGTCCGTTTTCTCGTCGTAGTTCAAATACCCGACAATCAGGACCTGCGCCGGATAAATTGGCGGTCGGATGACCATAAAGGGTCGTCCCAGGAAGGCAGATTAAAGGCTGAGGTCAGGCATTTGACGCTGCCATGACTGCCGGTGCCGACCGTTCCCATTACGGGGTCAAACGATGGTATCCTTATTCCCGCCTCCGGCCGAGCTTTTTACGGCCCGGCCTTCGACAGGGGCCAACCTCGCTGTGGGGCAATGGTCCGTCAGTTCAGCGATTTCGCCATCAATCGCTCCAGCCGCTCAGCAAAAGCGCGAGGATCGGTGGGTGGCTGACCTTCGGCGATGCGCGCCTCGTCGAGGAGCAGGAAGGCGAGGTCGTTCCGCTCTTCGTCGCTGGCCCCGGTCTGGCCGAGCTTGGCGATCAGCGCATGGCCGGCATTGACCTCCAGCACCGGCTTCGCCCGCTCGGGCACCTGCCCGGCCGCTGCCAGCATCCGTTCGAGTTGCAGGTCCATCGCGCTTTCTGACGCGACGATGCAGACGGCGCTAGTCGTCAAACGATCGGACACCCTAACGTCGGACACCTGGTCGGCCAAAGCTTCCTTGGCAAAGCTGATGAAGCTGCTCACATCCTCGTTCGGAGCATCCGCAGCCGCGCTGCCTTCAGCCAGCGGGATCAGGCAGAGGTCAGTCGCGCCCTGGGTCACCGACTTGAAGGGCTTGCCGTCATAATCCACCCCAACGGTCGTCCAGAAGCTGTCGACCTGGTCGGGGAGCAGCAGAACCTCGATCCCGCGCGCCTTGAAACCCTCGAGCTGCGGCGATTGGGCGATGCGATCGAGATCGGTTCCGGTCGCATAATAGATAGCGGTCTGGTTATCCTTGAGGGAAGCCGCATAATCCTTGAGCGAGCGCCACTCGCCGTTCGACGTGCTGGTCTTGAACCGGGCAAGGCCCAGCAACTGCGCGCGCCGCTCGAAATCCTCATAGAGGCCTTCCTTGAGCACCGCCCCGAAATTCTCCCAGATCGCGCCATAGCGGTCAGCATCGCTGGTTGCGATCTTGTCCAGTTCCGACAGGATGCGGTTGCTCACGCCCTTCTGAATCGCGGACAAGACGGGGCTGTCCTGGATCATTTCGCGCGACATGTTGAGCGGCAGGTCGGCGGAATCCACAAGACCCCGCACGAAGCGCAGGTAGCGAGGCAGGATTTCCGCCTCGTCGGTGATGAAGACGCGGCGGACATAGAGCTTGATCCGTCCCTTGCGATCGGGATCGAACAGGTCGAACGGCTTGGTTTCAGGAATGAAGGTCAGTACCGAATATTCGTGCCGCCCTTCCGCGCGATAGTGGAGCGTTAGTGCAGGCTTGTCGAATTGGCCCGCGACGCTGCGGTAGAAGTCGGCATAATCCTCTTCGCTGATGTCCGACTTCGCCTTGGTCCAAAGTGCCGCCCCATCAGCGACCTGGCGCTCTTCCTCCTCGCTGCCCAACTCCTTGATGAAGATGGGCACGGGGACATGGCCCGACTGCGCCTTCACGATCCGCTCGACCGTGTAACGCTCGGCATAGGTCTTCGCATCGTCCAGCAGATGCAGGGTCACCCGCGTGCCGCGCGCTGGTGCCGCCGTCTTGTCGACTGGCGCGATCGTGTATGTTCCAAGGCCGTCCGACGACCAGCAGGCGGCCTCATCAATCCCCGCACGCCGCGACACGACATCGACATTCCCCGCCACCATGAAAACGGAATAGAAGCCGACGCCGAACTGTCCGATCAACTGCTGGCCTTCACCATTCTTGTCAGCGGTCAGCTTGTCCATGAAGGCCTTGGTCCCCGACCGCGCGATCGTGCCCAGCGTCTCCCCCATGTCGGCGGCGCTCATGCCGATACCGTTGTCCTCGACCACGATTGTCCCGGCTTCCTTGTCGAGCACCAGCGTAATGCGCGGCTGGGGATCGTCGCCGAACAGGGCCGGATTGGAAATTGCCTCATAGCGCAGTTTCTCGCACGCGTCGGCCGCGTTGGAGATCAACTCGCGCAGGAATACGTCTTTGTCGGAATAGACCGAGTGCACCATCATGTGCAGCAACTTTGAAACGTCCGCCTCGAAAGCATGCGTTTCAGGGGCGCTCACGGTGTCGGTCGTCATGGGTCTTCGCTCTCTCATATGGCAGACTGTGCGACGGTCAGATGGATCGAATGCGATTTCCATTCAAGAGGTGATCTTGCAAGCACCGTTCCTCTTGGCCCCGCTTGTTAAAA
>JBPPMC010000150.1:0-7867 GCA_051305835.1 Sphingobium sp.
TTAGCGTGGCCGCTTGGGCCTCACCCGCCGGCCGCCACGCCCGGAGTATATTGAATGACACTGCGTATGATGATCGATGCGCGCCACCGGGAAGAAACCCGTGTCGCCATCGTCAACGGAAACCGGATAGAAGAATTTGATTTCGAATCCACTGAGCATAAACAGCTCAAGGGAAACATCTATCTCGCCAAGGTAACCCGTGTCGAACCGTCGCTTCAGGCGGCGTTCGTCGATTACGGCGGCAATCGCCACGGCTTCCTGGCCTTCGCCGAAATCCATCCAGACTATTATCAGATCCCGAAGGAAGATCGCGAAGCGCTGCTCCGTGAAGAGCGCGAGCATGCCGAAGAAGAAGCCGCGTTGCGGGCCGAGGAAGACGACGAAGCGTCGCTGACCGGCGATGTCGAGGAACTCGATGCGCCGACCGATCACGACGATCTGCACCATGACGACGAAGAAGAAGGCGAAGGCGCCGAGGATAGCGAAGGTGGCGAGAAGCCCCGCGCCAATACGCGCCGCAAGGGTGGCGATGACGCTGCCGAAGACCTCCGCCGCAAGCGCATGGCGCTGCGCCGCCGCTACAAGATTCAGGACGTCATCCGCCGCCGTCAGGTGCTGCTGGTACAGGTCGTCAAGGAAGAACGCGGCAACAAGGGGGCGGCGCTCACCACCTATCTGTCGCTCGCCGGTCGCTATTGCGTGCTTATGCCCAACACCTCGCATGGCGGTGGCATCAGCCGGAAAATCAGCAATGTGGCCGATCGCAAGCGGCTGAAGTCGATCATCGCGGAAATGCGTTTGCCATCGAGCATGGGCTGCATCGTCCGTACGGCGGGCCTAGCGCGCACGAAGCCGGAAATTCGCCGCGACTTCGATTATCTCGCTCGCCTGTGGGATGAGATTCGCGAGAAAACCTTGCAGGCGTCTGCGCCCGAACTGATCCACAACGACAGCGACCTCATCAAGCGGGCAATCCGCGATATCTACAACAAGGATATCGAGGAAGTGATCGTCGAGGGCGAGGAAGGCTATCGCGCGGCGAAGGACTTCATGAAGCTCCTGATGCCAAGCCATGCACGGCGCGTGAAGGCCTATGCCGACACCGTGTCGCTGTTCCAGCGCTTCGGTGTCGAGGATCAACTGGCGGCGATGTATAATCCCGTGGTGCAGCTTAAGTCGGGTGGCTATCTGGTCATCAACCCGACCGAAGCGCTGGTATCGATCGACATCAACTCGGGCCGTTCGACGCGCGAACATGGCATCGAGCAGACGGCTGTGGCCACAAACCTTGAAGCGGCGCGCGAAATTGCACGGCAGCTTCGCTTGCGCGATATGGCGGGCCTCGTCGTCATCGACTTCATCGACATGGAAGTGAATGGCAACGTTCGCAAGGTCGAGAAGGCAATGAAGGACGCGTTGCGGGATGACCGCGCGCGCATCCAGGTTGGGCGTATTTCCGGTTTTGGCCTCATGGAAATGAGCCGTCAGCGCCTGCGTACCGGCGTGCTGGAAGCATCGACCCGCGAATGTCCGCATTGCGAAGGCACGGGCCTAGTCCGCACGGCGTCGTCGGCGGGGCTTTCGGCGCTGCGCATGCTGGAGGAAGAGGCGGCACGTGGTCGTGGCACCCTCATCACGTTGCGCGCCAGCCAGGAAGCGGCATTTTACGTCCTCAACAACAAGCGCCGCGAACTGGACGAGATCGAGCAGCGCTATGGCGTGACGATCCAGATCCTGCCCGATGGCGAAGTCGAAGGCGCGCGCATGTCCGTGGAGGCCAGCGGGCCGAAGCCAACGCATGTCGTGACCTTCTCGCCCATCATCGACGATGATGACGACGATCTTCTTCCCGAGGAAGAGGATGAGATCGAGGAAGAAGCCGAAGAAGTCGAGGAACGCGCACCGCGCAGCGACAATCGCGAACGCGGCGAGCGTGCAGAGCGCCCAGAGCGCAGCGCCGAGGAAGGCGAGGGCGGTCGTCGCCGTCGTCGTCGCCGTCGCCGTCGTGGCGGACGCACCGATGAGCAGGGCAACGAAATCGCCGCTGACGGCACCGAAGCAACGGAAGGCGCAGAGTCGTCCGAAGATCAGGATGCCGAGGATGCTGCGGACACTGATGCGGCAGAACTGGTCGAGGGCGGCGAAAACGCGTCTCTGATCGTCAGCGATGAGCAGGCCGAGGCCCGCCGTCGTGGCCGTCGCGGTCGTCGTGGTGGTCGCCGTCGTCGCGGTGAGAATGGCGAAGGCGAGGCTTCTGCATCGAGCGATGCTGAAGCCGCGATCGATGCGGAAGCGGAGACTGCTAGCGAAGAAACGCCTGCCGTCACTGCCGAAGCCGCGCCGGAGCCAGTTGCCGAAGCGCCAAAGACGCGCCGCCGTCCCCGTGCGCGCAAGCCTGCGGCGGAGACCGTGACCGAAGCTGCTCCTGAAACCGTCGCCGAGACTGCGCTTGAGACAGCTGCGGTGGAAGAAGTGGCTCCAGAACCTGCCGAGCCGGTAGCAGCCGAGGACGCACCCAAGCCGAAGCGTACACGCAAGAAGAAGGCCGATGCGGCAACCGAAGCGGAGGCTCCTGCCGCCGTTGAGGCACCGGTTGACGAAGCGCCTGCAGAAAAGCCCAAGCGCAGCCGCCGCAAGGCAGCACCTGCGGCGGCAGAATCTGCTGCGAAAGCGGCACCTGTCGAAGCTGCGCCTGCAGAAGTCGCGCCGGAGCCTGCTGCAACGTCGTCCAGCGCCGCAGCCGCAGTGTCCGAGCCTTCGGTTTCGGAAGCGCCAGCGGACAGTGACGAAGGTGTGGATGCCGATGGCTCGCCGCGTCGTGGTTGGTGGCAGCGTACTTTCGGCGCCTGACCACCACTATAACAGCTAAATCAGAAGGGCCTCTTCCATCCGGGAGAGGCCTTTTTGCTGTCCGGCATCTGCTTATCTGGATGCCGCGCGCATCGCCTTCCCGTCAGCCAGCCATTGAACCGCGCGGCGACTTCGCCCATAGCAGCGCCATGGCCTTCGCCCCCGTCGCCCGCCCGCTGTTGCGCCTCTTCGTTGCTCTGCTGCTGTCCTTCGCGCTTTTGGTACGACCGGCTGCTGCGCAACAAATACTACGCGACGCCGAGACCGAGGCGTTGCTCGATTCGATTTCCGGCCCGCTCGTCAAGGCGGCGCATATGGAACCGCGTAATGTCCAGGTGCTGTTGATCAACGACAAGGAAATCAATGCCTTCGTCGCGGGGGGGCAGTATATCTGGGTGCATAGCGGCCTCATCGCCGCGTCCGACAACGTCAATCAGGTGCAGGGCGTCGTCGCGCATGAGCTTGGCCATATCGAGGGGGGCCACGTCATCACCGGGGCTGACGGTGCGAAGGCGGCGACCAACATCACGCTGCTCAGCCTCGTCCTGGGTGCAGCCGCCATCGCGGCGGGTGCTGGCGAGGCGGGCATGGGGATCATGGGCGCGGGTCAGCAAGCGGCGATGGGCAAATATCTCGCCTTCTCCCGCACGCAGGAAAGCTCCGCCGATCTTGCCGGTGCGCGTTATCTTAGTGGCGCTGGGGTCAGCGGCAAAGGCAGCCTTGAGTTTTTCAAGAAGCTGCAAAATCAGGAATACCGCCTCGCGATCCCGCAGGACGACAGTTATGGCCGCACGCATCCGCTGTCCGGTGAACGCATCGCCGTCCTGAACGACGTATATCAGAAAGATCCCGCCTGGCAAAAGCCAGTCGATCCCGTGCTGGAAAAAAGGTTCGAGCGCGTGAAGGCCAAGCTGATTGGCTTCGTGTCCGATCCTTCCCAGACCTTGCGCACCTATCCCGAGACTGATCAATCAATCCCGGCGCATTATGCGCGCGCCTATGCCTGGCACAAAAGCGCCTATCCGGAAAAGGCGCTGTCGGAAGTGTCTGCGCTGCTGTCTGCGGAACCCCATGATCCGTACTTTCTGGAACTGAAGGGCCAGGTATTGCTGGAAAGCGGACGGCCCGCCGAGGCCATTGCCCCGTTGCGCGAAGCCGTGGCCGGATCGAACAATCAGCCGCTGATCGCCGTTTTGCTGGGTCACGCGCTGATCGCCACCGAAGACAGCAGCAACTTTGCCGAGGCGGAGAAAGTGCTACGCAATGCGGTGGCGCGCGATCGCGAAAACCCGTTCGCCTGGTATCAGCTTGGCGTGGTGTATGAGCAGCGCGGGGACATTCCCCATGCCGCACTGGCGACGGCAGAGCGCTATTCCATGCAGGGACAGAATGACATGGCCCTGCGCAGCGCCGACGCGGCAATGCAGGGATTGAAGGAAGGCACGACCGACTGGCTGCGGGCGCAGGACATCTCCATGGTGTCACGCGCGGCCATCGAATCGCAGGGCAAGAAAAGACGATGAGTGAAACACCGGCGAGCTTCAAGGCAGCCCTCAGGAACGGAAAAATGCAAATGATGTTGGGCGGAACGGCCTTTGTCGCGGCGGCTGCGGTCGGGGCTTTCTTCATGCAGAGCGCGGCTCCGGCGGCGCAGGTCGATACCAAGGATCGCGCCGCGATCGAGGCGATCGTGCATGATTACATAATGGCGCACCCGGAGATTCTTCCCGAGGCCATGGAGCGCCTCGCGTCCAAGCGTATGGGCGCGGTAATCGACCAAAACCGTGAGACCATCGAAACGCCATTTGCCGGTGCCTGGGAAGGCGCGGAGAAGGGCGATGTTACGCTCGTCGAATATTTCGATTATGCCTGCGGGTATTGCCGCGCGACCTTGCCTGAAATCGCCAAGCTGGTGGCGCAGGACAAAAAGTTGAAGGTCGTCTACCGCGAATTGCCGATCCTGTCGGAACAGAGCGCCGACGCGGCCAAGGTGTCGCTGCTTGCCGCAGAAAAAGGCAAATATATGCCGTTCCATAAGGCGCTCTATGGCGCCGGAAAGGTGACGCGCGACACGATTTTCGCCGCAGCCGCGTCCGTGGGCATAGACCGGCAAGCTGCCGAAGCGGCGATGACATCGGCAAAATATAATGCGGAAGTGGAGTCCAATATCCGCATCGCCCAAACCTTGCAGGCAACCGGCACGCCGACCTTCGTAGTGGGCAATCAGGTGCTGAACGGCGCGGTCGGCTTCGACGCGCTTAAAGCTGCGGTCGCCGCCGCGCGCGGCAGTTAAATTCGTGAAGCCCGCCATTCTCGGGCTGTTACTGGCCGCGGCATTCGCAGCCCCCGCCGCTGCGCAGGATCTGCGCGATCTATGCCCGGCGCGCCCCGGCCTTGGCACGCCGCCCTGCATTGTGGACAAGGGGCACGTGCTGGCGGAACTTGGTATCGCGGACTGGACCCGCGATCAGGATGACGATACGCGCACCGACACTATCCAGGGTGGTGATTTGCTCCTGCGTTACGGCGTGGATACGAACAGCGAAGTGCAGATCGGCTGGACGGCTTATGGCCATCAACGCGAGCGCGATCGACTGAGCGGCGATATCGACAAGGCATCCGGTGTCGGGGACGTTACTCTGGCCTACAAGCGTAGCCTCGCTCAGCCCGACGGGTCCGGCTTCTCCGTTGCGCTCCAGCCTTTTGCGATACTGCCCACAGGCGGCTCTGCTATTGGTGATGGCGACTGGTCTGCGGGCCTGATCGTACCGGTCAGCGCGAAGATCGCGAAGGGGGTGGAGCTGCAACTTTCACCGGAAGTCGATGCCGCAGTGGATGAAGATCGTGACGGTCGCCATTTGTCCTTCGGCACCGTCGCCGGGCTGGGCATCGACGTATCGGAAAGCGTCAACGCCGAGTTGGAAGTCTCCGCATTCCGCGACGACGATCCATCCGGCCATAGCACCGAAGTCCTGCTCGCCGGATCGTTCGCGTGGCAACCCTCCGACGCATGGCAACTGGATGTCGGCAGCGCGTTCGGCCTCAACGCGGATAGTCCCGACGCGCGCCTCTATGTCGGGATAGCGCGCCGCTTCTGATCAGTCGGCGATATTAGTCAGCAGTATCGCTGCGGCCCTTGAAGCCCTGCGCCACGACATACCATTCGCTCGATCCCTTGCGGCTGGCAGGGGGTTTGGCGTGCTTCACGGTCGTGAAATGCTTCTTCAGGATGATGAGCAAATCGCGATCGGTTCCGCCCGCAAAGACTTTCGATACGAACACGCCGCCGGGCTTCAGTGTCTGAATGGCGAAATCCGCTGCGGCCTCTACCAGTCCCATGGTGCGCAGATGATCGGTCTGGGTGTGGCCGACGGTGTTCGCCGCCATGTCCGACAGCACCAGATCGGGCGCGTCGCCAAGTTCGGCGATCAGCACATCGGGCGCCTTATCGTCCATAAAATCCATTTCGAGCAGCGTCACGCCTTCGATCTCGTCGGTCGGGAGCAAATCGATGCCGACGACACGTGCCTTGGGCGAGAGCTTACGGACGACCTGCGCCCAGCCGCCGGGTGCGACGCCCAGATCGACGACATGGCGCGACTGCTTCACGAAATGGAACTTCTCGTCTAGCTCGATCAGCTTGAAGGCCGCGCGGCTGCGCCAGCCCTGCGCGCGTGCGGCATGGACATAGGGATCGTTCAATTGCCGTTCGAGCCAGCGCGTCGATTGCGCGGTGCGCTTTTTGGCGGTTTTGACGCGGATATGCCCGACGCCGGTTCCTCTGGTCATGATGCTGCCTTCTGGCCGGGGATGCTGTCGCGGTCCATCAGGCCGCGTAAAATGCCCTCGCGAATGCCCCGGTCTGCTACGCCCAGGCGTTCGGCAGGCCAGATGTCGAGAATGCTTTCCAGGATGGCACAGCCTGCCACCACCAGATCGGCACGCTCCGAACCGATGCATGGCAGCAGCCGCCGGTCGGTGATCGGCATCTCCGCCAACCGGGTCGATATCGCCCGCATGGAGGCAGAGGGCACGATCAGCCCGTCGATCGCCGACCTGTCATAGCGCGGCAATTCCAGATGCAGGCTCGCCAATGTGGTCACCGTGCCTGATGTACCTAACAGCCGGACTGATCCTTCCGGCGCCGGTAACCGCGCCGCAAAGGTGCTGAACGCTTCAGTCACGCGCGCCCGCATGCCGGCATAAGCGGCCTGCCGCGCCAAGGCGTCGTCCGGGTCGAACACTTCCGATTCCGTCAGGGACACCACGCCCCATGGCGCACTCTGCCAGTCCAGGATGCGCGGCGCTGGCCCTTCGGTATCCACCAGCACCAGTTCGGTCGATCCGCCGCCAATGTCGAAGATCAACGCCGGGCCTTCGCCCGGCTCCAGCAATGCATGGCACCCCAGTACGGCCAGCCGCGCTTCCTCTTCAGCCGTAATGATGTCGAGCGCGATCCCGGTTTCGCGATATACCCGGTCTATGAAACTCGGGCCGTTACTGGCGCGGCGACACGCCTCCGTTGCGACGGACCGCGCCAACGTCACATGGCGGCGGCGCAACTTTTCGGCACAAATTGACAGCGCGGCAATGGCGCGCTCGATGGCGACGTCGCTGATCCGCCCGCTCGCCGCGAGGCCTTCGCCCAAACGTACGATCCGGGAGAAGGCATCGACCACGATGAACCCGTCAGCGGAGGGCTTTGCGATCAGCAGGCGGCAATTATTGGTGCCAAGATCGATTGCAGCGTAGGATTTCCGGCTTGGCCAGCGGCTGCCCGCCATGGAACGCACGGCATCCATCGCGCCGCGCACCGGTGGCGAAGATGGCGGGGCGGGGATCGAAGCCGCAGGGGCGCCATTGCCCCTCTGGCCGGGGTTTGGCGAAGGCTGCGGCGATGGGCGGCTACGCTGCACCATTACCGGGAAACTCACTTTTATGTTTTCCGCGCGCCGCAACAGGCGCCGGTACTTACCCTCAAGAGTAGGGGGAGATATGCGAAAGCGCAAGTTGGCGG
>JBPPMC010000199.1:0-2101 GCA_051305835.1 Sphingobium sp.
AGCATCCGCTGCACGTCGCTATTTGCGGCAACGATGATCGCATTCGCGCCCTCATAGCGGGTGACGATGGCGGGGCCGCGCGTCGAAATGCCGCTGCCCGATCCGCTGCTGCTGGACGCGGGCGGCGTCGGCGCAAGAGCCGGTGCGGCGGCGGGCGCATTCGATCCGCCCCGCGCCACAGTTGCGGCCGCCTCGATCGCCTGCGTGCCGCCGCCCTGCCCGACCAGTTGCTGCAACACGGGCAACAGCTTTTCGGCATCGGCATGTTCCAGCCAGTACACGCGTATCTCGGTCCCGCTCGCCGCCTGACGATCCAGCTCGCGCGCCATCGTGACGAGGCGCGCGACGGTCGCCCCGTCGCCCCGGATCGCAATGGCGTTGCTGCTGTCGATCGGGATCACCGTCGCCGTGGCACCCCCCGCCGTTCCGCCTTCGCCACCACCGCCGCCGTTACCAACCAGCGCCTGCAGCGATGTCGCAACCTCTCGTGCGCCTGCATTCTTCAGCATCACCATCTGCGTCGCGGAAACATCGCGGTCGATGCGCGCGATCACCTGCCGGATGCGCTGGATATTGTCGGCATAGTCCGCAACGACCACGCTGTTGCCCGCGCGGTTCGCCGTCACCGATCCATCACGGCTAACCAGCGGGCGCAGCGTTTCCAGTGCCGACGCCGCATCTATCGATCGCAGGCGAAAGACTTCGGTCACGAACTGGTTCCGACTGGCGGCACTGCCCACGCTGCTCGGCTGACCCGCCGCGCCTTCGACTGGCTGGATGCGATACGCTCCGCCCGCCGACGGCACCGCAACCAGGCCATTGGCGCGCAGGGTCGACAGGAAAATCTCGAAATATTCGGATCGCGACAGCGGACGATCGGTCACCACCGACACCTTGCCCTGCACCCGGCTGTCAATGATGAAGGTCCGCCCCGTCACCCGCGCCGCATCCTGAATGAACGCGCGGATATCGGCATCGCGCACGTTAAGCGTCTGCTGCGCGCGGGCGGGCATGGAGAATGGCGCGGAAAGCACCAGCGCAAGGGCGGCGCTGCGGAGAAGAAACTGAATTTTCATGAACCTTGCAATGTCAGGGCGATGGGAACGGTCGTTGCGCCGCGCTCCACCATCAGGGATATGCGCGCGCCCGGTGCGATCTGGTTCTGGAGCGCCTGTAAATCGGCAGCGGAGGTGATCGGACGTCCGTTGACTTGCGTCACGATATCACCGGGCTGAAAGCCTGCGCTCTGAAACGCCGCGCCCCGTGGCGACAGGACAAGGCCCGTGATGCGCCCGCCCTCGGTTCGCGGACTGAACCCAATGTCGGATTTCACGGCGGCGGGCGTAATGCTCTGCGGCACGATATTCTGCGGCACTGTCTGGCCGGGGCCGGACGGCGTAGCGCTCGGATCGGCAACAGGCGCGGCCTGCGACTGGTCCAAGAACACGGTTTCATCCGTGCCGCCCCGGTCGATGACGATATGATCGAACGCCACCGCTTTCAGCTTCACGCCCGGCAATATGTCGTCACCCACTGCATAGCTGTTCTGGATGCCGTCAGGCGTTGCAATGATCGCGCTGCCCAGCCCGGACCCCTCATTGACGCGAATGCCGTAGACCGTGAGCGCCAGCGAGGTGACCACCGGGCTGCCAGCGGTCGGTTCGGACGAACGAAAGAACGGATCGAACCGGCTGAACAACGCCTGCCGCTCGCTCACCGAAGGAATGACAGCCTGCCGCCCCGTCCATGCGCCAAAGCTGGTGACCGGCGTCACCACGCTCCAGACCAGCCGCGCCACCTGCACCGCCAGCAACGCCAGCGCCAGCCATTCCAGCACGCGCATCGCGTCGATCGAGCGCGCGCCTCTGCCCGGCAAGCGCCCGGCCAACGTCGCCGCACGCGCCCATATGCTGTCCGGTATCGCGGTCGGCATGTCTGTTGCGGTTCCTTCAGGCCAAGCACCTTGATCCAGATTTGGCTAAGCGCCTAATCTTACCGTTGCGTGACGCAATTGCGACAGATTTATTGCAGCACATCAAGCAATTGGCGCAATCGGATAATTTCGATAGGCAAGGCATCATGCCTGACGCTTCCCCACCCG
>JBPPMC010000210.1:0-2919 GCA_051305835.1 Sphingobium sp.
CACGAACAGCCTGTTGTCTGCGCCTGTTCGGCCCGGGTCGCCGGCCTTGCCCGGCAGCAAGGGCGCGATCCGATCCCACTGCAGGTCGCTCAACTCGTAGCGCTTCACACCCATCAACGATCTCCGCAAAAGCGGAGACCTATGAATCACGCATCACAGCGCGTGGGAATCCTGAATGTAGATTGAACCTAGACGTGGACGGGTCCACACCTCCTCACCTAGTCTCATCCCCAATGCGACAGGTCGATTTTCGCGCGAACGAACTGGTCGGACGGCTCTCGGAAAGAGAGCGAGAGGTCATGGCCTATGTCGCTCAGCACTATCGGAGCAAGGCGATCGCCCGGCTGCTCGGAACTGCGCCTAAGACCGTCGATAACCAGATCGCCAGCGTGTGCCGCAAACTCGGGGCTGTTGATCGCGACGACGCCGTAAGGATGCTTCTTGCCGGTGTCGTAGGTGATAATTCCCTAGGGGGATTATCACCGATATCCCGATGGCCCGATATGGGGCCTCATGTACTCCTCACTGACGGGGAGACGCATGACAGCACAACCAATCGACCAAAGCATATTACTGCTCGACGAGCATCTACCGCCGATAACCTATCGGGATCTCAGCGTCGCCTTGAAGATGGTGGCCGTGGGGGAGCGGCACAGGGAGATGATCCCCTATTTCGTGTCGGCGCTGCATCAGCAGGCCCCATTTCTCACCAGCCAGTTGGTGGCGTTCGAGATCGTTCGCTCGGGCAACTGTCTGGCGGACGTGATGCAACCGCCGGTCTTGGACGGCTAGGCTCTCTCTCGGCCTTGGGCCGTCTAGGCGCCGCGCTTGCCATCGTCGTAATCTTGGCGATCGCTGCGCCGATAACCCTGGCGGGGGCTGTCGCTCTCCAGAAGCTCGTCGAGACGCTTCAAAACCCCTGAATTCAATCACAACCCAACCCTAAACAGCTGCGTCCGCGCGGCATGGAGATCCTATGCCCAATCCACAACAAGAGGCGGCCGATCGGGTCGCCCAGATGATCAACGACGCCGAACGCGAGATGGACTACGCCATGGCGCAGACGTCCCGGCTGGTCACCGAGCTTCCATCGCTCCAGACGGAAGCAGGTCTCAACGCAGCGTGGGCTCAACCCGTCGTGGTTTCGCTATGCTCGGCGCTCGGCGACATGGGAACCGCGCGCGGTTCGATCATCGGCGCTCACAAATCCCTTTCGGCGATCCAGCGGCGGCTGGGTCTCGCGACGATGGAGAGCCCGAACAATGACAAGAATGTCGATGTACCGGTGATCCCAAAGACCGCCCATGACGACCGTCGCGTAGTCGCTCTTCGGGCCTGATCTGTTCAAGGCGCACCAATGAAGGCATGGTCGGCCCGAGTCAGGGCCGTCCATGCATTTTCTCCTCTCCGCGATCGACGACCTGAACGAAATCTTCGGCCTCCTCACTGTATTGGGTGTCTGTGGGGTCGCGATCCTTTTGGGCTCTCGTCAGCAGAAGCTGGCCGGCGTCGTCCAACTGATTGACGCCTTCGGCATTGCGCTGTTCACCGCCTTCGTCGCACGAGAAGACAGGATGATCGTTGGCGACCTCAAGTCGCTGATCATCCTCGCCTGCTATTGCGGTTTGACGATCCGTTGGCCCGACACGTTCTTAATCCTTCTCACGGGTCTTCAGGGTTATGCCGTGAGCCTACATCTCGCGGTATGGATCGATCGATCCATTCAGTCCCCGGTCAACGCCTTGCTGCTCAACATTACGGGATGGCTGATGCTGCTGGTGCTGGTGGCTTCAGTGTCATTCAGGTGGTTCACCGCGGCGAAGCGCACAGCTATTCAACTTTAACAGCCATGCCTTTCGGCGACATCTATTTGGTGTCGAAATTCGCAGAATGCCAGAGGCATCTACGCGCTGATTTTCAGGTGTATCATCGGCGGATGATAGCGGATGAAGATGACCCTTGGCGAAGCCACAGGCAACTGAGCCTTCAGAAGACCAGTCGGTCCGGCTGCTGATCGGGCGCTGCGGGGCGGGCCGTCATGCAGTCCTGGGGTGTAACGAAACCTCGTCCGGGGATCCATGAGGGATGCTCATCGCCATCGATAATCAGCATTTGGGTGCGCAGCGACTCGGGCAGGCGTTCGATCAGCGCTCGGCGATCCTCCATCCACCAGACATTGGTTCTGTTGATGCGAAACCGCCTCATCCACTGCGGACCGATGATGATCAAGGTCGGGCCCATGGGTGCGCATCCGTAATTCGGACGCATCTCGAGGGTCCGCATCACTTCGATGAACCGTGTCGCATAGGCCTCGTCCCCCTGAACGTCTGCGAAATATTGCACCTCGGGTAGGATGACCTCCGTCATATGCTTCGGAAAATCTCGCTTATATCCAAAGAACGTCGTGGGGTCGGCCATAAGCGTTTCAACGGTCTGGCCGGACTCTCTACGCCGCGCCTCGATATAGCCGAACAGGCCCCGCGGCGGCGTGCCGTGCATAGCGATAAATGACCCCTCGGTGACGTGGAGCTTTCGGAATCCCAACGGAGCCAGATAGTTGGCGCATGAAGACGAGCATTCTCCGTCCACGATAATCTCCGCCTTGTCCTTGAACAGACGTCGCCCAAGTCGCAGGGACGCAGCCATATCCCCGCCTGGCGTGTTCAGCACGATGGCCTTCAGGGGTTCCGTGTGAGCCTCGACCGCGACGGCCATCTCCGTTGTGATGATCCCAGCCAGGCAAACCGTATCGCCGATGATTTCGAACGATGAGTCACCGCATACCGCCAGGGCCTGTGTGACTATGATCCCTTGGTCCCCAGCCTCGGCTCTCCCTTGTTCCTGGGCTTCGGCTTGGCCGCAAAGCGCCAATGCAACAACGATGGTCGCCAGTCTGAATACTGATGTCATGTCTTTGGG
>JBPPMC010000232.1:0-7518 GCA_051305835.1 Sphingobium sp.
TTGTTGGCGAAGGCACTGGCGTCGTAAAGTTCTTCAACGCACAAAAGGGCTTTGGCTTCGTCGTTCGTGACGATGGCGGCGAAGATGTATTCGTGCACATCAGTGCTGTCGAGCAGGCTGGCTTTGTGGGCCTGGCCGAAGGGCAGCCGCTTGGTTTCACGCTGGTCGATCGTGGCGGCAAGGTGTCGGCGACCGATCTCAAGATCGAAGGCGAGCCACTCCCCGTTACCGATCGTGCACCTCCGCGCGAACCGCGTGCCGGCGGCTTCGGGGCGCCCGCCGGTGGTGCGGATCGTACGCCGCAGCGCCAGCTTACGGGCGAGCGCGCAAGCGGTACGGTCAAGTTCTTCAACGCTATGAAGGGCTTCGGCTTCATTCAGCGTGATGACGGACAGCCCGACGCGTTCGTACATATCAGCGCCGTAGAGCGTGCTGGTATGGCGTCATTGAACGAAGGCGATCGCCTGGACTTCGAACTTGAAGTCGATCGTCGCGGCAAATATGCAGCGGTCAATCTTCAGCCCAAGTCTGAATAACCGCAGGCGCTAGTTTGCGCAGCGAGATTAGGCCCGTCCCGGCAATGTCGGGGCGGGCCTTTCCATGTCTGGATTACAGTCGACGGGAAGATCAGGCCTTGGGTCGCGCCCCGAATAGCGTGGTGCCGATCCGGACATGCGTAGCGCCCAGCATGATGGCCGTCTCGTAATCTCCGGACATACCCATAGACAGGCCGGAAAGCCCCTCCTCGCGCGCCATTTTCGCCAGCAGCGCGAAATAGGGCGCAGCTTCCACGTCGGCAGGTGGCACGCACATGAGGCCCGCCACCGGCACGTCCGCGCCACGGGCCTGCGCAAGCAACGCCGGAACATCGGCAATCGCGCATCCGCCCTTTTGCGCCTCCATTCCGATATTCACCTGCACGAAGCAGGGCACGCGCCGCCCGGTCGCATCCATGGCTTTGGCAAGCGCCGTCAATAGCGACGGACGATCGAGAGAGTGGATCGCATCGAACAGCGCCACGGCGTCGGCGGCCTTGTTCGATTGCAACTGGCCAACCAGATGCAGTGCGATATCCGGCGTTTGTTCTTTTAGTGCGGGCCATTTGCCCTGCGCCTCCTGCACCCGGTTCTCGCCAAACACGCGCTGGCCAGCCGCTATCAATGGCGTGATATCCGCGGCGTCATGCGTCTTGGAAATGGCGATCAACGTCACGTCTTTTGGATCGCGCGAGACGATCGTCGCGATTCGCGTGATGCCGTTGCGCACGGTCCCGAGGCGTGTGGAGGCGTCAGTGATCGCATCGTCTGGAGGGGTGGCGAGAGTCATGCGGGTCGCTATAAGCGCGCGCATGGCCCTGCGTCACTGCAAAAAACCGCGTAATCTGCCGACGCTCTGGTTGATGACCGATGAGCGGATCGCGACGGAGTCGCTGATGCAGGCGCTTCACCGTCTGCCAAAAGGTGCAGGGGTGATATTCCGTCACTACAGCCTTGACGCCGCGCCTCGCCGTGCCTTGTTCCGGCAAGTCCAGGCCGTGGCCCTGCGACGCGGCCTAGTGCTGCTTCTGGCTGGCCCGGCCCGTGACGCGCGAGCATGGGGGGCCAATGGCTGGCATGGCCGATCTCGCGGCCCTGCGTCCTTGCTCCACAGCGCGCCTGCGCACCATCTCAGGGAAATACGCGCCGCCGAACGAACCGGGGCAGACTTGGTCCTCCTCTCTCCCGTATTCCCGACACGCTCACACCCCGGCGAACCGGCCCTGGGCAGAGTGCGCTTTGCGATGCTCACGCACGAAGCACGGGTGCCGGTTATCGCTTTGGGCGGAATGGGCAAAGCACGCTGGCGGGAGTTGAAAGGCAGCAAGGCCATCGGCTGGGCGGCCATAGACGCATGGCAAACCAACCAGCCGCCAGTCCTATAGCTCAGAACTTCCCATATTGTTCATTGCCGACGAAGCCCATGCGCGTCACGCCCGCACGGCGAATATCGGCCAGCACTTCGTCGACAGTCACGTACCGCGTCGCGGCATCGGGCTGAAACTGCAACTCCGGCTCCGACGGCAAATGCATCGACTGGCTCAGGTAACGGCGAGGCACGGAGCGATCTTCGTTGCGCAAGAGGTTTAATCGACGCGCATCGCCTCCCGCACTATGCCTTCTGCCTCCTGCAAGAGCGCATCCTCCGTGGCGCGGCCACCCACTTGCTCGCGCCCCAGCATGATCAAAGTCGGCACCGCCAACGGGCTGACGCGATCCAGCGTCACATGCAGCATCGTGCCCGCTGCCCGGTCGATCAGGTCACCCAGACGCCCTACGTCCGTCATGCGCGCGCGGGCATCCGCCCATGCGGCGTCCATCAGCATATGGTCCGGCTCATATTTACGGAGCACATCGTAGATGAGATCGGTCGAGAATGTGACTTGCCGCCCGGTCTTGCGCTTACCGGGGTGCTGACGCTCGATCAGCCCGCTGATCACCGCGACGTCGCGAAAGGCGCGCTTCAGCAGGCTCGATTGCTCGACCCAATCTACGAACTCGTCAGTCAGGATCGTCGCCGTGAACAGGCTTTTGGGATCGGTTACCGGCTTCACGCTGTTCACCGCCAGCGCATAGTCATTGGCGACAAAGCCGAGCGGCATCAGGCCCAGCGCTTCCATACGGCGCGTCAGCAACATGCCGAGCGACTGATGCGCATTCCATCCGGCAAAGCTGTAGCAGATGAGATGCTCGCGCCCCTCATGCGGGAACGTCTCCACCAGCAATTGGCCCGGCTGCGGAAGAACCGATCGCGCCTGTTGCGCCTCCAGCCATTCGCGCACATCGTCGGGAAAGCGATGCCATTCGCCCGGATCGGCAAGGAATATCCGCACGCGGTCGGCCAGCCGTGTCGACATCGCCATGCGCGCCCCGCCCCAACTGGGCATGCGCGCGGTGCGACTGGTGGCCCGCACGATCAGGTCGGTGGTGTCCATCTTCACCACCTCCAGCGCTGTCCCCGCGAAGAAGAAACAGTCCTTGGGCGCGAGTTGCGCGGCGAAGCCTTCCTACACGGTGCCCAGCGTCCGGCCGTTGGCGAACCGCACATTCAGCACGGGCTGATCGACGATGATCCCGGCATTCATCCGATGCTGCGCAATGAATTGCGGATGTGTGACGCGCCACATGCCGTCTGCGTCACGCACCAGGCGCTTGAACCGATCATAGGCCTTCAATGCATAGCCGCCGCCCTCTATGAAGAAGAGCACCCGCGCGAACGTCTCGTCATTCAGGGCGCTGTAGGGCAGGGCCGATCGGATTTCGTCCAGCATCGTGCTTTCGTTGAACGGGGCCGCGCAGGCGACGCCCATGATGTGTTGCGCCAGCACGTCAAGCGCGCCGGGGCGAAACTCATCCTCGTCTCGCTCTCCCGCCTCCACGGCGTCCAGTGCGGCGCGTGCTTCAAGATATTCGAAGCGATTGCCGGGAATCAGGATCGCCTCGCTCGGGCAATCAAGCCGGTGATTCGCGCGGCCGATGCGCTGTAGCAGGCGCGAGCTGCCCTTGGGCGCGCCCATCTGAATCACACAATCGACATCGCCCCAATCTACGCCCAAGTCGAGCGACGCCGTGGCGACTAGCGCGCGCAGCTTTCCCGCCGCCATCGCGCTTTCGACCTTGCGCCGCGCCTCACGCGACAGGCTGCCGTGGTGAATGCCAATGGGCAGATTGTCGTCGTTGACAGACCAGAGTTCCTGAAAGATCAGTTCGGCAAGGCCACGCGTGTTGCAGAACACCAGAGTCGTGCGCCGTCGCCCAATCTCCGCCATCACTTGCGAGGCGGCATATTTGCCTGAGTGGCCCGACCAGGGGATTCGCCCCTCGGGGATCAAAATTTCGATGACCGGATCCGCGCCGGGTTCGCCGATCACCGTCTGCACCGTATCGATGTCGCCATAGGGCGCGAGCCAGGCGCGATAAGCATCGACGTCCGCTACCGTTGCGGACAGCGCCACTCGCCGCAACGCGGGGTTGATCGCCTGCAACCGGGCCATGCAAAGAGCGAGCAGGTCACCGCGCTTTTGCGTAGCGAAGGCATGCACTTCGTCCACGATGATGGCCCTGAGGTTGGCAAACAGCAACGCCGCATCGGTGTGGCTTAGCAGCAGGGAAAGCGATTCGGGCGTGGTCAGCAAGATTTGCGGCGGCTTTACCCGCTGGCGCGCTTTCCGGTCGCTCGGCGTGTCGCCGGTGCGCGTCTCCACCCGGATCGGCAGGTCCATCTCGGCGATCGGCGTGAGAAGGTTTCGCTGCACGTCCACCGCGAGTGCCTTTAGCGGCGAAACATAGAGCGTATGCAGGCCATCATGAGGATTGTGGATCAGGTCCTCGAGGACGGGGAGAAAGCCGGCCAGCGTCTTGCCAGCGCCGGTAGGCGCCACAAGCAAAGCATGTTGCCCCGCCTGCGCGGCTCCCAGCATGTCTATTTGATGCCGCCGCGGTGCCCAGCCCCGGCTGGCGAACCATGCCGTCAGGTTATCGGGAAGCGGCGCACTCATCGGTACGATATAGGGTGGGTGATGCTTTCCCCAAAGCGATCCTCGTGGCCCAATCTTCGACACACAAAAAAAAGGGCCGCCCCGAAGGGCGGCCTTAAAGTTTTAGGAGAGGATGCCTGAAAGGCCTGATCGTTGTGCATCGCAGCACGGCTCACTGCAAATGCGAAAAACAAAAGACTAGTTGCAAAAATTGCAATCGCTCGGAAATGCAAGCCTTCCGTAACGTAAATTAAGGACTCCCCGTCGGCACTTTTTTCGAACTCGCGAGTTTCGCGCCCCTAAAGTGCCGTCAGTGCCCAGCTTGCTCGCCTCTTTCGAGGCCGGAAGCGGCCAATTGCGAATCGATCTGCGCCAGCAATTTGTCGAGTCCCGCCTGGTCCTTCGCTTCCGCACGCGCCACCAGAACATCCTGCGTGTTGGATGCGCGGAGCAGCCACCAGCCGTCCGGCGTGTTCACCCGCGCGCCATCGGTGTCGTTGACGGTCGCGCCGGATTCCTTCAGCCGCGCCAGCACTTCGTCGATCACTGCGAACTTGCGGCTCTCATCCACCTGGAAGCGCATTTCCGGCGTGTTGACCATCGCGGGCATCTCACTACGCAGCTGCGTGACGCTCTTGCCGAGCGAGGTTGCTGCGCGGATCAGGCGAATCGCCGCGTAAAGCGCATCGTCGAAGCCATAATATTCGTGCTTGAAGAACACATGGCCGCTCATCTCGCCAGCCAGTGGGCTGCCGGTTTCCTTCATCTTCGACTTGATGAGGCTGTGGCCAGTCTTCCACATCAGCGGCTTGCCGCCCAGTTCGGCAATACGGTCGTAAAGCGCCTGGCTTGCCTTCACGTCAGCAATGATCGTCGCGCCCGGCAATTCCTTGAGAACCGGTTCCGCATAGATGGAGAGTAGTTGATCGCCCCAGATCACCCGGCCCTCGCCGTCGATCGCGCCGATCCGGTCGCCATCGCCATCGAACGCCACGCCAAAATCGAGCTTTTTCTCAGCCACCAGCGCCTTCAAGTCGGCGAGGTTCTTTTCCTCGGTCGGATCGGGGTGATGATTCGGGAAGTTGCCATCTACGTCGGTGAACAGCGTGTAATGCTCGCCGGGGATGAGCTTGATCAGCTTCTCCACGATCGGTCCCGCCACGCCGTTGCCCGCGTCCCAGCCGATGCGATACGCCGCGCCGTCGAAACCCTCGATCAGCCGCGCGACATATTGGTCCATGATGTCTACGCTCTCGGAGCCGGCGCTGCCGTCATCCCAATCGCCGCTCGACGCCATCGTCCCCAGCGTCTGGATGTCTTCGCCGAAGAACGGGCGATGCTGAAACACCATCTTGAAGCCGTTATAATTGGCGGGGTTATGACTGCCGGTAATCTCGATACCGCCGTCTACGTCTAGCACGGCTTCGGCGTAGTAGAGCATAGGCGTCGGGCCTTCGCCGATCCGCACCGCATGGATGCCGCTGTCGTTCAGACCCTTGACCAGCGCGACCTCAAGGATGGGAGAACTGACGCGGCCATCATAGCCCACTGCCACTTTCTTGCCGCCTGCCCGCGCAATCAGCGTGCCGAAGCCGCGACCAATGGCATAGGCGTCGTCTTCGCCAAGCGTCTCGCCGATGATGCCACGAATATCATATTCACGCAGGGAAGTGGGGTGGAAGCTATGCGTCATGCGTCGTTCTGCCTTTCCGAAGTGGCGTCTAAGCTATGCCGAACGCCTGATTCTCACTTTTTGTGCATGTGCGTTATTGCATAATGCTGCAAGAGCACATCGCGGGCTGCATTGATTTTCGCCGCCAAGGCTTGCGTCCCACCCTTATCGGGGTGAACCGTGGCGATCAGCCGACGATGCGCGGCGCGGATCGCATCTTCGTCAGCCGACTCAGTGAGGCCAAGCAGCGCACGCGCGTCGGCGACATCATGGTCTGCTTCACGCGACGGCGGAACGCCGCCCTTCCCGCCAGCAGGCTTGCGCACGCGAAACGCTGCGTAAGCGACCGATGCCAGCACGGGCAGCGCACCGATCGCCTTGCCCTTGGATGCCATAATGCCGCCGACGATCGCGATACCCAGCATCAATCCGTCCTTCGCCGACATGCGCTGTAGCCGGCCAGTCCACATCAGCCAGCCGAACAGCCCGATCAGCGCTATGGCGAACACGCCCATCAGGCCGCGCCGAGAGCCTCTGTATCGGGTTCCTGGCTCTGCGGGTCGGGGCCCGCGGGTTCCCGTTCCTGCACCACCGAGGGGAGCGCCAGCCCCGCCACCATTTCGCGCAACTCCTGGCGCGCCGCGATGTGGCTGACGCCCAGTTCGCCCAGATGCCCCTTGTCGAGCAAAGTCAGCCCTGAGGGAAACAGTTCGCGATAGATGACGCGTTCCGAAAGGCCCGGAATCACGCGAAAGCCCACGCGCCGCGAAAGCTCGGTCAGTGCATCGCCCACGCGCTTCTTGTTGCGCGCGTCATGATGCTGAACGCGATTACGCAGGACGACCCAGTCGATCGACACCCCATCGGCCTTGGCACGGCTCTTGCGCGCTTCGAAGATCAGTTCGGAATAAAAGGACAGGCGCTTCACCTTGAACGTCTCGGCATCGACTTGGCCGATCAGGTCGAAATCCACGAAACTGTCGTTCATCGGCGTCACCAGCGTGTGCGCCCGCGCCGCCATATGGCGCGCGAATATATCATCGCGGCCCGGCGTATCGACGATCAGGAAGTCCTTGCCCTGCGCGACCGCCGCCGCTTCTTCTTCCAGCGCCTCCAGCGTATCACCCTTGAACACGGCGAAGTCTGGCGTGGACAGGGTGATGTTACGGCGCTTGGCCGTGTCCCCGCGATTTTCCATATAGCGCGTCACGGTGCGTTGCCGGGGATCGAGATCGATCATGCCGACACGATGCCCCTGACTGGCCAGCGCCACGGCGACATGCACCGCCGTAGTGGACTTGCCCGTGCCGCCTTTTTCATTGGCAAAGACGAT
>JBPPMC010000175.1:0-2980 GCA_051305835.1 Sphingobium sp.
GTCATTCGGCGTTCCGTATCATGTTCCTTGTTGCTGCCGCTGCAAACGGTTCGGAATGAAAACGACTTCGCCCATCGCCCAATACCTTCGCACCGTTGAACGCGCCTTGGCTGGCGGCGATGCCACTGAACACACCTACCGACCCGCCTTTCAATCGCTCGTGGAGTCGTTCGGAAACAATATCGCGGCCACGAACGAACCCAAGCGAATCAAGTGCGGCGCGCCCGATTTCATCGTCAATGTCAAGGATGCGCCGGTCGGCTACATCGAATGCAAGGATCTCGGCATCTCGTTGGACGACACGGAAAAGACCGATCAACTCAAACGCTACTTCTCAAGTCTCGGCAATCTGATCCTCACGGACTATCTGGAGTTCCGCTACTACGTCGCCGGCCAGCAAACGATGCTGGTCACGTTGGCGAAGCGTGATGCGGCCCGGAAGATCCTCCTGCTCCAAGGAGCCGAAGAGCAACTAGGGACGCTGTTCACGACCTTCCTGAACGCTCAATCGAAGACGATCGCCACGCCCAAGGACCTGGCCGCGCGCATGGCAAACATAGCCAAGGTAATCCGCGAAGCCATCGAGCGGGCCTTTGAAATCGAAGACGAATCCGGCACGCTCCACGGCGAGTTCGAATCGTTCAAGGCCACCATCTTAGGCGAGATCACGGCGAAGCAATTCGCCGACATGTACGCGCAAACGGTCTGCTACGGCATGTTCTCGGCGCGAGTGAACGTGCCGGATAACAAGGCCTCAGCGTTCACGCGCGAGCACGCCGCGTTCGACTTGCCCGCCACCAACCCTTTCCTGCGCGAGGTCTTCGACTACATCGCCGGCACCCGACTCGATCCGAGCATCGTCTGGGCCGTCGACCTCCTGGCGGACATCCTCCGCCGCGCCGACATGACTTCGATCCTCGCCGAGTTCGGTAAGGCCATCCGCGAGGAAGACCCGGTCGT
This sequence comes from Sphingobium sp., assembly GCA_051305835.1. Lineage (GTDB taxonomy): Bacteria > Pseudomonadota > Alphaproteobacteria > Sphingomonadales > Sphingomonadaceae > Sphingobium. The sequence goes on from JBPPMC010000175.1 coordinate 961, forward strand.
ACACTTCTACGAAACCTTCCTGGCCGCCTACGATCCTAAGCTGCGCGAATCGCGCGGCGTCTACTACACGCCGGAACCGGTCGTCGGCTACATCGTCCGCAGCATCGATGCAATCCTGAAGCGCGATTTCGGCTGCCCCGCGGGGCTGGCCGACCATTCCAAGGTCACCATCGATGTACCCGACCGCACCAACAAGAAGAAGAACGTCACGAAGCGCGAAGACGTCCATCGAGTGCAAATCCTCGACCCGGCCACAGGCACCGGCACGTTCCTCTACAGCACGATCCGCCACATCCGCGAATCCTTTGGCGCGAACATCGGCGGCTGGGCCGGCAAGAACGGCTACGTCGCGCAGCACCTGCTGCCGCGCGTGTTCGGCTTCGAGTTGATGATGGCCCCCTACGCCGTGGCCCACATGAAGCTCGGCTGGCAGTTGAAGGAGAGCGGCTACGATTTCAGCACGAACGAGCGCCTGCGGATCTACCTCACGAACACCCTAGAAGAGGCGGATGTCACGGTCGATGCCCGCTCGCTTTTTGCCAGCCAGATCGCCAGGGAAGCCAACTCCGCCTCGGAGGTGAAGACCGATGCACCGATCATGGTGGTGCTAGGTAACCCGCCCTATTCAGGACATTCAGCAAACAAAAACGAGTGGTCCAAGGATTTGATCAGAAAGCAGCTGGACGGGCCAAATGGTGCGCCCGGTTACTTCGAGTGCGACGGTGAAGAGCTTAGGGAGCGCAATCAACGACGACTACGTGAAGTTCATCCGCTTCGCTCAGCACCGCATTGAGCGTACCGGACACGGCGTCCTCGGCTTCATCACCAACCACGGCTATCTCGATAATCCGACTTTCCGCGGCATGCGCCAAAGCCTCATGCACACATTCGACGAGATCTACATCCTCGACCTCCACGGCAACGCCAACAAGAAGGAAGTCTCGCCCGATGGCTCGAAGGATGAGAACGTGTTCGACATCATGCAGGGAGTTTCCATCGGAATCTTCATTAAGCGAAGGAATGGAACGAGTGGGAACACGACAATAGTTCGTCATGCGGAATTGTTCGGCCTGCGATCAGACAAGTATTCTTATCTCGAAAAACACACGATTAGCAATACCGCGTGGAACGTAATAACTCCTCAATCGCCATTTCACCTTTTTACGCCTCAAAACCTGGCACTGCGTGCCGAGTACGACCCTAATCGCGCTATAACGGAAATATTTCCTTTAAACGGCGTCGGTTTGACGACAGCACGCGATCATGTTGTTATTGATTTCTCAGAACATGTAATCCTTCAAAACGCACAAAGGTTTCGCGACTCGACAAAATCGGATGAAGAAATCTGCCACGAATTGAAAATACCTTTGAAGCTTGGCTGGAGCATAAAAAATGCGAGAGCGCTGATTCGATCCGAGAAAAGCCTGAAATCAAATATTCATCCTATCTTGTACCGGCCGTTTGATACTCGGCTCATTTTCTATCATGACTCTCTTGTTTGGAGAACCGCAAAACAAGTCATGCGACACATGCTTGCGGGCCAAAATATTGGTTTGGTTTCAGCAAGAAGCAATAAATCATCCGAACCGGACCATTTCTTTTGTTCCAAGCAAATCATGGAAACAAAGTGTGGTGAATCGACCACACAATCGGTATTGTTTCCCCTGTACTTATATCCCTCGTCAGATGCTGGCAAGCTCATTGTCGATCCACCGGGCTCCGGCATGAATGGTCGTCGCGCCAACTTGTTGGCGGAGTTTATCATCGAGTTCGCCGAAAAGCTCGGGTTGGAATTCGTTCCGGATGGCGTCGGCGATTTGCAAGCGACATTTGGGCCGGAGGACGTGTTCCATTACGCCTATGCGGTCTTCCACTGCCCGACCTACCGCAGCCGATATGCCCAATTTCTGAAGATCGACTTCCCTCGCCTCCCGCTGACCAGCGACCGAAAGCTGTTTGCGACCCTGTGCGCCCTGGGTGCAGAGTTGGTCGGCCTTCACCTACTCGAACACGTACCGAC
>JBPPMC010000292.1:0-9992 GCA_051305835.1 Sphingobium sp.
TACGTGACCGTTATCCGGGGGCTTCAGACATATTGTCACCTCCATGCCTGCCCCGGTTGCTTCCGGCTGGAGCATCGCCGGGTGGGCCTCTCACCCACTAGAAAGTGCCGCCTTTGCACGGCGCACACCCATTCCGGCCGTTCAGCTGGCCAATTTGAGGCGCCAGCAGCGGAAGGTCTGCTTTTTCGACCAGCGAACGCTCCCCTCGCTCTAACCCGCGGTTGGGGCGGGTCTATCCGCCACTAAGCGCACTGAGAAGTTGAAACTGTCGGCAAATATGGAGCAGCTCAGCCCGAGGGTTGCCTCTGATTTTTAATGTGCCTCGGATCAAAATGGTGAGCGACCCAGCGCACCCTCAGATATGGAAATTTCTGCGGGGCCGACGGAGCGACGCTTCTCTTCTGACTCTATCCAGAACGGATTGAAATACCTGTGGACGGTTCATCATTTGTTCTAGATTTTCATTCCCAGCCGTAAAATGCACGTCCTCGTGACGACGCCGATCAGGCGTTGCTATGCCATGGGGCAAGATATTGGATCAGGCCGATGTCTACTGCGCACTTATGCTGACTGGAGAGCCAAATATGCCGAAGAATATCGTCATATACTCGGATGGCACGGGACAGGACGGCGGCGTTCGTCCTGAGCAGCGCATGAGCAACATCTTCAAGATGTATCGCGCGACGAGATCTGGTCCCGACAGCGACGTCGATCCTCGTGAGCAGGTCGTCTTCTACGACCCGGGCCTTGGAACCGACGCCGGGGCCACAGGGCTGACGTCTCTCCGGCGCGGGTTCACCAAGCTGCTGTCGTCGGTGACCGGGCGTGGGATCACGACCAACATAGCGGATTGCTACGAGTTCATCATCAATCACTATCGTCCGGGTGACCGGATATGGCTCTTCGGCTTTAGTCGAGGTGCGTACACAGCCCGCAGCGTCGCTACCTTACTGCGTCTTTGCGGCGTCCCCACGAAAGGACTCGGCGGAGACCTCCCCCGTTTTCGACTTGGCGTGCGCGAGATTGCCGAGAAAGCGGTTATCCGTGTTGCCGAGCATGGTGCGGGACATCCGCGCGCCAAGTATGAGGAAGAACGGGAAGAGCTTGCACGTCGTTTTCGGATCGATCACGGTTCGGATCTGGATGGTGAGGCGAATGCGGCGCCCTACTTCATCGGCGTCTTTGATACTGTCGCCTCACTCGGCGCCAAGGGTCCGTTCCGTATCGTTCTTGGCGGTCTACTTACTCTATTCGTACTAAGTGCCGCTGCAGCGATCGCGACGCTGGCGCATAAGCTAATCGCCATCGGCTGGATCACCTCGTTCCTCGTTGCCGCCGCCATCAGCGCGACTTTTGCCGCCTGGTTCTATCTGAGAACGTCCTTGAAGGTGTTCACGCCATCGACGGCGCCTTGGCGAAAGACCTTCCATCTGGCCCAGTGGAGTGGGCGCGACTATGATAAGCTCCTCGGAAAGGCTGTCGTATATGCCCGACATGCCATCGCGATCGACGAGAACCGTGCGGACTTCCCGCGCGTACCATGGGGGCCCGCACCATGTGTGGAGCGGCGTCCTGAGGTTGAAGGCGAACCGAAGCCGTTCGTACAGTATTGGTTCGCAGGGAACCACTCCGACATAGGCGGGAGCTATCCAGAGGCCGAATCCAGACTGTCGGACATAACTCTGGGCTGGATGCTGGAGGAGGCGCGTTCGGTCCCAAACCCACTCATCGTCGATGACGCACGCATCCGCATCTTCCCGGACCCGGATGGCGTACAGCATGACGAGATCGCAGGCATGCGCGACACTGTGCGCCAACGCACCCCTACTTGGTTGCGCTGGCTCACCCGCTCGATCACATGGAAACAGAGCCCGCGCGATCCCAAAATCAATGCCACCATGCATCCAAGCGTGACTGAACGCTTCGCTGCGGCAAGCGTGCCTTGGCAGGGCGGCGACGGGCCATACCGGCCCCCGGTTCTGCGCGAGCATGAACTGTTCCGGCATTTCTATCGATGACCGCTCTCACGAAGGCCAGGCGCCCGGCACAAGCGAGAATTCTCGGGCTACGGCTGCTGTCGGCGGCGATCACGGGCCTCATGGCGATGGTTCCAGCCGCGCCGGCGACCGCGAGCCAGGCCGAACTTCACACCTTCCACTGCCTGCATGGCTGCCCCATAGGGGCTCCGGGTATCCACGACATCGTCGTGCGCGAAATCTACACCTTGGCGTCCAATGACCTGACCAAGATGGCCGACTGGGTCGCATATCGCGTCACGCCCTCGTCGATCGGGCCGTCGGGCGGGCGGAAGTGGGTTGCGGATCCGTGGCTTGACCTGGAGGAGACGCTCGAACCCAAACACTATGACGGTGCCTCGCAAGCCCTCGGCATAGATCGTGGACACCAGGTGCCGCTTGCCGGGCAGTCGGGTACACCGTTCGCGGTCGACACGAATGTGCTCTCCAACATAACGCCGCAGGGGTCAGCCTTGAACCAGAGTGCTTGGCGACGACTGGAGGCACAGGAGAATGACCTCGCTCAGGCTGGGAACATTGCAGTCTATGTGCTGACGGGGCCGCTCTTCGAGCGCGTTCTGCCTCCTTTGCCGAGAGCTGATGAACGCCACCGCGTGCCATCCGCCTACTGGAAGGTGATATTGACGCAGGACAGTCGGATGGCGACCTTCATCATGGATACCGACGCGCCGAGGACGCTTGACCATTGCGAGGCGCGCGTCACGCTCGACGACGTCGAGTTGAGGTCACGCCTCGCACTTTTCCCGCGCCTGACTGTTCGATCCTTCCGTGATCTCTCGCCGGAACTGGGATGCGCATCGTGATCGCGATCGCCGTCGGGCCGGCGGGGCGGTCCATCACCTGCCTCCTTTTCGCCCTAGCCATCAGCGGCTGCGCTACTGCCCCGTCCGCCGATCTGACCGGTTTCGGGCGAGCCGCGTCGACATTGCAGGCTGATGTCGCGACAACGTTCGCCGAAGCGAACAAGTTGACGCGCTCCGTCGAGGTCGACCGGTTTGTCCGTTCAGGCGCGATTGGCCTGTCGGAACGTCGGTTTCCGTTGGCCGTCCCGGCAGAAGTTGCCGCCAAGTGGCGCGGTGCCCTTAGCGATCTCGCCCGCTACGGCAACCTGCTGGCGACCCTTACTGAGCGCGAACGGGGCGGTGTGCAGACCGATGCCTTCCGAGAGCTTGGCGTGCAGCTCAACGCGGGCCCGACCACGCTCGATCTCGACCCAGGCATCTCGGCAGGCTTCGCTGCCTTGGCGGGCGCCCTGGTCGACCTTCGGGCACAAGCCAGCGCCCGGGACATCCTGCGGGATACCGATCCGAAAGTCCGTGCCCTGCTGACGGCTATGGCGGATGCAGTCGGGACAAGTGATGCAGAAGGGCTTCGGGGCACGGTGGCGTCAAACTGGACAACCGCACTCGCGTCGTATCAGCGCGGCTACGCAGAGGCCGCCACGATGAAGGCCGACGCTCGCCAGCGGCAGATCGTCGCTGACTATCTCACGGGTATCGATAAGCGCGACGGCCAGCTTGCGGCCTTAGCGGGACTCCGCGCATCGCTGCTCGGCCTAGCCGACACGCACGCGGCAGCCGCGAACGGATCGACGCGGCCATTTGACGAGGTGCTAAAGGACGTGAACGACCGGCTGAAAAGGACTGAGGCGACCTATCAGGCGATAGAAAGTCCGGAGAAGCGAGATGAACGACACGCCACTCAGCGGAGACTTGACGAACCCGGATCTTGGGAAGATGCACAGCGATCTTATCGCCTTGGTGCGGAGTCTGGAGCAATCGATTGACACCGCGCCCACTGCTGCCGCGATTACTGCAATCACCGAGCAGATGGTGGAGGTCAATACACGCGTCACCGCAATCGGTCGGGTGCTCCTTGCACAGCAGACAGAGGAGATCGCCCGTCATGCGAAGGCTGTCGCTGAAGCGATGCCTGGCATCGAGGAAGAGATCGCCGATCTTCAGAACTGCCAGCGCATGGTACGGAGGGTTGCCGCCTTGCTCGGCGCCGTCGACGACGCAGTCCGGTTAGCAACGCTGGCGTGCGACTGAGGTCCACCGCGGGGAGCTATTATGCCATCTTGAGCAGACTGCCAATCACGTCGTGATCGCCTTTGTTTAGAGACCGACCCTCACACGATGTTCACGCACCGATTTTTCATCCCCGGGTGCGGTCCGTCCGCTTTCTCAACGCAGCCCTATAAGACTGGCCGAATGTCAGACTGTCCGGTTATCGGCTGGTGGATGAGGATAGCTGCCTGTCCCCTGACAGACAGCACATCGAGCAACTGAGCAAATAGCTGCCGGTCGGTCCCCGACGACAGCAGGAACATGGAAGTGCCGTAGCGATCGTTCGTCGTTCGCCAAGGCTCTTCCAAAATCCACGTCGGCATTACGCGTCCTTAGATGCTGCAGGAGTTTCAACACCCGCACTAGGTGCTGATGGTGCTGGCGCGCTTCCCAACATTCCGTTCAGGCTATTACATGACGTTCAGCCGCCGATTTACCTTCCATAGTGCGTGACAGGCAGCTTATAAAATACCGGATTCCGGTGGCGCGATCCTTCCTCCACAAGCTGGCAGTAGGGGGCGGTTATAGCTGCGTCATCGCCCCCAGCAGTTGCGCCAAGACGTAGCTGCTTCGCGTTCGGCTAGAATCCGCATCTCGATTCCTCGTCGATCATTCTAAGCTTGTCGCCGCTTGCGCTTAGGCTAGCGTGTATCCAACACGTACTTGGTACTGGGGAACGACATGCGCCAACCTTCGAAGACCGCCAGCTGCATCGCAATCTGTTTTGCCTTGGCGAACATACCTGCTGTTGGCCAGACGAAAGATTCCATGCCGGGCGTTACAAATCCCGCGTCAAGGCAAACCCCACAAGATCGCGAACTATACAAGCTTTTCAGAAATTGGCGGATGTTTGTTGCGCCCCCGGGGTGCAACGGACTGCCCGACTATGGCCCGCCTGCGATGGCGAGGGCGGCGACAGGGCTGGTTTCGTACAAAGCCCGGCTGGCTGCGCTGGATCGGTCAGAATGGACCGTTCGGCAGCAGAATGACTATCGCCTGATCGAGGCAGAAATGAACGCGTTCGACTTCAACCTCCGAATATTGAAGCCATGGGCGCGCGATCCTTCTTTCTATCAAACGGTGTTTGCCGATCAAAGCGATGTGCCCGCGCATGAAGGCCCCTCGGCCCAACCAAATATCGACTTGTTCTCGTATAGCTTCCCGCTGTCACGTCAGGATGACGCAAAACTCACTGTTTTACTCGGCGCGATCCCGCAGTTGTTGGCATCCGCCAAGGTCAATCTGGCTGACAGCCAGGCGCACGACCTTTGGGCTTATGGTGATCGTGCGTTCAAGGAACAGAGCCAAGTGCTCTTGGCGTTGCAGGCTGGCACGCTGAAGATGCGATCGCTGGAGGGGTATAGGCCGGCAAAGATAGCGGGTGCCAGCACTAAGCTTCTGCGCGCGATAACGGCGGCACGTGTTGCGACTGACGAATTTGCGCGATGGATCGCGGCAGAGGCACCTTCGCGCAAGGGGCCATCGGGCGTCGGCAAAGACAACTACAACTGGTATCTGAAGCATGTTCAGTTGAACCCCTACACCTGGGAAGATCAGAGACTGCTGCTTCAGCGCGAACTGGATCGATCTTTGGCCTCGCTTCGTCTGGAGGAACTGCGAAACCGCAATTTGCCGCCTATCTCCGAAATAAGTGATCCTGCAGGGTATAAGCGGATGGCGGATGCCAAGACCGCCAAGTTCAATGATTTTCTAGTCGCTACCGGGATCGCGCCGGACAGGCCCTATTTCAGGGCGGCCCTGATGGCACAGACCAGCGAATATGTGCCGCCTGCGGAGCGCAACTTTTTCAGCCACGGCGCCGCTCTTGATCCGTTGCCGCTGCTTTCCCACTCGACCCACTGGATCGAACTTGCGCGGCTGAAAAATGAGCCACATCCAGACCCGGTTCGCGACACGCCGCCCCTCTTCAACATCTTCTCGGATCGTTCGGAGGGTTTTGCGACGGCGATGGAAGAACTCGTCATGCAGGCCGGCCTCTATGACGATATCCCGCACGGCCGAGAACTTGTATGGATCATGCTAGCAAACCGGGCCGCGCGCGGACTGGCATCGCTTCATGTTCAGGCCAATGATATGACGCTTGATGAGGCTGGGCGTTTTCATGCCGATTGGACGCCTCGTGGCTGGTCGGACCCGGCAAGTCCACTCGTAGGGTTCGAGCAACTGCTCTACCTGCGGCAGCCCGGCTATGGCCCCAGCTATATCGTCGGCAAGATCCAGCTCGACGGCATCATAGCACGCGCTTCCCACGCTGCCGATGAGAGTAAGGCGGCGTTCAACATGGGTGACCTTTACGCTCACATCACCAGCATCGGCATTCTACCGCCGGCTCTCATTAAGGCGGAATTGTTTGACAAAGCCGACAAATAGCCGGTCTTTAACGCCTTCAACCATACAGAAGGGGGCCGCTATCTACCCGATAGCGGCCCCCATATTTTAGATATGAGCGCGTTGGCTTACATCTTGTAGCTGATGCGCGCGTAGCCGAATTGGCCCGGAACGTCATAGGTCGTTGGGTCGTAGTTTGGACCAGTGCATGTAGTGCATGCTGGCGGATCCTGGTTGAACACGTTGTTCACACCGATGGTGAAGCTTGTGCGCTTGTCCATGAATGATGGCGTGAAGCTCAGTTGGACGTCACCATAGAAGGTGTTGCCGAGTTCGTCGCCCGTCGATTCGACCACGCCGCGGATATAGCGGCCGGTGAACGATGCGGACACATCACCCAGCGTCCAGTCGACAACGGCATTTCCCTTGAACTTGGGATAGGACTGGTCAGGGAAGCCGCGCGTTGTACCCCGGTAGCTTGTCGTGTCGAAGCCCGTCGCGCTTGGGAAGGTCTCGCTATATTTCAATAGGAAGTTGCCGTTCACGGACAGGCCGAATGCACCGGCTGACGTTTCCGGCGTACGGTAGTTGAACGTAACGTCGATGCCCTTCGTCTTGATGCTGCCGATGTTCTGCAACACGCCGTTAATGCGCGAAATGTTGCCGCTGGCGACGCGAACGACCGAAGCACAGCTCAGGGCATCACCGCTGAGAGCGCAACGTGACAGCGTAGTTTGCGGCGCGATGTTGGCGATCGCGTCGTTCACGACGATGTCGTAATAGTTCACTTCCAGGCTCAGCAGGCTCGCATAGCCGCCGTTACGTGCCCAAGATGGGCTGTAAACGCCACCGAACAGCCATGTCCTCGATGTTTCCGGCTTCAGTTGCTCGTTGCCGCCCGTCAATACGCCCAGCTGACCACCGGTCGGCTCGGCATAGCTGCCACTTGCAGGAACGCCGTTGGCGATGCAGTTCGTCCGGACCGTTGCGTTGCTCGTGAACAGGCCGCCCGCAGCGCTGGTGCAGGGATCGTCGATCGGCGCGTCCGAACGCGATGCCGCGCCGAACAGTTCGCCGATGCTCGGAGCGCGGAAGCCTTCCGCATAGGAACCACGCAGCAGGAAGTCGGCAAATGGCTTCCAAAGGACGCTGCCGGTCAGCGACGTGTTACTGCCGCTGGTCGAGTAATTGGAATGGCGAACCGCACCATCCAGGTCAAGCGAATGGAAGAACGGCGTGTCCTTAAGCACGGGCACACGAAGTTCGGCATAAACTTCGTCCGAGTTATATTTGCCCTTCGCCGGTTGCGCCGGAATATCCGCGCCCAGACCCGCTGTGATAATGGCGTCTGGCGTGAACGTGCCACGCTGGTAGCGGTGCTCATAGCCAAAGGCCACGCCGACCGGACCTGCGGGAAGATCGAACAGGTCGCCCGAAAGGTTGGCGGTGTAATCCTGCAACTGCTGGCTGCTGCGATCCTTTTCGTCAAAGGCGATGAAGGCCAGCATCGATGGGGTCACCGAACCGGCACCACCGAAGATGTTGAACGGTACGCAAGGTGCCGTGCAGCTGCCGACCGGACCCAGTGCCTGTGCCAGCTTGGCTGCATTGATATTGCCGGTGAAGGTCTGATGCGCGTCGTTGAAGCCGACGATAGCCGTCGCGTCCCAATACCATTTGTGCTCGCCGATATCGAACGATCCGTCCAACCCTGCGGTGGCCGTCATCGTGTCGACGCGCTGCGTGTAGGTGCGCTGGCCTGCTTCGACGAGACGGCGGCGTACCGTGGAATATGTCGCAGGCTGGCCATTGCCGCCCGCCGACAAGGTGTAGCCGAACGGGTTGAACGGGTTGGTCGCGTCGATCGAGATGGTGTCGAGCAGATTGCCGTTGCCTGCATCCGGACCGACGAACAGCGGCAGAAACGCTGCCTGGTTCTGGGAATTACGACGATTGTAGACCAGCTTCGCGCGGAAGTTAACGCTGTCGCTCAATTCCTGTTTCGCGCTGATGAACGCGCCGTAGCGTTCCGACGGCGTCAGGAAATAGTTGAAGGGCGAGAAGTTGAAACGGTCGGCTGTGGTCAGCGCGCGGAAGTCGCTGCTCGGGCCAGTGGGATTGAGAGGATCGTAGCGACCGCGACCGTTCAGCGGGGGATTCTTCGGTGTCAGCACCGATCCGCTACCCAAGTCAATAAAGCCGTCTAACGTTGCGCTGGAGCAACCGCCAACCGGATCGGTACAGCTGGTCTGGCTCGGATTGGGGAACTGCGACGTACGGCGATCGCGCGTGCGCACCGCTGCCTGCTTCACATAGCTGCCGCCGATGACAACGTGCGTCGTCGGCCCATTGATGCCGTAGCTAAGCTGATAGTCCTGCGTGTGACCGTCACCCTGACGATAGGTGCCGAATTGCGCGGAGGCCTGAAGCCCGTCCTGCTGCGACTTGGTGATGATATTGACAACGCCAGCGAGTGCGTCGGAACCATAAAGCGGCGACTGCCCGGATTGCAGCACTTCGATCCGCTCGATCATGTTCGCCGGGATCGTATTGAGATCGACCGTCGAAGGAATACCGCTGCCGCTTGTGCCGTTGATGTATCGCACGCCATCAACCAGCACCAGTGTACGCTTGGCGTTGAGATAACGCAGTTCGATTTCCGCCGAACCCGCGCCCACGCCGCCGCCATCTGGCGGATTGCCGATGTTGCCACTATTGTTGACCTTCGAGTTCAAGCCACCCGAAGCGCTAGGCAGACGTTGCAGCACATCCGCGACGGCCGAAAGACCGGTGCGGGCAAGCGCCGTCTGATCAATCGTGATGACCGGCGAATCCTGGTTCAGCGGGTTCTGGCGAATGCGCGAGCCGGTAACGATAATCGCTTCACCGCCATCTTCGGCCGCCGGTGGAGCAGCACCAGTATCCTGAGCCATTGCCGCAGTCGCGAAAGCCAGCGCTGGCAAAACGGTGCTGCATCGAAGTAAGGTTTTCAACATGAACATAGCCCCCTTATTCTGAATATAGAGGGATTCTTGGGCGTATGATTCAACGCTGGCAATCGTAATACCGCCATGCGGCACGATCAGGCGTCACAATTTTGAAGGATGTTGCGGCAGTGCAACATCTCACCCGAAGGTGCTGGCAGTCAGAGATGGATCGGGTCAAGTAGGAATAGTGGGATAAGACGAAGCGTCATCTTGGTTCGATGAGAGTTCATGCAAGCGAGCAAAAGATTCGGGATTCGACACGGACAAGCATCAAATATATTCTGTGTAGCCGATTTTTAGGGCACACCTCATCGGACGTAATGGCTGCCCGCTGGTCGGAAGGACCCAGCCGAAATCCTGACAATACCATGGTACTTCTCCTGCGGCCATGAGGGGCCACGTGAAGAACGCGCCGGAGGAAGCGGTAGAGTCAGGAAGTGGCGCGGTGTCGTGCGGCGCGCCTGTGGGGCTTGCCAGACGGTCCGTTTCCACTCCCTGCTCATCGAACCGGACGTGCAGATCTCCCGCATCCGGCTCTCGGACAAGACGTC
>JBPPMC010000317.1:0-5228 GCA_051305835.1 Sphingobium sp.
GACGTCTTGTCCGAGAGCCGGATGCGGGAGATCTGCACGTCCGGTTCGATGAGCAGGGAGTGGAAACGGACCGTCTGGCAAGCCCCACAGGCGCGCCGCACGACACCGCGCCACTTCCTGACTCTACCGCTGATCAATCGAGGTCTGATCGACGGAGGCGTGTTAAGCGCATTCGCCGACGCGTCCGGCAATCTTCAATATTTCGGGTAAGGCACCGTCTCAAACGATGGCACGATGCGTTCGAGCGGTTCGTCGGCCACGCTGTATTTCACGCGTGCTTTCAATCCTGGTTATTTTGTCGAAAATAGCGGAACGATCCTCAACAGTGGGTCTGGTTCCGCTGTTGCGGGCCAAACGTGGCTCACACTGCTCAATAACGTCGGCGGTACTATCAGCACCGACGCCACAGCTATTTCGGCTCCATCTTTCCTGTCGGTTCAGAATGAAGGGATCATAGAAGGGGGCACCGCCGCCATAGCCTCAGACGGCACGATCAACCTTGTTAATCGTGGCACCATCAACGGCGACGTTCGCAGTGGCAGTGCCAATTCTTATGCCGGCAGCGTGATTGATAACATAGGCGGCACGATCAATGGGAGCGTGGTGCTGGGCGAAGGCAACGATCTATTTATCGGAGACACAGCCAATTTTGCCAATCCGATCGGTGCGATCACCGGAATATTGAACGCAGGCGGCGGTGTCGACACGTTGCGATTTACGTTCGTCGAAGACACGTTGCTCGACGGCCCCATTCCCTTGCCGCAGTCCCTTGAGCGCTTAACGCTGCGTATCGGTGGCAGCTCTGCGCTCACCCTGTCTGAAAACTTTAACGCGTCTTATGGCTTGGGCATCGGTGGCGGCGACGAATCCTACTACAATGTCGAAAACCAATTCATCAACAATGGAACGATCGTGGCATCCGGCCCGGCGCTTGTGTCTGACGGTGCTGGAGGGATCGGAGTCACCAACAATGGAACGATTACCACAACTCTGGGGGAACCCGCGAGCTTTGCCGTTGACCTAGGCCAGATCAGTAGCTTCGAAAATAATAGTACGATCACTGCGACAGCGGGCAATGGCGTCCGGACCTTCGGTGCCGACGAACCCTGGAAAAATGGTGGCAAGATCATCGCCGACGGAACGGCGGTCTATACGTCTCAGTCGATCGTCAACACCGGGGAAATTCGATCAGTCAAGGGAATTGGCCTGGAACTGTCTGGCGCCTTGCGCCGACCGTCACTGAACAGCGGCAGTATTGCTGGAGCCTCGGCTGGCGCGCGTGTCTACTACTCCAATCTGGTGAATGAGGGGTCAATCTCATCCCCTGTCGCAGGTATCGAGATCGGCAGCGGAGGTCGGGTAGTCAACCGTTTAACCGGACGAATTTCTGGCGGCGTCGCGCCCGCTACTCAAGGGTTCGTGACTCAAGGCGCACAGATACTGAACGCGGGTATAATCGACGGAGACGTCAACTTCGGTACGCCCGAATACCCGCAGTCCACCTACAATGTCTTTGCTGCTCTGCAGGGCGGCGTTGTTAATGGAAATGTCAACCTCGGTGGCGGCAATGACGTTTTCGCCACGTCCTTGATCAACACAGGGCCAGGAGAATTTGCTGGTATCACGGGAACAGTGAGTGGGAGTGGGCAAGAGACCCTGCGCTACATCGTGGACGCCGATGCGACGGCGACACCGCAATTGCTCGGGATATTTGATGCGCTCGCCTATGATCTGTCCAATGACGCCAAATTGACGCTCACGGCCCCGACATCACAGGCTTTGACGATTGGGTTTTCCGGTATCGGCAAGGTTGATCTAACCGCAGACCTGACTGGCAACGGATCATCCGTGATCCTTGATTTGCGGCAGATCTCCATCCAGCCCGGGGAAGATGGCACACTTCTGCCTACCAATGTTGACGTTACGAGTCGTGGTACAATTACTTTGCGACACGAAGACGCCTCAACTTATGTTCTACCGGTTGTGGCGCTTGCCACTGGAAGCAGCTTCACGAATGCTGGAACGATCGTCGTGCAAGACGCGGCGCCCAACAATTATTACAATGCTCCCTCAGCCATTGCGGTAAGTGAAAACGCCACCGTCATTAATACGGGCACCATCAGCCTCGATGGCGCAATTGGAATCAGGGCTGATTCTTTTTATGGAGATACTACGGTCGACAATCAGGGAACGATCACTCAGGGCCCCGGTGATGGATTCTCGCGGGGTGTGGTAAATGCCTCGGTCGTTAAAAATAGTGGTCGAATATCTACCTCCGGAACGGCTGTCGAATTCCTACTCGGTTCCTTGTTTAACAGCGGGATCATTGAGAGTAGCGCAGCGCAAGCCGTTCTAGGCAGCGGCTATGGCTCGGCGCGCATCTTGAACGACGCTGGCGGAGTGATTTCCGGAGGAGTGGGTTTTGATGCGATCGATTTGGCCGGAACAAGCATCGTTTCTAATGCCGGCACGATTAACGGCAACGTCGATCTCGCATTTGACGTCTACGGGTACGGTTACTCCTCGGGCAACAGCGCTTATGTCGATCGCGGTGGCACGCTCAATGGAAATCTGACCTTCGGGTCGGGCGATGACATATTCGTTTCCACCGACGGCAGCATCGGCGTTTCCGGCGTAATCGATGCAGGCGCGGGCGTAGATACCTTCATTCGCAGTTACAGTGTCGACACGACCGTGGATTGGGGCACTTCGGGGAGCGCCCCTGCAGGATTCGAGCGTCAAGGGATCGGCGCGTCGGGTAAAGATACCGTAGTGACGCTGACCGGCGCGCCAGGTGCATTCACCACACCCGTCATTCTGATCGGCGATGGCACCATTATAAATGTGGCCGATATTGCGCCAGCTACTCTCTCAGAACCACGCCGCGTAGTAACCTTGGGTGCCCAGATCGACCCGCTTAACGTCACAGGCGCGGGTTCTACGCTGTCTTTCATCAATCGCGGCAACTTGGGCAATGGTGTGCAAGGAAATGTCCGCAGTTTCGCCAATGAAGGCAGGATAAGCAGCGGGCGGTTAGATACGATAAGCGTTATTGCGGTGGCCAGCGATCCTACGGGCTTTACGTTCCAAAACTCGGGCTTGATCGCGGGAGCGGAGCGCGCCCCTTATGACAGTTATTCGCCCATTGGGGCATTGATCGGCAATGCCGATCCGGCAGTATCGTTGGCGAATGCCATCGTGACGAACAGTGGGACGATAGCAGGCGGAATTTCAGTCGATATTAAAGCCAAGCAATTCTCTTTCGACAACAGTGGTACAATTACGAGGTCGAATTTGTTCGTTCCCTCAGTCTCCATATTAGTTGGCCAGCCTTATATCTTTCCTGGTGTGGCGGTGCCCGACGTGGAAAGCGTCGATGTAAATAATAGCGGCACGATACGGACGAGTGTAGACATCGGTACTGTCGCTCCGGCGTTAGCCTTCAACAACAGCGGAACCATCGGGCCTGCCGGATCTGCACCGTCAGTTTCGCTGGCCCAAAACGGTCAGCAGACCTTTGATCCCGATTTGGGCTACAGCATTGCTGATCTGGAGACTTTAAAGTTCGACAACAGCGGTGCCATATCCGGAACTGCTAATCTATTCTCCAATGCAAAGACATCGAATGTTACAAACAGCGGCACGATACTATTAGAAGCAAGTGCCAATTATCCATTCATTCGCACTGGCGGCACCGTCCTCTCGCTTGAGATTTCGACCCAGGGAAGTCAGAGCCTCAACCTTTCCAATAGCGGTGCGATCTCCACCACGCATCTTGGATCGGGTGCCCTGCTGGTAGCGGGCTACACGCTGGATGGCGAATATGGCTATGACGAGAATGGCGAGGCGGCTACGCCTGTACCGGGCGCTCCGACTTCGACGATTACCATCACCAATACAGGCACGATCCGCGCCGACGGTGGCGCGATTTATCAGCCTGCCATGCCAGCGCCTTATCCCGGGTATCCCGACGGCGTCGAATATGTGCAACCTAACATCGCCCTAGCTGTGACCGGATCGAGCCGCGGAGTCGCAAACATCAGCGTCACCAACGCACTGGGTGGGTTGATTTCCGCCAGCGGGATCACGCAGGCATCAGGTGGCACAGAAATTTCTCTGCCGGAGGCTTTTAAGACCATCGGTTCAACGGCATTCGACGCTTCGGCCAATATCGTCAGCCTGATCAACGCCGGGACGATACAGGGCTTGGTCGGCGGGATCGTGCCGGAAGGCGTGTCCCTCGAACTGGACGCGGCCGATTATGAGTATTCTGGCCGGTTTATGGCGGGCGCGATCCAGACCTTTGCATCGGCCGACATGATCACGAACACGAGGACAGGCGTCATAACCGGGTCGGTCGACCTTGGCACGATGGACGATGCACTGATCAACCTCGGCACCGTCAATGGCGACATATACCTGCGCAGTGGCAATGACAGCATGACGCACAACATTGGCGGTATGCTGAACGGCGTAGCGGATGGTGGCGCGGGCACGGACGCTCTGACCATCGACATCACGGGCGGCGGCTTGCTCGATCAGGCCACCCTCGACAAATTCGTGAACTTCGAGAGCGAGACGATCACCGGAACCGGGACGATCACGACCAGTGGCCCCTTTGCCGCCGATAGCCTGATCCTGCGCGACGCCAATGTGACGCTGGCAGCCGGGAATGTTCTGGAGACGGCCAGCGATGTTGCACTGATCTTCGCGGGCGGGACCAACAGCCTCCTTAACCTTGGCACCATCAAGGGAAGCATCGTTACATCTGCCGCAACCACCCGGATCGTAAATCAGGGACAGATCAGCGGTCCCCTCACATTTGGTGATGGCGACGATGAACTGATTATCGGCAGCGGCGCATCCTTCACCGGGCCGGTCAATGGGGGCGCAGGCCGCGACGTCCTGATACTCAAAGCATCCGGTAGCGATGCCGCGCCCTATGAACTGGCGCTTTCCCCCTTTACCGGCTTCGAGCGGCTGCGGCAGGAGAGCGGCACGGTCGCCATGTCCGGCACCTTTACGACCGGTATCTTCGATCTCGTCAGCGGCCGCTTTATTGGCCGCACGGGTTCGACGTTAACGGCAGACAGGATAAACGTAGCGCAAGGAACCACTTTCGGCAGTGCGGGCACTGTCAACGGTAACATTGTCGTACAGGGGATTTTGTCACCCGGTTCTTCGCCCGGAACGATGACGGTCAATGGCTC
Organism: Sphingobium sp.; assembly: GCA_051305835.1. GTDB lineage: Bacteria > Pseudomonadota > Alphaproteobacteria > Sphingomonadales > Sphingomonadaceae > Sphingobium. The sequence goes on from JBPPMC010000317.1 coordinate 5,211, forward strand.
GGTCGCGCTTGCCAGCGG
>JBPPMC010000192.1:0-13075 GCA_051305835.1 Sphingobium sp.
CGACCTACGAAACAAGCGCAGCATGATCGATCCTCCGCCGGATGCCTGCCGCCTTGGCTAACTCAAAGTTTGGGCAGCGTCACGCCCTTTTGCCCCATATATTTGCCCGCGCGATCGGCATAGCTGGTTTCGCAGGGTTCGTTGCCCTCCAGGAACAGGAACTGGCAAGCCCCTTCATTGGCGTAGATTTTGGCGGGCAGCGGCGTCGTGTTGGAAAACTCCAGTGTGACATGGCCCTCCCAGCCCGGCTCCAAGGGCGTGACGTTCACGATGATGCCGCAGCGAGCGTATGTGGATTTGCCGAGGCAGATCACCAGAACATCGCGGGGTACGCGGAAATATTCGACCGTGCGGGCAAGCGCGAAGCTGTTCGGCGGGATGACGCATACGTCGGTCTTGCGGTCGACGAAGCTGTTGGCGGCGAAATCCTTGGGGTCGACGATCGCGCTATCGACATTGGTGAAAATCTTGAACTCGTCCGCGACCCGGGCGTCATAGCCATAGGAGGACAGGCCATAGCTGATACACCCGTCGCGCCGTTGGCTTTCCACGAATGGCTCGATCATGTTGGTTTCGAGCGCCTGACGGCGGATCCACTTGTCAGATAATATGCTCATCTATCGTCCTTCTTCGGGCCTATGCCCAGGTCCGCCGGGCCGAATGCGTAGGGAAGCAGGTCAGCGACGCTATGCTCCTGGATGGCGTCACCCGAGGGCGCTACGCAATAAATCTTGAGTTTGCGCCCGGCCATTTGCTCGACTTCGTTCATCACCTGACGGCAGCGGCCACACGGGGTGACGACAGCAGCGCCAGCCGGTGCATCCATGGCACCGCCGCTAACTGCTATTGCGACGACATCGCCCATGCGGCCCTGCGCATTGGCTGTCGAGAGCGCAACTGTCTCCGCGCAGAGCGAAAGGCCATAGCTCGAATTCTCGAAATTGCTGCCGGTGATGATGCGCCCGTCCGTCAATGCCACCGCCGCGCCTACCGCAAATCGGCTGTAGGGCGCGTGAGCATAGGCCATGGCATCGCGGGCGGCAGCGATCAACGCTGGTACATCGATGTGCGGAGAGGATGTGTCACTGGTCATGGCGCTACAACATCCCATTCCACCGGCGCGTCAATCCCGTCAAGACGACGCATGTCGGAGGCCGTCCACATGACCCAGGGGCGACCGGCATAATCCGGCGCGAGGAAGTTCCGCTCCAGCCACAGTGTCCGGTAGATCCCACTGCCGATTTGATACTGTTCCTCAAAATCCTTCGAGAGCCGAACCACGGCGCGCTGCCCGGCATGCTTCTCGATCAGGTTGAGGAAAGTGTTCAACTCGGACAGCAGCTTGTCGCGACCCGGTCGGCGCGTGCAGTTGGGCGTGAACCCCAGACGCACGACGGGGGGCAGGGCGGCACTGTCGCGCGGCACGGTCGCCACAAAAAGCGTCGCCTGATCCTCTGCCCGGTCGCACAGGTTGAACATATGCACGGCCCCGTAGCGCAAACCGGCATCACGCGCTCCCGTCCAGTTCGTTACGTAAGCGTGATCCCGCCGCCCGGCACCGGCGGTTGCCAGAACATAAGCGAAGTCTGCATGCCGTGCGCGCACGGTGCGCCAGTCGATTGATCCGTTCGATTCACTGACGGACAGCCCCTGCATTGGATATTCAGCCCGCGATGGCGCCCACCGGATCGCGTAGAGCCAGCCGCAGAATGTCGCCGCCGCAATGAGTACAAGAAGTGCCGCGAGTCGACCAAGGGTGCCGCGATAACTGCGGCGCTGTTTTTGATGAGCACGCAAAGACTTATCCCTTGATATGCAGGACGCATAACAGGGTAAAAAGGCGCCGGGCGGTGTCGAAGTCCACTTCGATCTTACCGTCCAGTCGTTCTTTCAGGATTTCTGCCGCATCGTTGTGGATACCACGTCTCGCCATATCGATCGTCTCGATCTGTTGCGGCGTGGCGGCGCGGATCGCCTGATAATAGCTGTCGCAAATCGCGAAATATTCCCGGATCGGGCGGCGGAACCGAGCCAGCCCCAGGATGATGGTCTCAAGGGGCGTGCCGTCCTCCCGGCCGATGTCGATCACCAACCGACCTTCTTCAACTCCCAAGCGCACTTTGTACGGACCCGCATATTCGTCGGCATGCTGCCGCTGAGGGGCGAAATGATTCTCCTCAAGCAAGTCGAAGATTGCGATGCGCCGCTCCTGCTCCACATCGGCATTGCGCCAGATGATCGTACGCTGGTCCAGCTCGATATCTATGATGCGGGGGTCGGCCATATGGAGTGCTGTCACTGCGGCGGGCGGTATGTAAATGCAAGGGGCAAGCAACGCTGGGCAACTTATCCACAGCTTTGCCCACACTCCGTCCACAGCACCTTGCCGCAATGCCCTTGCTCCCGTGGCCGAACAGGAGGATGATGAGGCCATGGTTGAAGCGATAATGAAAGTGGTCTCCGGCGGAGAAGCGCCGGTTCAGGAACTGCCGCGCAATGTGGAGGCGGAGGCGGCTTTGCTTGGCGCCCTAATGATCGACAACCGCATCGCAGAAGACGTGCAGATGAAGCTGCGGGCCGAGCATTTCTTTGAGCCGCTGCATGGTCGAATCTATGACGCGCTGATGCGGCTGCTTGAAAAGAACATGGTCGCCAATCCGGTGACGTTGAAGCCGATGGTCGAGCAAGACCCGGCACTGAAGGAACTTGGTGGCGCTGCCTACCTGGCGCAATTGACCGGAAACGGCGCGGCGTTGATCGGTGCGCGCGATTTCGCGACCCAGATTTATGATTTGGCCTTGTTAAGAGAGCTTGTCGGGGTCGGACGCGAACTTGTCGAAAATGCTCTCGATACCAGCGAAGATGTAGATCCGCGTGCGCAGATTGAGGCGGCGGAAGTTGCGCTTTATAAGGTGTCTGAGGGAGAGGGCGAAACCGGATCGGTCAAGAGCTTTCTGACGGCCAGTACGCTTGCCGTGAAGCAGGCCGAGCGCGCGCTGAATAGCGGCGGGCATCTCTCCGGTATCACTACTGGCTTGAACTCGTTGAACGAGAAAATCGGTGGACTTCATAATTCCGATTTGATGATTTTGGCGGGGCGTCCGGGCATGGGCAAGACCTCGCTTGCCACCAACATCGCCTATAATGCCGCCTCCCGCTGGGTGCGCGACGATGCCGAAGGTATTGATCCGGCGAAGAATATGGGCGCGAAGACCGCGTTCTTTTCGCTCGAAATGTCCGCCGATCAGTTGGCTACGCGCGTGTTGGCCGAGCAGTCCGGCATCAGCGGCGAGGCGTTGCGCATGGGCAAGATCAGCCATGCCGATTTTCAGAACCTCTCCCGCGCCGCGCGTGAGTTGCAAGATCTGCCGTTGTTTATCGACGACACGCCTGGCCTCACCATTGCCGCACTGCGTACCCGTGCCCGCCGTCTCAAACGACGCCATGACATCGGCTTTATCGTCATCGATTATCTCCAGTTGCTACAGGGGACAGGCAAGGGCGGCGAAAACCGCGTTCAGGAGATTTCCGAAATATCGCGTGGTTTGAAGACGTTGGCGAAAGAACTACACGTTCCCGTGCTGGCCTTGTCTCAGCTAAGTCGCGCGGTTGAGCAGCGCGAGGACAAACGCCCGCAGCTTTCCGATCTTCGCGAATCCGGATCCATCGAGCAGGACGCGGACATGGTGTGGTTTGTGTTCCGCGAGGACTATTATGTCTCCGCCAAGCAACCGCGCGACGTGGAGAGCGAAGAGCATCGCGTGTGGGCCGAGGAAATGGAAAAGGTCTACGGGCTTGCCGAACTGATCGTGGCGAAGCAGCGCCATGGTTCGACCGGGCGAATCCGCATGCGGTTCGATGCAAAGATCACCAAATTCAGTGACCTTGCCGAAGACAGCTACGGTGCGATTGCCTATGAGTAGGGCGCTCGCGTTACTGGCGCTCGCTTTGGCGGTGCCGACCGCGGCGCCGGCTGCCTTGTCGCCAACCTTGGCCAATGGCGGCGCATCCGCACTTAAAGCGGGGCAGTTCCTCTGGGACGAGAGTGATGCCGGCGCAGGCCCGCTGGCAATCATGGTGAGCGTTGATCAGCAGCATCTTTATGTCTATCGGGGCAGCCGGTTGATCGGGGTCTCCACCGTGTCGACGGGCAAGCCGGGCAAGAAAACGCCCATGGGCGAGTTTCGCATTTTGCAGAAGAACGTCTTCCACCGCTCGAACCTCTACAGCAATGCGCCGATGCCGTTCATGCAGCGGCTGACCTGGGATGGCATTGCCATTCACGGCGGCCACTTGCCTGGCTATCCGGCGTCCCATGGGTGTATCCGGGTGCCACTGGCGTTTGCCAAGAAGCTGTTTGCCGCCACCGACATGGGCGACATTGTGAGCGTGTCCGATGGTCAGAGTGGGCCGTTCCTGCGCGTCGAGGTCGACTATGCAGCACTGGCCACGGATGGTAATCCGACCTGGACGGAGCGGGGGCGGGAAGTTCAACTCGCCATGGCCAGCCCTCGGCCATTGCCGGTTGCAGACGTGGCGAGGCCTGTGACAGCGGCCCCAGCCCCAGCCCCTGATCTGCAAGTCCGCGTGTCTTCGAAAATAGACGTGGAAAAGCCCGCTGCGCTCAAGCCCGACGTGGTCAAAGCATCAGCGGCTCCGAGAGATCTGACAAAGCCGCACTGGCTGGTCCCCTATTTTGAGAGCAGTGCGACAGGAAGCGTCCGCTAACCCGCTGCGCGATGTAATGTCGCCGTTGTCTCGAAAAGGGCGCGCGTCGAAGGATCGGTATTTGCGAGTAGCCCGTGAATCTTCTCACGCAGGATTGTTTCTCCTGATCCATCGTCGAACGCCATGGCCCAACTCCCGAACTGGCGCGCATCCAATTGGCGTTCGTTCAGTAGGGCGACCGCTGAATGACGCGTGTCCTGATTGATCTTGGCGAATAAATTCCTGACGGTGTGTTCTTCCCCTTCAATGGCTTGAAGGAAGCGTTTGGAATTAAATAGCAGCGCTCCGGTCACGTTTACGCGCCGGTTGTTGATCCGCGATCTGGCGAGGATCAAGCTACATTCGGCGGCGGAGATTACACCGCGCGCGCTGCTGATATAGGTCAGTTGAAATATCTCTGGCACATCGCCGCTCCATTAGCTTCGGTGCAGCCGGAATAGGCTGAAAGAAGTTAATGCGGGGCTAGGAAATCCGAAAAAGCGCCTAACTTACATCAACTTGAGCAAATTAGAATGCGGGCAGGTTGGCAGGATCATTGGGATCGACGGCGGGAATGGACGAGTGAATGCCACATTCCACCTTGTCCCAACCACGCCAGCGGCCCGACCTGGGATCTTCTCCCGGCAGCACCTTGGACGTGCAGGGCTCGCATCCGATCGACGGATAGCCCTGCGCTTCAAGAGGGTGGCGTGGCAAGTCATGGTCTTCGAAATAGGCTTCCAGGTCAGCTTTGGTCCAATCGCCCAGCGGATTGAGTTTCATCTGACCACTTTCGACCTGAAAGCGCGGGATGTTCTGGCGCGTAGCGGCCTGAAAAGCTTTCCGCCCCGAAATCCAGCTATCGAGACCCTGCTTGGCCCTTGCAAGCGGCTCCACCTTGCGGATCGCGCAGCAGCCATCAGGATCGTACGACCAACGCAGCCCGGTCTCATCTTTCTTCGTCAGCGCTTCCGGGTCGGGCGTCACCGTTTCGCTGTGACGGATGCCGAAGCGAGCAACCAGTTCATCGCGATAGGCCAGCGTCTCAGGAAACATCTTTAACGTGTCGACGAAGATCACCGGCACATCGGGATCAGCTTGCGCGACCAGATGCAGCAGGACAGCGCTTTCAGCACCAAATGATGAAACGGTCGCGATCCGCCCCAACGATTTCTCAGCGAACAGCGTGCGAAGCATGGGCAATGTGTCGACCCCGGCGAAACGCGCGTTGAGAGCGTCCGCGTCTGCCTGAGTGAAGGCAGGAGCGATGTCGATGATGTCCAGCTTGCGCAACGGTTCAGCCATTCGCTTCCTCCGGGTGACGCTTTGCCCAGATCGGCGAAAGGCCGTCGATAGATTTCTGATAGACGTCGTCATAACGCGCGAGCACGGCGTCCACGACGGCTTGGTCGAGCGGGTGGTCGGGCTGAAAGCTGTCGAAGCCGCAGCGGCGCATGGCGACAAGTTGATCGACCAAGACGTCCCCTACGGCCCGCAGTTCGCCTTTATACCCTGCTTCGCGCAGGATACGTGCTGCCGAATATCCGCGCCCGTCGCCGAACCCGGGGAAGTTCACTTCGACCAGCGAAATGCGATCGAGCATCGGCAGCAACTCGCGCGCATCCTCGCCGGGCTCGATGCGAACCGCCGTCGCGTTCGTTTGCCCGGAGAATGATTCCAGCGTGACGGTTGGCTCCTGCGCCGGTTCGTCATCGCGGAATGACAGGAAATCAACCATATAGCGCTTCCTTGAAAGGCTTCATGCCAAGGCGGCGGTAGGTGTCGAGGAAGCGTTCGCCCTCGGTCCGTTCGCGCACGTAGATGTCGGTGACTTTCTCGATGGCGTCGACCACGCCGTCCTCGTCGAAGCCGGGGCCAGTGATGCTGCCAAGGCTCGCATCTTCCGCTCCGGAGCCGCCGAGCAGAAGCTGGAAGTTCTCCGTGCCGCGCTTGTCGACGCCCAAAATGCCGATATGCCCGGCATGATGGTGCCCGCAGGCATTGATGCAGCCGGAAATCTTCAGCTTCAATTCGCCCAGATTGCGCTGCCGCGCAGGATCGGCGAAGCGCGCCGCAATCTTTTGTGCGACCGGGATCGAACGCGCATTGGCGAGGCTGCAATAATCAAGGCCGGGGCAGGCAATGATGTCGCTGATGAGGTCGAGATTGGCTTCGGCCAGCCCGGCGGCATCAAGCGCCTGCCAGATCGCGAACAGGTCCGATTTCTTCACATAGGGCAGCACGATGTTCTGCGCATGGGTGACGCGCAATTCATCGAACGAATACTGTTTCGCCAAGTCCGCGATCAGGTCGATCTGCGCCGAAGATGCATCCCCAGGGATCCCTCCGGTTGGCTTCAGGCTGATGTTGACGATTGCATAGCCTGCTTGCTTGTGCGGCTTGACGTTCTGATCGACCCACAGAGCGAAGGCAGGGTCGGAGCGATCGATGTCCTCCGGCAATCCCGTTTCATAGGCAGGGTCGGCAAAATAGCTGCGGATACGGTCAAGTTCGGCGCGCGGCGGGTCGAGGCCCAGCAGTTTGATCGCGGCAAATTCTTCCTCGACCTGACGGCGGTATTCATCGGCGCCAAGGGCATGGATCAGGATCTTGATACGCGCCTTGTACTTATTGTCGCGGCGGCCATAGCGATTGTAGACGCGCAAGCACGCTTCGACATAAGAGATCAAGTCATCTTCGCTCACAAAGTCCTTGATTTCAGGCGCAACCATCGGCGTGCGGCCCATGCCGCCGCCTGCAAAGATGCGCGCGCCAACCACGCCATCGCGCTTCACCAGTTCGATGCCGATGTCGTGCAGGCGCATCGCCGCGCGGTCTTCCTGCGTGGCGATCACGCAGATCTTGAACTTGCGCGGCAGGTAAGTGAATTCCGGGTGGAAGCTCGACCATTGGCGCAGAAGTTCGGCCCAAGGGCGCGGATCGGCGGCTTCATCAGCGGCGACACCAGCATATTGATCCGACGAAATATTGCGAATGCAATTGCCGCTGGTCTGGATCGCGTGCATCTCGACCGTAGCCAGTTCGGCAAGAATGTCCGGCGCGTCCTCCAGCTTGATCCAGTTATACTGGATATTCTGGCGCGTCGTGAAGTGCCCATAATCACGGTCATATTTGCGCGCGATATGCGCCAGCATCTTCATTTGGCTGGCGGAAAGCGTGCCATAGGGAATGGCGACGCGCAGCATATAGGCGTGCAACTGGAGATAGAGACCATTCATCAGCCGTAACGGCTTGAATTGATCCTCGGTCAGCGCCCCGGCAAGGCGGCGCTTGGTCTGGTCGCGGAATTCCTCAACGCGGGCTTCGACCATCGACTGGTCATATTGGTCATAACGATACATGTCAGATCACCCACTGGCCGACATCAGGGTCGGCGGGTTTCAACGTCAGGTCGGGCCGCACGGTTGGGCCAAGCGCCCGGATGCGGTCCTTGATGTGGGCGGGGCGTGGCCCATCCTCGGTCACCGTAGCGTCGATGACATAGGCGCCGACGACATGGCGTGCCGCTTCCTCGCGCCGGGCAAGGTCATCGCCCGCGTCGCCCACGTCCACCGAATCAGCGACACGGCGCGACCAGCCGTCGCCAGCCCACCAGATCACATCGCCTGTCGGCAAGTCATTGCCGGTCAGTATCTTCACGAAAAGCTCTCCATTTGCGCAGCGAACGCCGCCAGCCTGTCATGCGCATTACCACGCAGTACGACATCGCCAACCACAATCAGCGCGGGACTTTTCACATTTTCGCGCGCTACCATCCCGCCGAGGTCGGCCAGGATCGTGCGGATGGCGCGGCTGTCACGGCGCGTACCCTTCTCAATGACCGCGGCGGGGGTGGAAGGGGAAACGCCATCCGCCATCAGCTTGTCGGCTATATCGTTGGCGGTTGCTACGCCCATGTAGATCACCAGCGTTCGCCCTACGCCCGCAAGGCCCGACCAGTCCTGATCGGTCAATCCTTTGCATTGGCCCGCGACGAAGGTGACGGCGCTGGCGGCATCGCGGTGGGTGAGGGGGATCTGAGCTTCGGCGGCACAGCCGATGGCGGCGCTGATGCCGGGTACGATCTGAACCGGAACACCAGCCGCGCGGCAGTCCTCCGCTTCCTCGCCGCCGCGCCCGAAGATGAACGGATCGCCGCCTTTCAATCTTATAACGTCACTGCCTGCGCGTGCTTCTGCAATCAGGAGGGCGTTGATCTGATCCTGTGGCATCGAATGGCGGCTGCGGCTCTTGGCCACTGAAACCAGTTGCGCATCGGGCCGTGCCAAGGCGAGGATGGCGTCATCTACCAGTCCGTCATGCACGATCAACGAGGCTTCACCGATCAAGCGTGCCGCACGCAACGTCAACAGGTCGGGGTCGCCGGGACCGGCGCCGACCAGATAGACTGTTCCAGGAGTGCGTGCTTCCATAGCGGGCAAATGGCGACCGCCCGGGAATATCGCAACCTATAATGGATTGCGCGGTGGGTAGGAAAAGTTTGGGGCTTGTCCTGTGTCAGTCACCCATTGCGGCAACATCGACTTCCTTGACGCCGACGCCCATGGTTGCGCGCGGCTGCTCGGACTCTGAGGACACGACAGGATAGGCACAATAGTCCGCCGCATAGTAGGCGCTGGCACGATGGTTGCCTGATAGCCCCACGCCGCCGAACGGAGCCGCAGAGGATGCGCCATTGGTCGGGCGGTTCCAGTTGACGATACCCGCGCGGATATTGGCCCAGAACTGGTCATATTGCTCTGGCGACCCGCCCACGAGGGATGCGGACAGGCCGTAACGGGTATTGTTCGCCTCAGCGATGGCGCTGTCGAAATCGGGCACGCGGATAACCTGCAATAGCGGGCCGAACAGCTCGATATCGGGTCGCTCACTCATCTCCGTCACGTCAATGATGGCGGGCGAGACGAAGGGCAGATCCTGATGCGGGCGGACCATATGCTTGATCGGCCGTCCGCCGTTGCTCATCAGGATGAGGAAACTGTCGGTGAGACCATCCGCCGCATGATTGTCTATCACTGGCCCCATATAGGGCACCGGATCGGCGTGGGGGTGATCGACGATCAGGCGGTCCGCCAGTCGCTTCACTTCCTTCAAAAGCGCAGGCGCAAGGCTATCGCGCACGATCAGCCGCTTCGCCGCCGTGCAGCGCTGCCCGGCGGAGAGGAACGCCGATTGCGCGACCAGCACAGCGGCACTGGCTATGTCCGGTGTATCCCACACGATGATCGGGTTGTTGCCGCCCATTTCGAGCGCCAGTATCTTGTCGGGCTGTCCGGCGAACGCTTTGTTGATCGCGATGCCTGTCGAGGCCGAACCGGTGAACAGGATGCCATTCACATCGGGATGCGCGGTCAACGCGCGGCCTTCCTCAGGCCCGCCGACGATCAGTCGCACCAAACCCTCCGGCACGCCCGCCTGATGGTAAAGGTCAACCAGCATCGCGCCCACCGCAGGCGTCTTTTCCGAAGGCTTGAACACTACTGCATTGCCCGCGATCAGCGCGGGAACGATGTGTCCGTTGGGAAGGTGCGCGGGGAAGTTATAGGGGCCAAGGACCGCCATCACGCCATGCGGCTTGTGCCGGACGGCCTGCTTCATGCCCATCGCGCCTTCCAGCCGCTTCATGCCGGTGCGTTCGGAATAGGCGGCGATCGATATGTCGACCTTGCCGATGACGGCGGCCACTTCTGTCTTTGCGTCCCACAGCGGCTTGCCGGTCTCACGCGCGATAAGATCAGTCAGCGCCTCTTCCTTGGCACGGACGGCGTTGGCGAAGCGGCGCATGGTCTCGATGCGGATCGCCAGCGGCTTTGCTGCCCAAAGCGGCCAGGCTTCCCGCGCCCGCGCCACTTCGGCGGAGACGTCGCTGATTGGCTGCTCCCACAGATGCGCGCCCGTTGCAGGTTCGATGGAAATGAGGGTCGATGACATCAAAAGTATATGGCCCAAATATGTGCAGTGTTAAAGAGGTGTGTCATGGTCATGAACCAGCCACGCTGAATGAATACGGAACATAACTCTGCAGCTACGAAATGCGATGGCATTGGGATGCGGCATATTGTTCGACATGCCGGGTTGCGGGAAGTTGTTCGGGACGCGATAGGTGGAGCGTAGCGTGGAGGATCAAGATTGTCGGCATATAGCGACGCTTATTGGTGGTCGAACGACGGACTGCGGCTCCACTATAGGGACTATGCAGGAAGCGGGGATGATCGTCCGCCGCTGCTCTGCCTGCCGGGACTTACGCGCAATGCGCGCGATTTCGAGCCGCTGGCGGAGCGGCTGGCGGGGCAATGGCGGCTGATCTGCCCGGACCTGCGCGGGCGCGCCGAAAGCGCCTATGCCAAGGATCCGATGACATATGTGCCGCTCACCTACCTTCATGATCTTGAGCGGCTGCTGACCGATCTTGCGGTGACGCGCGTTGTGGTGGTGGGCACGTCATTGGGCGGCATTATCGCGATGCTGATGGCGGCGACTCGCCCTGACCGGCTGGCGGGCGCAGTGCTGAACGACATTGGCCCAGTGATCGAGGATGAGGGTCTTGCGCGCATCCGGGGCTATGTCGGCAGCGGCAGTACGCACTCCACATGGGTGCATGCCGCCCGCGCGCTCTCGGAGATCAACGCTGAAGTCTATCCCGATTATACGCTGCAGGACTGGCTCGGCATGGCCAAGCGACTCTATCGCCTGAACAGCGGCGGGCGAATCGTGCTGGACTACGACATGCGTATTGCCGAGCCGTTCCGTGTACCGGGCGGGGAAGCGGGCGTCGACCTTTGGCCTTCTCTGGCGGGCTTTCGGGGCAAGCCGACGCTGATCCTGCGTGGCGAGCGGTCGGATTTGCTTAGCGACCAGACGGTGAGGCGCATGGTGCAGGAGATCGGTAATTCCGCTACGTCCGTCATCGTCCCGGCTGTCGGCCATACACCCGTTCTTTCGGAACCGGTCGCCGCGCTGGCCATAGATGCACTGCTGGAGCGTATCCTGACCCATGGATGATCGCCCGCGTCTGTTGCATCTCCACAGTAGTTTCGATCTGGGAGGCAAAGAGGCGCGCGCCGTTCAGTTGATGAACCACTGGGGCGACCGGGTGCGTCACGGCATCGTTAGTGGCGTGCGTGGCGCGATGAGTGCGCGGGATGTCATAGCGCCTAAACTGGACGTTGCTTTCCCCGATGCGCCGCCCCTTCAGGGCCGCCCCGGATTGGCGCGCTTTCGCGCTATTGCACGCTTCATGGCAGATTATGATCTGGTGCTGAGCTATAATTGGGGGGCGATGGATGCGGTCATGGCGCACCGTGTTTTTGCCCGGGGCATGCAGTTGCCGCCGCTGATCCATCATGAGGATGGTTTTAGTTCCGACGAAGCGAACGGCCTGAAGGTCAGCCGCAACGTCTATCGCCGACTGGCGCTTGCGCGTTCCAGTGCGATTGTGGTGCCGTCGAAGGTGTTGGAGCGGATCGCGGCCGATCAATGGCATCAGCCTCGCGCCCGCGTGCGATTGATCCCCAATGGCATAGATGTGGCGCGTTACGCCGCGCCGCCGCTGCCCGATGCGCTGCCGGGCTTTACGCCCTCACCGGGAAAAGTGATCGTCGGCACGCTGGCAGGTCTCCGCACCGTCAAGAACATACCGCGCCTCGCTCGCGCTGTCGCACTGCACCGCGACCGCATACAATTGGTCGTAGTAGGAGAGGGGCCGGAACGCGCTGCGATCGCGCAAGAGGCGGCGAGCTTAGGCCTCGACGACATTCATCTGGCGGGCTTTCAGCCCGATCCGTGGCGCTTTATCGGCCTGTTCCACATATTTGCGCTGTCATCGGATAGTGAGCAATTCCCGATCTCTCTGGTGGAAGCGATGGCGGCTGGCCTCCCCATCGCGTCCACCAAGGTTGGGGATGTCGCTGCCATGGTTACTCCTGAAAACCTGCCTTTCGTGGTTTCGGATGAGGCGGCGCTTTCCGCTGCGTTGGATCGCCTCGCCAATGATCCTGATCTTCGTCGATCGCTCGGCACGGCGAACCGCGCTCGTGCGCAGGCGCGCTACGGTCAGGACGCAATGTTCGACGGCTATTCCGCCTTGTATGGCAATGCGCTGGCACGGCCTGGAATTTTGCGCTAGGGCGCGCCAGATTTTCCGATCACTAGCGCGCAAAAAATTGGTATAGGAGCCAATCTTTGTAGCCGGTGCTGCGGCATGGTTTAGGCCCGAGAGTTTGGGAGAGTATAGTGTTCAAGGGTTTGAAACCCATCGTCTATGGTGGCCGCGAAGTGTGGCCGCTGGTGGAAGGCGGCAAGGGCGTTGCGGCGACCAACCATATGAGTTCGGGCGCCTGGGCGGCGG
>JBPPMC010000003.1:0-2496 GCA_051305835.1 Sphingobium sp.
TGGCATCCTGCCCGATCAACTCATTGAAATTCCGCGGCCGGTACTTGCGGGCGAGAACGCGATAGGGCTGCGAGGAATCGGTCATGAAAGCGGGTTTAGCCGGTTGGATGAAGGATGTCGAAGGATTGGCCCGGATGACCCCGGCATTTCCTAATCAGCGGCTGGAAGAAGGTGGGAGCCGGAACGACCCGCAGCGAAATCGTTGTGGCTGCTTCCGTCAGGATCTGACCCGGTTGGCGACGACCACGTCCGCCCGACTCCCGCGGCGCATATGGCGGGTTTGAAGGGCGTGTGCAAGTCCCTCCCTGCCGCTGCTTCTTGGACAGAGAAGGAGGGATAAAAGAGAAGGAGGGATAAAGGAGGCGAGAATTTACTGCCGCTTCTCGATTTCCGTCAGAATGGTGATCGCCGCCCGCGTCGCATCGGCAATCGCGGCATCGGCCTGTTTGTCGTCCACGGTCGGCCGGTCGAGATAGATGGCGAGGACATAATCCTTGCCTGCCGGTGAGCGAAGCACGGCGACATCGTTAAACGCGGTGCCGCAACTGCCCGTCTTGTCGCCAGCCTGCCATCCTTGCGGAAGACCCGCACGGATGCGCGCTTTGCCCGTCGTGCTGCCTTCCAGCCAGCCGCGCAATTGCTCCGCCGCCGGGCCGGGCATGTCCTGGAACAGCAAGCGGGACATGACAGTGGCGATGGCAGCAGGACTGGTGGTGTCGCGTTCGTCTCCCACGGCATTCTCGTTCAGCGTCGGCTCGGTGCGATCGAGCCGGGTCATGGTATCGCCATGCGCGCGCAGAAAGCCCGTCAGCCCCTCTGGCCCGCCAATGATGGGAAGAAGGATATTGGCAGCACTATTGTCGCTGACTTCGACTGCGGCCCTGGCAAGATCGGATATCGCCATTCGGCCTTTCTTGAGTGCAGCCTTCACCACCGGCGCATGATCAAGGATGTCTTCCTGCGTGATCGGCAGCGTGCCGTCCATGCCATAGCGCCCATTCTCCGCGCCCATCAGCACAGCGGCGGCAAGTGGCGCCTTGAACGTAGAGCACAGGGCAAAGCGCTCGTCGCGATTAAAGCCCAGGAGCAATTTGCCCTGCGCATCGACGAGCGCGATGCCCAGACGCCCACCCGCCTTCTCCTCGATCTGGCGAGGATTGGCCGCGACGACCGGCTTGGACGCGGCTTCGAGGAAATCGAGTTTGAGACGCGGCGGCGGCGTCTGCGCTACAGATGTGCCCGCTTCGACCAAGAGCAGCGCGGGCAGGATCAGCGCTAAGCGCATGGCGCGGATCACATGCCCTGCATGTTATGGCAGCCCGCCGGCATATGGACGGTGAGGTTGGCGATCTTTTCATCGAGCGTGATCTGGCAGGACAGGCGGCTGGTCCGCGTAGCCGCGGCGGCAAGATCCAGCATATCCTCTTCCGCTTCACTGGCATGGGGAAGCTGCGCAAAGTCCTCTGGCGCAACGATCACATGGCAGGTGGAGCAGGCCATCTGCCCCTCGCAGGTTCCTTCCAGTGGCAGACCTGCGGCCTGCGCCACATCGAGCAGGACGGTATCTGATGGGGCGTCGATCTCCTGCCGGTTCTTACCATCGGCGCTGATGAAGGTGACTTTCGTCATGACTTGTGCGCTCCGTTGACGACGTGCGCTTGCCGCGCCGCCGCTTGCGTGATCGCCTTTGCGGCATCCCCTATTTCCTCAGCGCTTGTATACCGGCCAAAGCCAATGCGCACTGATCCTCGTGCCTCTTTGTCCGATAGGCCGATCGCTTGCAAGACATGACTGGGACGGCCCGATCCACTGGCGCAGGCGGAACCGAGCGAGAAAGCGATATCGCGGCAATCCGAAAGCAGGCGTGCGCCATCTATACCATCGCACCGGAGGTTGAGGTTGCCATGGTAGCGGCGGTCGAAGCTGCCATTGACGGTCCACCCCTTGAACAAGTCGAGCGTGGCGCGCCACAAGCCGTCGATGTGCTTGGCATCGGCATCATGGTTGCGGCGCATCAGGTCGGCCGCGACCCCAAATCCTGCGCATAGTGCGGGTGAGAGCGTACCAGAACGAAGGCCACTTTCCTGTCCGCCGCCATGAATCAGTGGCGGCAGTTCCAGCCCATCGCGCAGCCAGAGCGCTCCAATACCCTTGGGGCCGTGAACCTTGTGCGCGCTGATTGCGATGGCGTCGGCGTGCTGCGGCAGGACAATGCGCCCGAATCCCTGAACCGCGTCACAGAGGAAAGCCGCGCCGACTTCATGAGCAAGGTCGCAAAGTGCATCGATCGGCTGAATGACGCCAATTTCGTTATTGACGAGCATGACAGTCACGAGCGCAGTGTCGCCTGTGATCGCTGCGCGGGCGACATCGAGATCGACGAGGCCATCCGGCTGGACCGGCAGGCGTGCGCCATCGATACCATCGCACCGGAGGTTGAGGTTGCCATGGTAGCGGCGGTCGAGGCTGCCATTGACGGTCCACCCATCGAACAAG
>JBPPMC010000196.1:0-26093 GCA_051305835.1 Sphingobium sp.
ACTAAATACAACCCGGCGCGCACATGGACTCCGCCCAATGTCGTGGGCATCGGCGGCGCGTATATGTGCATCTACGGCATGGAGGGTCCGGGCGGCTATCAACTGTTCGGCCGCACCATTCAGATCTGGAACACCCATCGCCAGACCGACGCCTTCATCGAAGGCAAGCCATGGCTGCTCCGCTTCTTCGATCAAATTCGCTTCTTCAAGGTCAGCGCCGAAGAACTAGCCGACTGGCGGCGTGATTTCCCCAGCGGTCGGCGCTCCATCCATGTCGAGCAGTCCGAATTCCGCCTCGCCGACTATCGCGCCTTCCTTGCCGAGAACGCCGATTCCATCGCGACGTTCGAGGCGCAGCGCCAGTCCGCGTTCGACGAAGAGCGCGCCGAATGGCAGCGGTCGGGCGAATTTGATCGCGTCACGGCCCTGTCGGATGACTCCGGCGCTGGCGCGGGCGCGGCGGCGGCAATCGAGTTGCCCGAAGGCACCGACCTGATCGAAGCGCCCTTTGGTGGCAGCGTCTGGAAACTGCTGGTCGCTCCGGGCGACAAGGTGAAGGCAGGCGATATCATCGCCGTCATCGAGGCGATGAAAATGGAATGTCCGCTGGAAAGCCCCGGCAGCGGCACAGTCGCCGCACTCTACATGCAGGAAAAGCAATCGTTGCAGCCGGGTTCCCCCATGCTGGCGTTGAGGCGGCATCCATGACCGCGCTGGACCGGCGCGGAGTAGCGTCCATCGCCAAAGCCGTGAATGGCGGAGAGACGAGCGCGCTGGCGGTGATCGAGGATACGCTCGCCCGCCTCGCGGCTTATGACGCGGTACAACCGCAAGTATGGATCAGCCGCGCCTCGCCCGACGACTTGCGCGCTGCGGCCCGCGCCGTGGACGCGCGGATCGCAGCGGGAGAAGTTTTGCCGCTAGCGGGCGTGCCCTATGCGGCGAAGGACAATATCGACGTTACGGGGTTTCAGACGACAGCCGCCTGTCCCGCCTTCGCCTATCAGCCGGACGCATCCGCCGACGTTATCGATCGACTGGCGGCGGCGGGCGCGATCTGCGTCGGCAAGACCAATCTCGACCAGTTTGCAACCGGCCTCGTCGGCACGCGCAGCCCCTATGGCATCCCGCGCAATGCCTATAATCTCGCCTATGTCAGTGGCGGTTCCAGCTCCGGTTCCTCCATCGCCGTCGCCGCCGGCCTCGTCAGCTTCGCGCTCGGCACCGACACCGCGGGTTCGGGCCGCGTGCCTGCGGCGTTCAACCACCTCCTCGGGTTCAAGCCTACCAAGGGCCGGTGGAGCACGCGCGGCCTCGTGCCCGCCTGCCGCACGCTCGATTGCATCACGGTCTTCACCGATGCACTGGCCGACGCCCGGCTAGTGGATGAGGTCATTGCCGGCTTCGATCCCGCCGATCCCTATTCAAAGCCCTTGGCCAATCGCGCCATCGGCCGGGAACGCATCGGTGTGCCCCGCCGCGAACAGCGCGTCTGGTTCGGCGATAGCGAGTCGGAATATCTCTACGACCGCGCCCTCGACACCCTGTCCGAAACTGCGGAGATCGTCGAAATCGACATCGCGCCGCTACAGGAGACCGCCCGCCTGCTCTACAGCGGCCCATGGGTCGCGGAACGTGCGGCGGCGATGGCGGACCTGCTCGCCCGCAACCCCGATGCCATCGACGATACCGTCCGGGAGGTCGTGGCTCCCGGCACCGACATAAGCGCCGTGGACCTGTTCAACGGCATCTATCGCCTCGCCGCGCTGAAACGCCAGGCCGATGAAATGTGGCGCGAAGTCGATCTGTTCGCCTTCCCCACTACTGGCACGACCTATCGCGTCGCCGAATTGCAGGTGGCGCCGGTGGCGCTCAACAGCAATCTTGGCGCCTATACCAACTTCGTGAACCTGCTCGATATGGCCGCTCTGGCCGTGCCTGCGGGAGTGCGATCCAATGGAACGGGCTTTGGCATAACGCTCATCGGCCCGGCCGACAGCGACCATGGCCTGCTCGACATTGCCCACAGCTACCTTGCGGCGGCCGATCTGCCCGGCCCGCCACCACTCGATATGGAGGGAAGAATGCAAACTGTGAAACTGGCCGTCGTCGGCGCGCACCTGAAAGACATGCCGCTGCACTGGCAGCTCACGTCCAGGGATGCGACATTCGTGGGCGCATTCGAAACCGCCCCAAATTATCGGCTCTATGCGATCGCCAACAGCGTTCCGCCCAAGCCTGCGCTGGTCTACAGCGACGACGGCTCTGCCATCGCCGTTGAGGTGTACGAACTCGATGTCGCCGCCTTCGGCAGTTTCGTCGTGGAAGTGCCCGCCCCGCTGGCGATCGGCACGGTAACGCTCTCGGACGGAACGAGCGTCAAGGGCTTCGTTTCCGAACCCCGCGCCCTGATAGGCGCTGAGGACATCACGCATCTTGGCGGCTGGCGCGCTTACATCAAGCGCGAGACCGGTAGCTGAGGGGTCAGCAGAAGCAGGACGGCTGACCGCGTCGTTGGAAAGTTAAGCTCCGTCGAAATGCACCCGGAGTCACCTACTGCGTAAGAACGAGCAGTGGCGGCAAAGCCCCTAAAGCATGGCTGCTACAGGACGGATAGGCGGACGTGTGCCCAGGAACACGATCTTGACCCATTCGATCTGCCGCATAACGATCCACGCAAGATAAGGCAGGAAACAAGCCAGCGAAATGATGATCCAGCTTGTCTCCACGCCCACCCTGCGCAACGTGAAATGCACCCATTGATGGAGGCAAAGAAGCACGAGTGATGCTTGCCCGACGGCCGCCAACGTCGATGATATCAGCGGCACCCGCGCGATAAGTCTATAAGAGGTCAGCGCTAGCTTCGCGGTCAAGAATCCAAGTAGCAGGCCCAATATCGGCGGTTCGATTGAACCGGCCTTTAAAGCTATACGAAAGCGATAGCCGACCATAGCCGCGACCAGAGCGGCAACGGCAATCATTATAAGCAGGATGCGCACCTGCCGTCGGTGCTCGCGTTCATGCTGGAGAAGGTGGCCGAACCAGAACAGCGGGATCGTAAAGGGCAACGTCTCAAGGCTGAAGGGAAGACTGCGGCCGGGGAAAACGAGCGCAGCCAGAGTCCCAGCTAGCAATATTCCTGCCACGAGAAAGATCACTTCGCGGCGTGCCGGGTCGGCATAGCGATATGCCAGCGCATTATATGCGACTTGTGTGAGAAATAGCGAAGACAGGAACCAGAAAGTCCCAAAGTCGCCCTTCAACGAACTACCACCCCACAGAAACTCGCCCACTGTCGGCAAGCTGTTGCCACCGAGAACTATATCGCGCGCCATGACCAGCAACACTACAACCGACAGAAAAGCGATGTAGGGGACGAGGATGGAACGCGTCCGACGCTGTATCAATTTTCCCGGTGCGATTGGCCTGAAGATCAACCCCGACGTTACGAAAAACGCCGGCATGGCGACCAGACTGGCCGCCAGCCGCATATTCGGCGTGTTCGCTTGTGGATCATGAAGCAACACATGCGTCACAATGATGGTCAGGATGCCAACGCCTTTTGCGACGTCGCCCCATCCCTCTCGATCTGCCGGTCTCCGCATGCGACTCTGGTTACGGTAATGATCCGCCCATGGCGATCGGGGCAAATTCCTACGTAATCACCCGTTTTCGGGCCGCCCCCGTTGCTTCAGGCGCAAGGCTGACTTTACCGCTGCAATGACTTTGCTGACGCTCCGGGGCTTTTCCAGCACGCTGCAATTGGCAAGCTGCTCAGCATCTTCCGCATGCGGATGGCCAGTCGCCATAACCAGCGGTATGGAGAGAGAATCCAGCCGGGCCAGGACACCACGCGCCTTGTCCCGATCCATCTTCATGTCGAACAGGGCGGCATCCGGGCGCTGCTCAAGCGCAATGTCCAGATCCTTCGACCATGCTTCGAACGGACCCACTACCTCGAACTTCGCTTCCTCAAGTGCGCTGCATATCTCGTCCGCCAGAAAAAAATCGTCCTGCATCACGAGCACGCGCCTTGGGGATCGTTGTTCGATAGTGCCGTGCATTACTTCCTCTTCTCCACATTATATCATTGCCTCGGCGGTCTGCTCGGCACGGCCTTCAAGTCGCTTCCTGCGCTTCTCGCAAGAGCGTGGGGACAGAAGGAGGCACAGGTACGATGACGAGATATGGTCAGTCGATACTCTTGATCTCAAGCAAGCTGACGATCCCGCAATAGCGCAGTTTCATCCGGTGCCCGACCACGAAATGCGACGAATGATTTGGCGGGGTCACGCTCATTGCCATAGGCCAGAACCTCATTGCGAAAGCTCTGCGCCAGGGCTGGATCGAACATGTCGGCGGCTTCCCTAAAAGCGGCGAAGGCATCGGCATCCAGGACTTCGGACCACAAATAACTATAGTAACGCGCGGCATAGCCGCCATCAAAGACATGGGTGAAATGCGTCAGACCATGACGGGGAGCGATAACCAAAGGCATCCCAAAGTCCGCCAGCAATTTGTCCGCCACCGCCACGGCATCTGTGATCGGCTCAAGGCGGCGATGAAGCTCCAGATCCACAATTGCCGAAGCCAGGAACTCTATCGTCGCAAAACCCTGTCCAAAATCATCGGCGTGCCCAATGGCCGTGATTAACGCGCCGGGCAGCCCAAGCGCAGTCAAGGTTTCCGGCGCGACGATCCAATGCTCCATGAATTTGCTCGGAAATTCCACGAAGTCGCGGGCTACGGAAGTGCCAGCCTGACTGGGATATGTCACGTTCGAAAGCAGCGCGTGCAGCGCATGGCCGAACTCGTGAAACAAGGTCCGCGCTTCGTCGATCGACAGACCTGCGTCAGCGCCGTCTGGCGCACGCGCGAAATTCGCCACCAGATAAACAATGGGGAGCACGGGACCATCGAGCTTTTCCTGCACCCGGAGCGAACCCATCCACGCCCCGCCGTGCTTATCGGCCCGCGCGAAATAATCGGTGTACAGCAATCCAAGCGCAGCGCCGTCTGCATCGATCACGCCCCATGCCTCCACATCGTCGTGCCAGCCCGGCAAATCGCTACGCCTCTCGAAATGCAGACCGTAAAGCCGCTCGGCCGTCGAAAAAGCCGCGCTACGGACTTTGCCCAGAGTGAGATGCCGTTTCACTTCGCCACCATCCAGCGCATAAGTATCGCGGCGCACTTGCTCGGCATAAAAACGCCAATCCCACGGCGCGATCTTGAAGGTTTGGCCTGAAGCAGCGACACGCTTTTGAAGCTCTGCTTGCTCGGCGGCGACTTGATGCAGCGCCGGGTGCCATACGCGCAGGAGCAATGCCATCGCGGCGTCCGGCTGCTTCGCCATGCTATCGCTCAATGCATAATCGGCATAGCAGGCGTAGCCCAGCAACGCAGCCTTCTCACGTCGCAGGGTCAGGATCTGATCGACCAGCGGCCGATTGTCGTTCGCACCGCCATTACAGCGTGTCGTGAAAGCGCGCCACATCCTCTCCCGCAGGTCGCGGCGCGTCGAAAATGTGAGTACGGCCTCCGCGTCGCTGCGATCGAGCGTCAGCAGATATTTGCCCGCGTGACCGCCGGCCTCGGCCCGCGCCCCTGCCGCGATGCGCACGGAATCAGGCAGCCCGTCGAGTTCCGTTTCTTCAAGCAACATCCGCCAGTTGGCGGTCGCGTCCAGCACATTCTGGCCGTAAGCGATGGACAAAGCCGAAAGCTGCTGCGTGATTTCCCCGAAGCGCGACTTGCCCGCCGCGTCGAGTTCCGCGCCGCCATCCACAAACCCGCGATAGCTGTCGCGAAGCAATCGTTGCTGCGCCTCATTCAGCCCTAATGTATCGCGCCGCTCCCACAATGCCTTGACCCGGTTAAATAGCCGCGCGTCATGAAGAATGGCGATATTGTGCGTCGTCAGCATCTCCAGGACGCGCGGCTCCACATCGCGAAGTTCAGCCGATGCCTGTACCGAAGACAATAAGGAAAATATGCGGTTCACGCGCGCAAGTCGCGCACCGGCACGCTCCATAGCTTCCATTGTATTGGCGAAATTCGGCGCGGCAGGATTGTCGGCGGTCGCCCGCATTTCTGCGGCAGCCTCAACGATCGCCGCATCGAACGCCGGGAGGAAAGCACTGGTAGATATGCTTGAAAAATCGGGAGCGGCGAAAGGCAATACGCTCTCGTCCAATAATGGATCTTGCTCAGCCATTTCCGGGAACCGTCTGAACCTCGTCCGTATGTACGTCGAATGCTACCAGCCGCGCCGGGCCGAATGTCGTCGTCAGCGCCGTGTCCGTCGCGTCGCGACCGCGCGCCATCAGGATGCGACCGATACGTGGACGATTATGGCGCGCATCGAACGTATGCCATTCGCCGCCCAGATACACGTCGAACCATGCCGAAAAGTCCATCGGCGCATCGACCGGCGGTATGCCTATATCACCAAGATATCCGGTGCAGTATCGGGCGGGAATGTTCATGCAGCGGCATAACGCGATCGCCAGATGTGCAAAGTCGCGGCAAACGCCCTGCTTTTCCTGATGCGCATCCCAGGCAGTCTTGGTGGCGCGTGCATGATGGTAGCCAAATTCGATATGGTTATGCGTGAAGTCCACAATGGCCTGCACCCGATCCCAGCCGTGATAAATATGCCCGAACATGGACCATGCTACTTCGGACAATCGATCCGTTTCGCAATATCGGCTACCCAGAAGAAAGATCAGAATGTCTTCGGGCAGGTCTTCCACTGCATGTTGAACCGCATCGGGCGTCGCGCGGTCAGGCTGCCCATCGTTCTCGATCGCAAAATCGCACTTCAGCGTCAGTCCTCCTATCGGGACAGTCACGCGCGTACAGATGTTCCCAAAGGCATCGGAATAATCATACATCGGCACATCCGGAGACGCATTGATACGATGGGGCGTCACCAGATGCTTGTTGCATGATGGGTGCACACTCAGCATGGCCAGCATCGGCGTCGGCACTTCGGTTTCATATCGAATTTCGTAACCGGCGCGAATCAGCATCTTTTATTTCCCTGCGCTAGCGCTGCTCTTTAGCTTCGATGGGGAAACTCGTTCGTCGACCGAAATGTCCACGCCAACCTGCATATCGACAAAACTTCCCGGAAATCCGCTCCACGTTCCGGATATTGGCACGGCCTGGTAGATGTCGCGCGCCACCGCCACCCGGATCAATCCGCGGTTGCCGACGATCCCGTTCGTCGGGTCAAACTCGACCCAGCCAGAGCCGGGCAGATACACCCGTACCCAAGCATGCGTGTTGCCGCCGCCGCGATGTTCATGATGTTGGGAAGGGTTATAGACGTAACCGGATACGAATCGCGCTGCGAAGCCCAGCGCACGCACTGCCTCGATCATCAGCATCGCATAGTCCCGGCAAGTGCCACTGCGTCGCGTCAATGTTTCGATGGGTGTCTGCGTGCCCTTCTCATGCCGCGCCACATAGGTGAAGTCATGTTTGATAGATGCCGTCATGTCCGACAGCATCGACAATGTGTCCGTATGGCCGGTTCGATTGACGAAGTGCCGCGCCCATTCGTCGATCTGCCGCAGCGGATCCAGATGCTGGCGTTCGATCGAGCGCAGCAGGTCCGGCATGTCTTCCGACGAATAGGTGAACGGATATAGTCGTGCATATGCTTCGATATCGACCGTCTGCAAATCGGCCGGTTCGTGCCAGAGCCTGATTTTGCTATCGATCAAAAGCTGTTTGGCCCGCCGGTCGAAAGTGGCGATGGCAACCGAGTTTCCGAACACATCATGCAACCACCGCAACTCCACTGGCTTGGGGTCGATGATCAGTTGCGCCTCGATCAGATGCTGGTCGTAACTTTCGCGCGGCCGCACCATGATTCGATGTTCGCCGAAGGACACCGGCTGTCGGTATGTGTAAGTGGTCAGATGAGAGAGTGTCAGGAAGGGCATGGGAGCATCTTCGCATGAACAGCGCAGTTAGCCAATCGTTGCCGGGCCAATCGCTGCTGGGACCGGATGATCCTGCGCCGGTCTGCATTGACAATCCGGCCGGGACTTCGCCGTTCCTCTTTATCGGGGATCATGCCGGTAATCGGGTGCCATCACCGCTGAACTCGCTTGGCGTGCAAGAGACGGAATTGGCCCGCCACATCGGCTGGGACATCGGCGTCGCGGCATTGGGCGCGCAACTTGCAAAGATGCTGGATGCGACATTCGTCCGCCAAACCTATTCCCGTCTCGTTATCGATTGCAACCGCCATCCCGATGCCAACGATGCCATGCCGGAGATAAGCGACAAGACGCCCATCCCTGCCAATCACGCACTGAACGCTACAGAGCGCCGCCAGCGGATCGACGCCATCCATTCACCCTATCATGTAGCGATTGCGGCGGAACTTGCGCGGCGCGACGAAGCGCATCGCGAGACGGTATTCGTCGCCCTCCACAGCTTCACCCCCTCTATGCAGGGTGACACGCGGCCTTGGGAGATCGGCATTTTGCATGGAGGCGGCAACGAAGATTTCGCCCGCGCCATGCTTGCCGCGCTGACAGCGCGCGGAAATCTTATCGTTGGTGACAATCAGCCATACGCCATGGATGGCGTGGATTACACCGTGCCTCATCATTGCTTCGCATCGAACCGGCCCTATGTCGAAGTCGAGATCCGGCAGGATCTGCTTACGACCAGCAGTCAGATTACCGATTGGGCGACGATACTTGCAGAGACGATGGCTGTGGCTCTGGATCAAAAGGGTCGAGCATGATCGCACGCCGATTTGACGGCGCATAATGCGAGATAATGCTAACCGCCCATTATACCGGTTAACACCATCCAAATTGCAGACCGCTGCATCGGGGCAACTTATCCAGTGTCTCCGCAACCGCCAATATCCACCAGCGATGCTGTTGGTTCTCATATAGCAGCGTGCAATTCTCATTTGCCATGGTGGAGTTTTTCGGCCCACTCGTTTCATAAGAAAACGTATAAACGATGCGGGCGCGGTTACTAAGATCGACGTAACCGTAAACAGGTTGAGGTGTGGCGCGGCCTGCGCTCCTGATTGGCTCGTTGAGAAACAGGGAGCCATACATGTCGGTTATTTCGTCCATCCGCCTTTCTTCACGCGCAGCATTGCTGCTCGCCTGCGCCGCAGCAGCGATCAGCACGGCGCATGCACAGGAGCCGGACGAGAACGATGAGCAGACGATCACCGTCACCGGCCGCCGCATCTCGCAGTCTGCCGAAGCGATCGGCGAAGACAAGGTGAGCAACGTCGTGGCAGTGACGCGCGAAGCGCTGCTGTCCGCGCCTTCGGGCATTTCCGGCCTTAAAATGCTGGAGCAGCTTCCCGGCTTCAATGTGCAGACGGATGGTGCGCTCGGCCTCTATGAATTCGGCAACAGCGTCCAGACACGCGCCTTCAACCTCGACCAGATCGGTTTCGTGGTCGATGGCATCCCCACCGGCCGCAGCGATGCCTTTGGCGGCAGCCCCGTATTCCGTTATGTCGACAATGAAAACCTGGGGGTCGTGGAGGCGTCGATAGGCGCAGGCGACGTAGGGCTACCCAGCTATTCGACGCTCGGCCCGGTAGTCCAGTATAACAGCATCAATCCGCAGGAAGATCTCGGCCTGTTCGTCTCGCAGAGTTTTGGCGACTTCAACATGAAGCGCACCTTCATTCGTGCCAGCACCGGGCAAGTAGGTCCATTCCGTGCTTATGTCAGCCGCACCAAGCTGGACACCGATCTTTGGCGCGGGGATGGCAAGGTCGATCGCGAGCATTGGGAGGGAATGGTGCACGCCGACCTGGGCGGCGACAGCTGGGCGCGCTTCAAATTCGTGTCGAACAAGTTCAATGACTTCGACTCCCCAACTCTCAGCCGCGCGCAATATTTGTCCAGCACACCTGACGTTGGAGGCAATACTGGCCGCAATCGCGGCTATATCTCGGTGGTTCCCAACACGACTCCGGGCTTTGCGCCGGTCGCAGGCGGTCCGGCCTTCAGCAACGCCAACTACGCCTATACCAACACGCTCGCGATCAACGTGCGCGACGACAAGCTGTATGGCGGCACCGTCCACGCCGGGATCGCCGATGGCGTCTGGGCAGAAGCGACCGCTTATTATGAGGATAAGGGCGGCTATGGCGTATCGCCGGACACCTATGCCAACAGTCTCACTATCTATCAACGCGAGACGGCGGCAGGCATCCGGTTGACGGCGCCCAGGGGTACGCAATACGGCCTGTCGACGGTGGGCGGCGAGCGCTATGGCCTTACCGGCAAACTGCATTGGGAAATCGGCGCGCATGCGCTGGAGGCGGGGGTCTGGGGCGAAGTCGACACCTACAACCGCACGCAGGCGCGGTATAACACGACCGATGGTTCGCCCGCGAGCGCGCCCAATTTCGATGAATTGGTCTATGTCCGCCGCGACTATCAGACAGAACGCAACACGACCCAGGCCTTTGTAAAGGATCGCATTTCGCTCGCCGACGATCGACTGATCTTCGACCTTGGCATCAAGATGCTATACATCGACTATCGGTATAGCGGCTATCGCGATTTCAACGATTACTACCGCAACGCCGGTACGACTGCAGCGCCAGTGTGGGTCGCCGGCTGGGGTCCGCAGACGCTGCGCACCCATTATCAGGATGGCTTCCTGCCTATGGCGGGCGTCCTCTACAAACTGGACAACCAGACCCAGATATTTGCCTCCTATGCTGAAAACATGGCGCTGCCCAAGGGATTGGACGACGTTTTCTCCGTTTCGCTCAACAGCTCCTCTGCCGGCGTCCCCGCCCCTGCGCCGGAACGCTCGCAAAATTTCGAGGCGGGCATTCGCACCAATCAAGGCGAATTCTATGCGTCGCTGGCCGGTTATTACACTAAATTCAAGAACCGCATCCAGTCGATCGGCTCCATCCTGCCCGGCACGACGAACGTCATCGAGACGTTCTTCCAGAATGTCGGTCGGGTGAGCGCCTATGGCGCGGAGTTCAGCGGCACCTATAAACCCGGCTATTTGAACGGGCTGGCCTATTTCAACCTCAACGCCACATATAATGTCGCCAAGTTCAAGGACGACATCCCCACCGCGACGACGCCAATCGCGACCGATGGCAAATATATACCCGACAGCGCCAAGTGGATCGTCAATGGTGGCGTGACCATTGAACCTGCAAGCTGGCTGGTCGGCAACTTCTCCGGCAAATATACCAGCCGCCGCTGGTCCACCTTCAACAATACGCCCGGTTCCAGCGTCAAGGGTTTCACTGTGTTCAGCGCCTATGTCGACATCGGCGATGGGATCACCCTTGGCCCGGTCAAGGGCGTGAAGGCACGTTTCAACGTCGACAATGTGTTCGACAAGGATACGCTGTCCTTCATATCGCCGACAGTGACGGGGGACGGCAATTTCCGTCCTCTTTCGCCCCGCACGTTCCAGTTTACGATATCGGGTGAAATCTGATGCACAAGGCTTTGCTGATGGGAGCCGCTCTGGCGGCTCTCATCCCCGCTGGGGCACAGGCGCAGCCGGTGTCGAAAAAGGACTATCAACTCCACTTGCGGCTGCTGACGCTCGACAGTCATCTTGATACGCCGGCCTCGCTCGACTTGCCCGGATGGTCGATCGAAGAAGAACATGGCGTGCACGGCGACTTTACGCAGGTCGACTTGCCACGCATGAAGAAGGGCGGCCTGGATGGCGGTTTCTGGGCCATCTATACGGGACAGGGTCCGCTGACGGTCGAGGGCTTCCGCAAGGCGCGCGACTTCGCGTTGCTACGTGGCGTGTCGATACGCTCGATGGTCGCCGCTGACCCGGCCAATTTCACGCTGGCGACGGAAGCGAAAGACGCTGCCCTGATCGCCGCGGCGGGCAAGCGCGTCGTCTATATGTCGATCGAAAATGCCTATCCGCTGGGCGAGGACGTCTCTCTCCTGCAAACCTTCTACGATATGGGCGTACGCGTCTCGGGCTTTGCGCATTTCGCGCACAACCAGTTTGCCGACAGCTCAACCGATCCGTCGAAGAAGCCGCGCTATGGTGGCCTCAGTCCACTGGGCAAGGAATTGCTGAAGGAAATGAACCGCCTTGGCATCGTGCCCGATGCCTCGCACAGTAGTGATCAGGTACTGGACGATCTGCTGGCGCTATCGACCACACCGATCCTGCTGACCCATTCAGGCTGCAAGGCGATCTATGACCATCCCCGCAATATCGACGATGAACATCTGAAGGCGCTGGCCGCGAAGGGCGGCGTGATCCAGATGAACGCCTATGGTGCGTATCTGCGTGCATCAAAGCCCAATCCGCAGCGACAGGAGGCATTGAAAGCGCTGTTCGGTCAGATGCGCGAGGACGCGAAGATTTCGCCGGAGACGCGGGCGGAGCTTCTGGCAAAACGGCGAGAGATCGACCGGCTCTATCCGGACACCGACCGCCCGACGTTCGACGATTTTCTAGCGCATATGCTTCATGCACTGAAAGTAGTCGGGCCGGACCATGTCGGTATCGGCGCGGACTGGGACGGCGGCGGCGGCGTGGTGGGGCTGGAGGATGTGGTCGACCTGCCCAAGATCACCTCCGCGCTGCTCAAGGCAGGCTATAGCGAGGCGGACATTCAGAAGATATGGTCCGGCAACGTCCTGCGCGTTCTGGCCGCAAACGAAGCGGGGAAGGCTAAATAATGGCCCCCTGCTCGTTCAGCGTATCAGCCCCGCGGCGCGAAACGCATCCTGAATGACCTTTTCGACGCCGCTGCTGGCAGGATCGGCCGAAACAGGATCGGGAGAGTTTATCCGCTGCAGTCGAGGCTTGCTTTCGACAGGCAGATTGGGCGTTTTCTGATCCATATCCGGGACTGCGCTGGCCGCTCTTGCAGTCAACAGACCCCAGGATCGCGCGATAAGGCGCGTCGATGAAATGCCCGCCTCCAGCATGTGCGGCATGACCGTCCCGCATGCCTCCGCGCCGCTGGTGGAAAGTGGCGTGCCGTGACCCATATTCGCGATACGATAATCCTCCACGACGGAGTGACCGTCAGCATCCCTCCAGATGCGGTGGTGATGCCCCGCGACAATCTCGGAGGTGGCCGGCGCGTCTCCCACACTGTGGACTGACAGCCATTGCGCAAGGATAGCGTCGGCGTTGGTGCTGTTCACGGTCGCATCCGCCGTTCCGTGCCACACGGCTACCTTCGGCCAGGGACCGGTATGACCCGATGCGCGGCGCACCCGATCGCCGATTTCACGGCTGCTATATGTGCCCGGCCCGCGCATCGCCTCCAGTGCCTGCGACACATTGGCGGCGGAACCATAAGGCAGACCCGCAATGATCGCGCCGCCCGCAAATAGCTCAGGGTAGGTAGCCAGCATGATGGACGTCATTGCGCCGCCCGCAGACAGGCCCGTAACGAACACCCCCGAAGGGTCAATGCCGTAAGTATCGATCATGGTCGCGATCATCTGACGGATGGAAAGCGCTTCGCCGCCATCACGTGCATTGTCGGCGGGTGAAAACCAGTTGAAGCAGAGATTGGGATTATTGCCTCGCTGCTGTTCGGGAAACAGCAGCGCGAACCCGTGCTCATCGGCCAGTTGCGACCAGCCCGACCCCCGGTCATATCCCTCCGCCGTCTGTGTGCAGCCGTGCAGGACAACGACAAGCGCTGGTTTGTCGGCCAGTGACGCGGGAATATGAATCTTCGCCTTTAGCGCTCCGGGGTTGGTTCCGAACGATTTCAAATCCCTGAGCCTGCCCGGCTTCCCGCCGCTGGTGGATGATGCAATGGCCGATCTCATCGCTGCCAACTGGGCGATAGTGGCGGATAGCTTCTTCACGCGGATACCTCAGATACGGGGAGCGGCCAGACAGCCATCTCACTGGTGCGGCGATATGCTGCACTGCACAATATGGCACCTCTGGTTTAGACAACAAGGTCTAAATCCATTCGTTCTTGGAAAAGGCGGGCGGGAACGGCCATGTCATGCCTATCATTTCGTCCTATTATGACTGCCCGGCCTTGACGGACGGGACCGATCGCGCACCTAGGATCGATGACATCCCGACACGCCCCTGCCCGCGCTGCCTTCACGGCCTTGACTGCGCTTCTTTCGACATCTGCTGCCAATGCGGCAGACCCGGCACCGTTCGACCTGCCCGGACCCAATCTGTCCATCAATGTCACGCGCGGAGACAAGAGCCTGCCGATCGGACGGGTTCCGGCGCTGGCGGCTGGCGACGTGCTGGAGATCGAGGCGGACTTGCCCGCCGATCAGTCCGTCAAATATCTGCTCGTGTCCGCCTTCCTGCGTGGCGCGACCAACCCGCCGCCGAAAAAATGGATCGCCAGCGCCCAAACGTGGAAACGCAAGGACAAGGATCGCGTGCTGAAGTTGACCGTCCCGGCCGACGCACAGCAAATGGTACTCTTCATGGTGCAGGACACCGGCGGCGATTTCAGCACCATTTCGGATGTCGTGCGCGGCAAACCCGGCGAATTCGTGCGCGTCACCCAGAATCTCAGCCAAGCCTCGCTCGATCGCGCGCGGCTCAATGCTTTCGTCGCGGGCATTCGCGCGCAGGAAAACACGCATCCTGAATATCTGCGGAGCGTCGCGCCTGCGCTCTCCTCCAGCCTCGCGGTGAAACTCAATGCCGATTGCCTGGCGAAGCTGGTCGAGGCGCAGGCCGCCTGCCTATTGGAAAATCGCGAAGCCCTCGTCCTGGGCGACGTGCACAGCAATTCGCTCACCGAAACGATCATCGGCACCCCTGCGGACCTGGCGTTTCAGATCAGCGCCACACGTGAAGCCGGTTATGGGATGTACAGCCCCTATATCGGTGTGGTCCGTGATGTCGCCCGCATCTTCGGCGCGTTCAACAATCCGGAGTTCAGCTACCTCCCGGCCTTGGGAATTCAGAGCGGCGCGACCATGTCGCTGCTGTTGAACGCAGCACCTTCCTTCCGGAAACCGAAGTCGGTCCTCGTCGCCGGAATGCCCGCGATCGAAAAGGATGTGCCGCCGCCGCTCCGGGCCACCGGTGAAGGCGCAGTCTGTGCCGCGCAACCCGGCGCTACGCTAAAAGTCGAAGGCGCGCCGCTGATCTACGCGACCGAATATGCGCATGACATGACACTCGCGCTCACGACGAAGGACGGACGCGCCCAAACCGTGCCAGTGACGCCGCGCGCCGACAAGGGCGGCTATGTTCTTGCCTCGCGCTTGAACGCCGCCGATTTTGAACCCTCGACGACGGGGCGTCTGCAAGGCGCATGGGGATTTGATGCATTCGTCGGCCCGGAATTTCTCGTTCAGTTCCCGCAGGATGCGCCCTGGCATATCGACGAGGTCTCACAGCGCCTGATCGTGGGCCGAGACAATGAATTGCGGTTGAAGGGCGTCGCGCCCGCCTGTGTGGAAAGCGTGACGATGGAAGTAGCCGGACGCCAAAGCCAGCCGGTCAAATGGCAAGTGTCCGGCACGGATGGCATCACGGTCACCGTTCCGCTCAGCAATGCCAAAGCCGGGGACATTCAGTTCGCGATCAAGCCTTTCGGCACCCCCAGGGTCTCGACCGTGACAGCGCGCGCTTATGCCGAGGCCAGCCGCATCGACAATTTGCAACTTCACGCAGGCGACGAGGCCGCAATGCTGACCGGTCTGCGGCTCGACCAGATCAAGAGCGTGATGCTTGACGACATAGCGTTCAGTCCAGAGGAATTGTCGCGGGATGGAGACGTGGACAAGTTGCAACTCGTGTCCGACACATCGGACAAGACGAAGCTGCTGGCGCAGGGGCATAGCGGCAAAGCGCAAGTCACGCTGAAAGACGGACGCGTGATCGGCTTGCCAGTCACAGTCGCAGCACCCCGCCCGGCAGTAAGCATCATAGCAAGAAGCATCGATCACAAGGGACCGGTGCCACCGATATCGATTCGCGTCACCGGACAGGACATCTTGCCGGACGCCGCGCGCCTCACGGTGTCGCTAAGTGCAGCCGAGGGGATGCAATTCAGCGCGCGGGACACGCTCGATATCGCCGCTTCGGACAATAATGCCGCAGTTCGCCTGACGTCCGCCAATGGACTGCGTCTGGAAAGCCCAAAGATCGCGATTGCGGAGTTTGATCCGGCGACGCTTGGCCCATCCATATTCGGCCCGCTACGTTTCCGTATGGTTCAAGGGGGAGTGGCCGGCAAATGGCAATCGCTGGCGACGCTGGTGCGGATGCCCGCACTGAAGTCCATATCCTGCAAACCGGGTGCAGCTACGTGCAGCCTGACAGGCAATAACCTGTTCCTGATCGACTCCGTAGCCGACAGCAGTGCATTCGACAGGAGCGTCTCCGTGCCGAATGGCTTCATCGGAAACGCTATTGATGTGCCCACTCCGAAAGGAGCGACACTCTATATGAAGCTACGCGACGCACCGGGCACGATCCAGCAAATCATCTTACCCGCCGGATAGCACACGCCGCCATTCACGGATGCCGGGGCCAAAGCGGCTAGTTGGGAGCCTTGCTCGTATCCACTTTCTCGACCCACTCCGGATAGAAGCTCGGTTCCCGGTTCGA
Organism: Sphingobium sp.; assembly: GCA_051305835.1. GTDB lineage: Bacteria > Pseudomonadota > Alphaproteobacteria > Sphingomonadales > Sphingomonadaceae > Sphingobium. The sequence continues at coordinate 16,597 of JBPPMC010000196.1, forward strand.
CCACCCTGCCGCCGTCGCTGCGGCTTCGCTGATCGACTGGAGCAGCACGCGGCGCTTTTCAGGATGCAGATGCGGCAGGCTGGCTGCGGCGCAAAATGCACCGGGCAGCCATGGCCGCGCTCCGGCGCCGATCAGCCGTTCGTACAGGAAGCGGTAGGCCGAAAAACTCGTCAGCCGATCCTGCCCCAGATCGAAGGCGGAGACAGTGACCAAAGGCGCCATGAAAGGCTCGACCTGATCGAGACCGCTGTCATCGGGAACCATCGACTTGATGGTGTCTAACCGGTCATAGATACGCGACTGCGCGCGGATGCTCGCGGCCTCCACAAGATCGCGCGACCATAGCTGCAGCGCGTCGCGACGATGCAAACCTATGTCGAGGGAGCGCCGGATATAGCGCTGAGTGGAGGAAGGAAAACTCGCAAATTCTCGCAATTCGGCGAGGGCCAGTTGTCCATCAGCGTGCTTCGCATTCGTACCCATGTTCATGCCTCCAACCGAAATCAGATCCAGACAAGTGGAGCATGCGCCCGTCTTGGTTACCAAGCGATTAAGCACATGTTCTACGCGCGTTCATATCCCACCACGCCTTTATGGCCGGAATATGAGCAAGGGATCAGATTTCGATTCTCGGTGCAACTAAATAATTGTGCGGTGCAGCATACGGGATATGCCTAGTCTTTCGTATCGTCCGGAAAACCCGATGACGGGACTGGATCGCCATGATCGCCGGGCTGCGTAATGGACGGAGCGTCCGAGCCATCCATGGAATCTTCCAGGCTTTCCTCCAAGGCCTCCTCCTGGCTCAGGCAATGATCCTGATCGTCGCTTGCGCGCTTGTTCAGGTCCGCATCTACAATTGCGTCGGAAGGTTCGTTCGTGGGCATCTTTCTTCTCCTTATTATGCGGAAAACAACTATCGGGCCGCATCCTCGTTCCCGATATTCGTCGACTAACGCGCATTGATTTTCGACCGGCGTGGGTACAGCCTCACGACAGGACAAGGGTTTGCGCCTATGAGTTGAGACATGATCGAAGATATGGACGAAGACGAAGAGCGCAGCATCCCGCCCATCATGGTGCTCTATTCCATATTGGGGTTCTGGTTGTTCTACATGGCGCTCGTGACGCTGCGGTCGTTCGTCATGGGCTTCGATGCGCAGGCGCCGATGGCCATCCGCCGCAGCATCGTCACGGTGATCGGCATCGTCGTCACCTGGGCCTTGTACCTCGTCGTCCGCCGTTTCGACCGCGCGAGCCTCACGAAGCGCACGCTTGTAGCATTCAGCGCAGCCATCCCCTGCTCCATCATCATCGCGCTGGCCAATTCCTACCTGTTCTACTTCTACGATCCCGCCGGGCTGTTCCCCGACATGGCCAAGGAAAAGCTGATCATCGAACAGGGCTATGCCCTGAAGGAAATCGCGGAGTTCGCGATCGGGCGCTACTTTTTCCTCTCGGCCTGGGCAGCATTATACCTGGCAATCTCCTACGCCGCCGAAGTTCGCCGTGTGGAGCGACGCGCCGCACGGCTGGAGAAGGCCGCGCAACAAGCCGAGTTGCGATCGCTGCGATATCAGGTGAACCCGCACTTCCTGTTCAATACGCTGAATTCCCTCTCCAGCCTCATCATGGTGAACCGCCAGGACGAGGCCGAGCGAATGATCATGTCGCTCTCCAACTTCTATCGCGCGAGCCTGACTGGCGATCCGCTGGAGGACGTGCCGCTTTCCGAAGAAGTGCATCTCCAGAAGCTGTATCTGGATATCGAGGCCGTGCGTTTCCCCGACCGCCTGCGCACGCTGATCGATATACCGCCACACGTCATGGATTGCTGCGTCCCCGGCCTCATCCTTCAGCCGTTGATCGAAAACGCCATCAAATATGGCGTGGCGCGGCGCTCGCTACCCGTAACGATTGCCATTTTCGCGCGGGAGGAAGATGATCTGCTGATGGTCAGCGTGCGAAATGACGGCGATGTTCTGCCCGAGGATCATGACCGCGGCGGCGGCATCGGCCTGGCCAATGTCCGGGATCGGCTGGCGGCGCGGTTCGGCGCAAACGGGAAGTTGAATGCACGACACCTGGATGGCGGCGGCTTCATGGTGGAACTGACGATGCCGATCATCCGGCGTGGTTGCTGATGGAAATGGGACAAGGGAACCGATGACTATTCGCACCATGATCGTCGATGACGAACCGCTGGCGATCGAGCGGTTGCAGATGCTGTGCGCCCGTGAACCGCGCATTTCGCTGGTCGGCACCGCAAGCGATGGCGAGGCGGCGCTCCGCATGGTGGAAGGGCTGCAGCCTGATCTGCTGATGCTCGACATCGCCATGCCGTTGCTGGACGGCATCGGCGTAGCGCGCGCAGTAGGCTTGCTGGGAATACGGCCCGCCGTTATCTTCGTCACCGCGTTCGAAGGGTTCGCCGTGGAGGCATTCGATCTGGCCGCCATCGATTATCTGCTCAAACCCGTGGCCCATGACCGCCTGGTCCGTGCGATCGACCGAGTCGAAGGGGCGCTGGCGCAGGCAAGCGACACCCCGTCGCCGGCCGTCGACGAGACGCAGTCGGAAAGCTGGGCCGAGGAATTCTGGGTGCCGCATCGGTCAGAGCTTATCCGCATCGGGACCGACCAGATCGACCGGATCGAAGCCGAACGCGACTATATGCGCCTGCATGTCGGCGATCACAGCTATCTCCTGCATCAGACGATCAGTTCGCTGGAGCAGCGGCTGGACCCTGCGCAATTCCTCCGCCTGCACCGCTCGCACATTGTCCGGAAAGACCACATTCATCGCCTGCGGCACGATGGCAGCGGCGTCTGGTTCGCCTGCCTAACGAAAGGCGATGATATTCGCATCGGGCGGACTTACCTCGCCAATGCCAAGGCGATCACGCGCTAGCGGGACAAGATCCCTGGCCAGCGCGCCGCTAAAATTATCCTTTGGTTTCAACTTTCGGAGCCATTGTCATCAAACTGCAACCCAATTGTCACATTGGCGCGATGAAGCGCGGCTACGGCGCTGCCACGACATGTCGCGCCGGGGATTCGCGGCATCATCATTGGGAGGCTTTACGTGAAGCATATCGTTCGTCTTGGCCTGTCGGCGCTTGCGCTGTCTGCTACGCTATCGGCCTGTCAGGATAAGGCAGGCGGCGAAAGCGCCGGTCGCGATCAAATCCGTGCCGTTGGCTCCTCGACGGTCTATCCTTTCTCTACCGCCGTGGCGGAGCAATTCGTCAACGCAAACCCCGGCATGAAGTCACCGATCATCGAATCGACCGGCACCGGCGGCGGCATGAAGCTGTTCTGCGCGGGCGTTGGCGCGCAGTTCCCGGATATCGAGAACGCGTCGCGCCGTATCAAAAAGTCCGAGTTCGAGGATTGCGCGAAGAACGGCGTCAAGGAAATCGTAGAAATCCAGATCGGCGTCGATGGCCTCGCCTTTGCCGAATCCAAAAAGGGTCCGGGCATGAAACTGACCCCGGAACTGGTCTACAAGGCGCTCGCCGCCGATCCGTTCGGCAAGGGCGCGAACACCGCGCAGACGTGGAAAGATGTCGACGCCAGCCTGCCCGCGATTCCAATCTCCGTCTTCGGTCCGCCCTCGACCAGCGGCACGCGCGATTCGCTCGCCGAGTTGATTCTCGAAAAGGGTTGCCAGAGCGATCCGGCGATGAAGACGCTGAAGGAAAGCAACGAGGACAAGTATAAGGCGACCTGCACCAAAGTGCGTGAGGACGGCAAATATGTGGACTCAGGCGAGAACGATAATCTGATCGTGCAGAAGCTGGCCGCGAACCCGAACGCCGTAGGCATCTTCGGCTACAGCTTCCTGGAAGAAAACCGGGATTCGCTCAATGACATCGCGCTGAACGGTGTCGAGGCGACCTATGACAATGTCGCCACCGGCAAATATCCCGGCGCGCGCCCGCTCTACATCTACGTGAAGAAAGCGCATATTCAGGCGGTACCGGGCCTCAAGGCGTATCTGGAAACCTTTGCCAGCTCATGGGCGCCGGGCGGAATGCTCGCCAAGCGCGGCATGGTTGCGGCGACCGAAGCCGTTCGAACGGCCAATGCCGAGGTCGTACAGACGCTGCCGGTACTGAACGGCGCGGACCTGAAATAAGCCTGTGACTGGTCCCGCCATCCTGTTGCTGCTGCTCGGCCTTGGTGTCGCCGCGTGGATCAGCGCCCGCGCCCGCGCCACACGGTTGCAGACGAGTGCCAATGCCGGGCTGGTGCGCGGTGCGATGCACAGCTTGCCGAGCTATCATGGCTGGTATGTCGCTCTGTGGACGCTGATCCCCGGCCTGATCTTTCTGGCGGTGTGGAGCAACGTGATGCCTTCGCTGGTGACGGACGCAGTGCTGGCCGATCCGGCAGCACAGAGCCTGCCGCCGGACGGCTTCGGGCGTGGCGCGATCCTGAGCGAAGCGCGCAATATCGCGAGTGGCAGTCAGGCGGCGGCATTCAACCCCGCGGCGCAGGCGCTCGTCGAACCCTATCGGGCTGCGATGAGCCGCTACGGGACTGGCGGCGTGATATTGGCGATCGTGTTGGCGTTCGCGGGCGGAGCCTATGCCTTCACCCGCATTCGCCCCGATTTTCGCGCCCGGACGCGGGTCGAGCGGCTGGTGATGGGACTGCTCCTCGGCGCCTCGCTGATCGCGATCATCACTACTGTCGGCATCGTCGCGTCCCTGCTCTGGGAATCACTTCGCTTCTTCTCGATGGTCAATCCGTTCGAGTTCCTGTTCGGCACCAAATGGTCGCCGCAATCCGCCGCCATGGGCTATGGCAATGAAGGCGCATTCGGTGCGGTGCCGCTGTTCTGGGGCACGATCTTCATCGGCGCGATCATCGCCATGATCGTCGCCATACCGCTGGGTTTGATGAGCGCCATCTACCTCACCCAATATGCCAAGCCATCGACGCGCAAGTGGATGAAGCCGATCCTCGAAGTGCTAGCAGGCGTACCCACGGTGGTTTACGGATATTTCGCGGCGCTGACGATTGCCCCTGCCCTGCGCGACTTCGCCGTCGCCATCGGCATCCACGGCGCGTCTTCGGAAAGCGCACTGGCGGCGGGCCTCGTCATGGGTGTGATGATCATTCCCTTCGTCTCTTCGATGGCGGATGACAGCATCGCCGCCGTGCCGCAGGCCATGCGCGACGGATCGTTGGCCATGGGCGCGACGACCAGCGAGACGATCAAGCGCGTGCTGATCCCGGCGGCGCTTCCCGGTGTGGTGGGCGGCGTATTGCTGGCAGTGAGCCGCGCAATCGGCGAGACGATGATCGTCGTCATGGCGGCTGGCCTTGCCGCGAACCTGACGCTCAACCCCTTCTCCAGCGTGACGACGGTGACGACGCAGATCGTACAGTTGCTGACCGGCGACCAGGAATTCGACAGCGCCAAGACGCTGGCAGCATTCGCGCTGGGCCTTGTGCTGTTCGTCGTGACGCTGCTGCTCAACATCGTGGCGTTGCGGGTCGTGAAGAAATATCGGGAGGCTTACGAGTGAACGCGCCAATGCCTCCCCCTTCATCCCCCACGCGCAACCCGACTGACTGGAAGGGCGCGGCCATGCAGAAGCGGATCAAGGCCCGCTATGCATCGGAGCGACGCTTCAAGTTCCTCGGCATGGGCGCGGTACTGCTCTCCGCCGGCTTCCTCGCCTTCCTGCTGTTCAAGATGGTGGGCGACGGCGCAGGCGGCTTCACCCGCACCGAGATCGCGGTGCCGATAGACTTCCGCTCGGCTCCGCTTGTGGTCGATCCCGCTACCGTCAACGCGCAGGCTTTGTCGGGCGCCAATCTTCAGGGCGTGACGGCGCAGGCCGCCGACGCCGCGCTGGGCACAGGTGGCGATGCGATGCTCTCACCCAACGCCTGGCTGACAGTGCGCGACGCTATTCTCGACGATCCGAAGATCCTGACGCAGAAGGTGACACTGTCCCTACCCGCCTCGACCGGGATCGATCTTGCCGCCAAGAGCGATGCCAGCGCTGTTGACGAGGCAGCCTACGCCCGATTGCAGAAGGCAGGCGTGGTATCGACCGGCTTCAACAGCGCTTTCCTGACCGCCAGCGATGCGACCGATCCCACGCAGGTCGGCATCTGGGGCGCGTTCAAGGGATCGTTGCTGACGATGCTGGTGACGCTGCTGCTGAGCTTCCCGGTGGGCGTCGCCACGGCGCTCTACCTTGAGGAATATGCGCCCAAGGCGTGGTGGACAGACATCATCGAAGTGTCGATCAACAATCTGGCTGCCGTGCCGTCGATCATCTTCGGGCTGCTGGGGCTGGCGATCTTCCTCAATCTGCTCGACTTTCCACGCTCGGCGGCGCTGGTTGGCGGCATGACGCTGGCGCTGATGACGATGCCGGTCATCGTGATCGCCGGGCGCAACGCGATCAAGGCAGTGCCGCCCTCCATCCGCGATGCGGCGCTGGGCATCGGCGCTTCGCCGGTTCAGGTCGTGTTTCATCATGTGCTGCCACTCGCCCTGCCCGGCATCCTGACCGGCACGATCATCGGCATGGCCCGCGCGCTGGGCGAGACGGCCCCGCTGCTGATGATCGGGATGCGCGCCTTCATCGCGACGCCGCCGGGCGGCGTGACCGATCCTGCGACGGTGCTGCCCGTCCAGATCTTCCTGTGGTCCGACGAAGTCAGCAAGGGCTTCATCGAAAAGACCTCCGCCGCGATCATCGTGCTGCTGGCCTTCCTGCTCGCGATGAACGGCCTCGCCATCTATCTTCGCAACAAATTCGAAAAGCGCTGGTAAACAGATATATGCTCACCGAAGAACAACAGGCGCTCAAGCCCAACAACCCGAAGATGACGGCGCGCGACGTCAACGTCTTCTACGGGGCGAAGCAGGCGATCAACAATGTGTCGATCGATGTCGACATGGACAATGTGACGGCTTTCATCGGCCCGTCGGGCTGCGGCAAGTCGACCTTCCTGCGCACGATGAACCGGATGAACGACACCGTCGCCAGTGCGCGGGTCGAAGGCGAGATCACGCTGGACGGCGAGAATATCTATGCGCCGTCGATGGACGTGGTGCAGTTGCGTGCGCGTGTCGGCATGGTATTCCAGAAGCCCAATCCGTTCCCCAAGTCGATTTACGAGAACGTCGCCTACGGCCCGCGTATCCATGGCCTCGCCAGTGCGAAAGCGGACATGGACGTGATCGTCGAGAAGTCGCTGCGGCGTGCGGGCCTTTGGGAAGAAGTGAAGGACCGGCTGAACGAAAGCGGCACGGCCCTTTCGGGCGGCCAGCAGCAGCGTCTGTGTATCGGTCGCGCCATCGCGGTCGAGCCGGAGGTCATCCTGATGGACGAGCCATGCTCGGCTCTGGACCCGATTGCGACCGCCAAGATCGAGGAACTGATCCACGAACTGCGCGGGCGCTATGCCATCGTCATCGTGACGCATAACATGCAGCAGGCCGCGCGCGTGTCGCAGCGGACGGCGTTCTTTCACTTGGGCACGCTGGTCGAATATGGCGTCACATCCGACATCTTCACCAATCCCAAGGCGGATCGCACGCGCGACTACATCACCGGCCGCTACGGCTGACCGGAGGGAGAGAGAATATGGTTGAACATACGGTCAAGGCCTTCGATCAGGACATCGATACCCTGCGTGGATTGATCGCGGAAATGGGCGGGCGCGCCGAGGCGAGCCTGGACAACGCGATGATGGCGCTGGTCCGCCGCGACAAGGATCTGGCGCGGCAGGTCGTGCTCGATGATCCGAAGATCGACGCGCTGGAGGAGCAGGTCGAACGGCTGGTGGTGCAGACCATCGCGCTGCGCGCACCTATGGCGAACGATTTGCGCGAAGTCGTCGCCGCATTGAAAATTGCCGGCGTGGTCGAGCGAATCGGCGATTATGGCAAGAACATCGCCAAGCGGGTGCCGCTGATCGTCGAAAACCGGAAGCTCGAACTCATGTCGCTCCTGCCATCCATGGGGCAGATTGCGGGCGAAATGGTGCATGATGCACTGAACGCCTTTGCCGCACGTGACGCTGACCTCGCGATCGCGGTGATCGAACGCGACAAGGTGGTGGACGATTTCTACAACAGCATCTTCCGCACGCTGCTCACCTACATGGCCGAGAATCCGAAGATGATTTCGGAGAGCGCACACCTGCTGTTCGTGGCCAAGAATATCGAACGGATCGGCGACCATGCGACCAACGTCGCGGAGATGGTCTATTATGCCGCAACCGGAAAATACCTCCCCGATCGCGAGCGCGGCGAAGCGCCCGAAGATTCCTGGGCTAGATAAGGACGACGGCGATGGCGCGAGCCAAGATGTTGCTGGTGGAAGACGATGCGGCGCTGGCCGAGCTTCTGATCTGGCATTTCAAGCGGGAAGATTTCGAGGTTTCCCACACCGTGGATGGTGAGGAAGCGTTGATCCTTGCGCAGGAAGATACGCCCGACATCGTATTGCTCGACTGGATGGTGGAAAGCCTGTCGGGGATCGAAGTATGCCGCCGCCTGCGCCGCATGACGGGCACCGCGAATGTGCCGATCATCATGTTGACCGCGCGTGGCGAGGAAGAGGATCGCGTGCGTGGCCTTGAAACCGGCGCGGACGATTATGTGACCAAGCCCTTCTCCCCGCGCGAGCTCGTGGCCCGGGTCGGTGCCGTGCTGCGGCGCGTGCGGCCTGCGCTGGCGGGTGAGACGTTGTCCTTCGCCGATATCGAGATGGATACGGTGGGCCACAAAGTCCGCCGTGCCGGGCAGACGGTTTCGCTCGGCCCAACGGAATTTCGCCTGCTCAAGCACTTCCTGGAGCATCCCGGCTGGGTGTTCTCGCGCGAGCGGCTGCTCGACAGCGTCTGGGGGCAGGACAGCGACATAGAACTGCGCACGGTGGACGTGCACATCCGCCGCCTGCGCAAGGCGATCAACGGCGAGGTGCATCGCGACATTATCCGCACAGTGCGGTCTGCAGGCTATGCGCTCGACACCGACGGGGCCGCGTAAAGGCCGCTAACGCCCGCATCTTGATCCGGTAGCGGAACGAAACACCGGCTCGCGCGTCCCTGCTGCACACGTCTGTTTCAGCGTGATGTAGCTAAAGGACGGGCGTGACGTTGCGGACATTGTCGTGGTGGGTAAAGGCCCCGCTTATCCTGGCTCTGTTGGCGATCATGATGCTTATCGGGCTGGCCGCATTTCCCTGGGGGTCGTTGCGCAGCACCATCGAGCAGCGACTATCCAAGCGACTTGGCCGGCCAGCGCATATCGAAGTTCTGGAACGGACGGACCGCTTCTCCTTCTATCCTGAAGTCATCGCCCGTAATATCACCATCCCGCAGCCCGAATGGGCCGGATCGGGCGATCTGGCGCGCGTCGCCGAAGCCCGCCTGAAGTTCAGCGCCTTGTCGCTCCTGACGGGCAACATGTCCGTCGAGGCATTCGACGTCAGCGGCGCGACCGTCACGCTGATC
>JBPPMC010000115.1:0-7577 GCA_051305835.1 Sphingobium sp.
AGGATGTCCAGCGCCGGCGTCGCGCGATCATGGCCCGGCGGAAGCGGGTCGCGTTCGTCCAGCGGCAAGCGGGTGGCGCCTAGCAAGTACATCGCGCCTGGCGATCCGCGCCTGCAATGGCGTCTGTATCCATCGATCCCGTCTCCTCGCGACTGGCGAGGCGGCGCCGGCGGAAGCCGGGTGTAGAGAACATGCTTGAGACATGCGCCGATGCCTTTGGCCGCAAGCGGCTTGGACATGCGCATCGGCCACCCGGCCGCGTCTATGGCGGGTCCATTTTTCCCAAGCGAGGTTCTCAAGCCTCGGCGCCGCCTTTGCGACGCGGAATAAGACTAACATCCTGATTCGGAGAAGCAATCCCGATGGGACGATTTGTAAAGCGAGCGTATATTGAGAAGGGGAGATCGACCACGATGGAGCCTACAACGATTTCCTCGCTTCCCTGCCAGCGCTCGACTGCGTGTCGAAGAACATGATCATCGTGCGCGAGCGTTTCGCGCCTTGATATTGTGGGATTTCGTTCGGGCGCAAGAAAAGGTTTGAGGAAAATCGCGCGAGCGGATTGGGAGGTGGATAAAATCAGTCGGGATTGCAGCGTTTCAGGCACTCATTCCGCGAAACTTACTTTTTCAATCCAGATTTGAGAAGAGTTTGCTGCCATTCACTCAAACTGACTTTTTAAATCGCGAGTTACCAGGAATGGCGAGGCCTCGGCCTAAGCGGCATTGCAGCTTCGACAACGAAAGTCAGCATTTACCAGGAGCAGACTCTCAGGGGATTGTTAGCGCCGCTCCTGAACTGAAAAATCTGGGCCGGAAGCAAAAAATCAGCTTGTTGCATGTCATGGTCAAAAACGGCGGCCCTTTGCCAAGCCAGGACGCCCGGAGTGGATGCGTTCGCCGCAAACGGGCGATCGGTGCAAATAAAGGCGAGCGGCATAGCCAAGGGTCCTGCCTTAACGCCCGGAGAGGGACGAGCCAACCACCTAATATTTTTGATCTTGGACTTCGACCGCGCCAAGGCCCATGTGCGCTACAACGGACCCGAGGCGCCGGTGCGTGCCAAGCTGCCTCCAACGTTCCAAGGGACGAAGCGAGTGCCGCTCTCCACAATCCTGACGCTGGACGCTGCTGTGACCGTGGAGCATCGTCTTCTGCGGGCAGGATAGACTACAAAGCCGAAATGATGGAAGACGACCACGAAAACCAGCTTCTACCGCGGATCGCCAAAGCCGGTAGGTGTGTTGCTTTAGGTCGGATGTAATCGCGATGGCGCGGAGGTTTGGTTTAGAAACAAATCCTATGACATCAGCTTCGCCGACAAAACCGCTTATCGCCACCGTCACTTGAATCGACCGATTATGCCGGAACAATGCCGTTCTTGAAGCGGCGAAGATGGCTCCTGTGAAGCCTGAAATTGGGCTGCTAAGGGGCGGCATGGTTTTAGCTTTCCCGCAGCCTAAGCGGGCTGGCGTTCGAAGAATGTCAAGCACGGTGTTCCCATTTCGTTCCAATCAATATATGCTCTCGTCGAACAGTCGACGCGACCTTGGAAGCATAAGACTGTGGGCATATCCGGTCCTGGCAATAACGATGATGGTGGATTTGGATGGCGACGATTTGGTCTGATCGAAGAATGGGTGAGCTTAACGAGAACCCGGCAGGCACCACGCCGGACCCGGTTCGGTCGCGGTTCCAGCAGGACTATGACCGGTTGCTGTTCTCGACGCCCGTGCGCCGACTGTCGGATAAGACCCAGGTCTGGCCCATGGATGACAATGACGGCGTGCGCACCCGGCTGAAGTAACCAATCTCGCGCGCTCGATCGGCACCCGTATCCACACAGCGAATGCCGAACTGCTCTCCGGGGCAGACCTTCATCAGGTAATTCAGCCAATGCTGTCCGCGATCGGTCTCGCACATGATCTAGGCAATCCACCGTTCGGACATCAGGGGGAAGCCGCGATGGGCCGCTGGTTCGCGCTTCGTAAGGACTGGATTTTCACGAACCATGACAGGGGTGCGCGCGGGTTGCCGACCGCAATTCCCGATGATCTACATGCCGAATTCCTCAAGTTCGACGGTAAGCCGCAAACGCTCCGGCTGATTACCAAGCTCCAGACTAACATCGCACATCTGGGCCTCGGCCTCACCTCGGCAACGTTGGCCGCGACGATCAAGTACCCCGTCGGCGCTGCCAACCGCGACAAGAAGAATCCGATCGCCAAGAAATATGGGTTTTCGAAGCGGAACGCGCTTGTGAACGGGCTCCGCAAAGAGACCGGATTGAGCGAAGGTCAGCGCCACCCGCTCACCTAGATCATGGAAGCCTGCGACGACATCGCCTACTCGGTTCAGCGCGCCGCTGCTTGCGGCGGCAGGCTGCATCAGGAACTGACCGAGATCCTCGATATCGCGTTCCCGGCGCCCGGCCCCGCTGCCGGCAGGCTCTTCCACCTCGAACGCGAGATCGAACACGCACAGCCCGAGGAAGCGATGGAGCGCCTCATCCTCCAGGCCCGCGCAAACGCTGATCGCCTCTATCTTCAGATGCCGTTGCGCGCGCAGAGTTGCGTGTTCAGGGTCAAACCATTGCGACCGCGCTGGCCAGGCGTGCCGCAGAAAGCCTTGCAGGTGGGGCGGCTCGCCCTCTCCCGCGACTTTGGGCAGATACGCCGAGGACGGCGCATCATGCGCCAGATAATGGGCGCGAACGACGCGGTCAGGATGGGCCACCTGCAACGCTTTCCAGCCGTCGGCGAGCAGACGGAATGGTGCGGGATAGGGTTTGCCCGAGACTTTGGTTGCGGTGACGAGCGCGTTGAAGGTGATCTGACCGCGATACTCGGACCATTAGATCTGATAGGCGTCAAGGCGACCCGGCCGGGCAATCTGCACATCGTCGAGGCGACCGGCGTCGGGATCGAGCAGCCGAAGCCATTCGAGGTCGCCATCAAGAAGCGCATCGCGCACCAGCCGTGCAGCTACGCGGTACTGGGCCGACAGATTGCGGAGCGCGCGACGCTCCCTTCCGCCGGAGCGACAGCGCGTGCGCGGGGGCATGCGCTCGGTCCCGAGGATGGGTTAGACATCACGGATCGTCGCTGGTTGGGGCGAGGCACCCATTATCAGAACGCCCGAAATGAGTGGACGGCATACACACAGCACGGTGGTTGTGCGATGGGCCTGAAGAACTCTCTGATCGTGTTCAGGATCGTCAGTTGAAAGGGGTTTACTTGCAGATTTCGGCACGGAACATTGATAGAACTTCGCTGTCTTCGGGTCTCGTGCCGGCGTCCTGATAGACCAGAATGGATGGAATTGGCGGCTGGGTGACGGTGTCTTGGCCTATCACGATCCCGAAGTTCACTGGCCTGCGTGACGCCGAACGGCTAACCCATCATGACGGGGGGATCGCGATACATGGCGGACTTTGAGGATTTCGACGACGGGGACTGGCATGAGACGCTGGCGGAACTCCGGCTCATGGTTGCAGGCGCCGGTTTCAGCGAGTGGGATGCCGCGAGCGCCATCGCGCTGGAGGAGCATGTCGAGGGCCGCGCCCACCCGCGCTGGCTGCTCCAGCGCTATGCGGAGAGCTTCGTCTCCTTCCTGAAAGTTCGCAGCCGATGGAATCTCGACCGTATGCGGGAAAATCTGGGCGGCATCCTTCATGTTGCCGACGGTCGCCCGGTATTGTAGGCCGTGGTCGGGGATGTAGACGGAGACGACCGTTCTATCGATACGGAGGACATTCTCGGTGGCCAGACCAGTGACGGCCTGATCGCCGAGATGAGCACCTTTCTCACCGCCTTGAACGGCGATGCCCCGCCTGGATCCAAAATCGTGAGCCCGTTCTTATTGGGGGGCAACCAACCCCCGCGCATCTGGCCAAGGGCCGCCGCTCCCAGGATTACGTCATGTTCGTTCAATCCCATAAGTGAGTCAGCATCATATGAGGTTGGTGCAAGGCCGCAAATCCACCAGGGTTTTTGCGGGTGTCCCGCTTTTGCCGCGCATCTACAACGCAGCGCCGCTGCTGCGCAAGATTCACGAGATTAGCTATAGGCGGAAAGGTTCCCACGATCATTTGACCTGAAAGCCCGACCAGAATGAGTCCGCCCTATCAATCCAGATCGTATTGAATCCGGTGGCGATGGCAGATCCCTCGATCGAGGGAATGATCGCGGCCTCGCCACCCAGTTGCACCGCCTGCTCGATCCGACCGATGAAGCGGCTGCCGATATAGCTTTCATGGATGAAATGATCGCCAACGCTCAGCCGGCCTGATGCCGCCAGATGCGCCAGCCGCGCCGACGTGCCGGTCCCGCACGGGCTGCGATCAATCGCCTTGTCGCCGTAGAAGACGGCGTTGCGACCATCCGCCCCGTCACTGCGCGGCTTGTCGGCCCATAATATATGGCTGACCCCTCGAATGGTGGGGTCGAGCGGATGGACCGGCTCATATTTCTCGCGGATGGCCGCACGGATACGATCGCTGAGATCAATTAGGCGCGCCGCGCTCATATCGTCCAGACCGGTATAGGCGCCCTGCGGTTCGATGATCGCATAATAGTTACCGCCATAGGCGACGTCGACGCTCAGCGGGCCGATGCCGTCCACATTTACTTCGATCTCCTTCGCCGCGACATAGGCCGGGACATTGGTGATGCGCACGGCCGTGACCTTGTCGCCCTCCGTCTCATAGGCGATGTGGATCACGCCGGCCGGCACTTCGACCCGCAGCTTGCCCGGCGTGGTCGGCACGATCAGCCCATGTTCCAGGCCGAAGGTAATGATGCCGATCGCGCCATGGCCACACATGGGCAGGCAGCCGCTGGTTTCGATGAAGAGGATGCCGATGTCGGCATCAGCCAGGGTCGGCGGAAAGAGGAAGCCGCCCGACATCATATCATGGCCGCGCGGCTCGAAACACAAGCCGGTGCGGATCCAGTCGAAGCGGTTCAAGAAATCCTGTCGCCGTTCCGACATGGATGCGCCCCGCAGCAGCGGCGCCCCGCCCGCAACGAGGCGGACGGGGTTTCCGGCTGTATGGCCGTCGATGCAGAAGAAGGTGTGACGCATCGCCGCTCCCTATCAGGCTGCAGCGGCTACTGCCAGGTCCGGGCGGGTCGCAGCGGCCTTTTCGACCATCGCGATCACCTCGGCGCGACGTTCGCCCTGGAGCACATAGCGCGGCGGCAGCACGCGCTCTGACCCACGGCCCATCACTTGTTCGGCCAGCTTGATCGACTGGACCAGATCATGTTCGGCGTCGAGGTGCAGCAGCGGCATGAACCAGCGATAGATTTCCATCGCCTTGGCATGGTCGCCCCGGTCGAAGGCCGCGACCAGTTCGACCGATTCCTTGGGGAAGGCGTTGGTGAGGCCCGACACCCAGCCCTGCGCGCCCAGATACAGTCCCTCCAGCGCGACGTCGTCCAGACCCGCGAACAACGTGTAGCGATCGCCGAAGGCGTTGCGGAAATCGGTGAAGCGACGGGTATCGGGCGCCGATTCCTTGACCGCGACGATATTGTTGACGTCGATCAGGGCGGTCAACACTTCAAGGTCGATCACGGTGCGATAGGCCGGCGGGTTGTTATAGAGCATGATCGGCAGGCCGGTCTGGTCGGCGACGCCCTTGAAATGGTTAACCAGTTCATGGGCCTTGGGCACATAGACCATCGGCGGCAGCAGCATCAGGCCATCGGCACCGGTCTTTTCAGCCGCCTGCGCATAACGGACAGCACGGCGCGTATCATATTCCGATACGCCGGTGATGACCGGCACACGGCCATCGACCACTTCGACGATGGCGGAAAGAACGCTGACCTTCTCGTCATAGTCCAGCGAGTTGTTCTCGCCCACGGTCCCCAGCGCAATCACCCCGGTGACGCCATCCTTGACCAGATCGTCAACGACGCGCTGCGTATCGGCGAGGTCGACCGACAAGTCCGCGCGGAGTTGCG
Organism: Sphingobium sp.; assembly: GCA_051305835.1. Classification (GTDB taxonomy): domain Bacteria; phylum Pseudomonadota; class Alphaproteobacteria; order Sphingomonadales; family Sphingomonadaceae; genus Sphingobium. The sequence goes on from JBPPMC010000115.1 coordinate 5,972, forward strand.
TCGTGACCGCCGGGAACACGCCCTTCCAACCAATTGCCATTTTGTTCGTCCTGCCTTTTCTGTGAATCTAAATATCGTATACGATATTACGTTGGCGCTTGCAACGGAATTTTGCACTTGGTTAATCATTTATGCTGTGGACTTTCGGGGATTGGATCGTCCAGATCGCCCGTGAAAGGCTGGAGGTGGTCGATCACGCAGATCCGGAATCCGGGTCGGCATGATCATCGCGCGGACCTTATCGCCTTCGCAATAGCCCGTACCAGTGGTTTCCACGATGGGGGTGGCAAAGGCGTTGAGACCGGGACAGTCGCCGCCTTTGAACACAGCGACATAGGATTGCCGCCGATCCGGCTGGCCCCGGAAATAGAGGCGGCCACCCGGCTTTGCAGGACGCAGCGCCGCTCCGCCGCCGGTTCGCGTGCATGGACGATCGACCCGAACGCCAGACCGGCGCTGAGCAGTAATAGGGAAGCAGCCTTGGATCGCATCATAGGGTCATCCTTCGAACAGAGCGCGGTTCAATCGTCCGGCAACGTTACGGTCGCGGCCAGCGATCCGCTATTGCCGACAAAGCCGACATCATTGAAACCCATGACCAGCGCAGCCGCCTCGTCGGGAATGGTGACACGCGCGCCTTTCCCGACGGCGAAGGGCCGCCCCATCAACATACCCTGTGCATCGACAAAGGCCGCGATCAACGCATGGCGATGATTGTGATAGAGGATCTCGGGCGCATAAAGGCTGGGAAAATATTGCCCGCCTTCGCCCGGCTGGTCGTCCGCCGCCTGCCCCTCAATCCCTTCCGGCCCGACATCCTGCCCGTCAACCCGCGTGGTCGCGCCGGGCGGCACCATGATCGCGATCTTTTCCGCCGTGTCGTTGACGAAGCCGCTGACCATGGCGGGCGGCAACTCGTCCCCCTTGCCATAGCGCATCTTCTTGTTGCCCTTGTTCAGCCAGGGACCGGACCGCGCATCGACGGCGACGCTGACATCCTTCGCGATGGCCGGCGTAGTGGGCACCAGCAATAGTAGCGCGAGCAGCAGAAGTTTCATCATTGTGGCTCCTTCTCCTCCACGATGACGCTGCTTCGGGAATATCGACGGTCACCGACAGGGCGCCGCCATTGTCGGCATAGATATCGTCGTTGATGCCCAGCGCAATGCCCATCGCCCCCGCAGGCACGCTCTGTACCGCCGACCGGCCCACCAGGAACGGCGTACCGATGACCCGCCCGTCGGCATCGACGAAGGCGCCGATCAGCGCATTCAGGCGCACAGGTCGTGTCGCCCGATCGACATAATGGCCGGGAACAGGACGCCGCTATTGCCGACATTCTCGTCGGCCACGAAGTCCGCCTGCCCGTCCGGCCCGATCGCGATGCCATTGGGGATCGTCGTCGTCTCCCCCGAAGCGGAGAAGCGGACCTTCGCTCGTTCGAACAGGTGATGGCCAGCAATCATCGCCGGACGGCCGCCGTCGCGCCGACCGAAACTCTTCTTCGCATTGACGCCGGGATTCCACGGGATGGCAGTGGCCGGTACGGTGACGGCGACCTCCCTGGCCTGCGCATGGCCCGCCGTCAGAACAGTCAACGCTATTA
>JBPPMC010000134.1:0-2132 GCA_051305835.1 Sphingobium sp.
TCCGTTCAGGGTCCGGTCGCCAAGATCGTCGCCGTCATCATAATCATCACCACCGGCTTGGCGCTGGCCTTCGGCGAGACGAGCGGCGGCTTTCGCAAGCTGATCCAGATCGTGTTTGGCCTGTCGATCGCGTTCGCCGCCAGTTCCTTCTTCCTCAGCTTCTTCAGCTTCGGCGGGGGAGCGCTGGTCTGATGGCGGGAACCAGCTCCATCGCCAGCGGCCATATCGCCAATGGTCATATTGATGGCTTCGAAGTGCCGCTTCACCGCGCGCTCACCGAACCGATCCTGCTGGGCGGTGCGCCGCGCGGCATCGCCATCCTGAATGGCACGCTCGCCGCTGCGATGGGGCTAGGCCTCCAGCAATGGATTGCCGGGCTGCTGCTCTGGCTCGCCGGGCATAGCCTCGCCGTGTTCGCCGCCAAGCGCGACCCGGATTTTGCGTCCGTGATCGCCCGTCACCTTCGCCAGCGGGGCTATCTGACATGCTGAACCTCAAGGAATATCGCAATGCCGCCGACCGGCTGGCCGATCATCTGCCCTGGGCGGCGCTGGTCGCCCCCGGTGTGGTGCTGAACAAGGACGGCAGCTTTCAGCGCACCTTCCGCTTTCGCGGTCCCGATCTGGAAAGCGCCACCGAAGCCGAACTGATTTCGGTCTGCGCGCGGGCGAACAATGCTCTTCGCAGGCTGGGCAGCGGATGGGCGTTGTTCTTCGATGCCGAGCGGATCGAAGCGCTGGGCTATCCCGATGGCGACTTTCCCGATCCGGCATCGTGGCTGGTGGACGAGGAACGGCGCGCGCATTTCGATGGGCGCAAGGGCCAGCACTTCGAGAGCCGCTATCATCTGACCATCGGCTATCTGCCACCCGCCGATCAGGTCAGCCGGGCTGAGCGGGCGTTGTTGGAACGCGAGAACCGCCAAGAGGGCCGTGACTGGCGGCAGGAGCTTCGCGCCTTCATCGCGGAGACGCAGCGGCTATCGGATCTTCTGTCCGGCATCATGCCGGAGGTGCGCGCGCTGGACGACAGCGAAACGCTGACCTTCCTGCACGGCTGCATATCGACCAAGCGGCATCCGGTCATAGCGCCCGAAACCCCGATGTATCTGGACGGGCTGCTAGTCGATACGCCGCTATCAGGTGGCATCGAACCGATGCTTGGGCAGACGCATCTGCGGACGGTGACCGTGATGGGATTCCCAAACGCCACCCGCCCCGGAATCCTCGACGCGCTCAACCATCAGGACTTCGCGTATCGTTGGACAACCCGCTTCATCGCGCTCGACAAGACGGCCGCGAACAAGGCGCTGACCCGCATCCGCCGCCAGTGGTTCAACAAGCGCAAATCCATCGCGCAGCTCATGCGCGAAGTGATGATGAACGAGCCGGTTCCGCTCACCGACAGCGACGCCGACAACAAGGTGGCCGACGCCGATCTCGCGTTGCAGGCGCTTGGCGGCGATCATGTCGCCTTCGGCTATTACACGGCGACCATCACCGTATTCGACGAGGACCGCGCGGCGGCCGACGAGAAGGTCCGCATCGTCGAGCGGATCGTCAACGGGCTGGGGTTCACCTGTATCCGCGAGAGCGTCAACGCCGTGGAGGCATGGCTTGGGAGCCTGCCGGGGCATGTTTATGCCAATGTCCGGCAACCGCTGGTCCATACGTTGAATCTGGCGCACTTGATGCCGCTGTCTTCGGTATCGGCCGGACCGGCGCGCAACGATCACCTGGCCGGGCCGCCGCTGCTCTGTGCGGAAACATCCGGCTCCACGCCGTTCCGACTTTCGACCCATGTTGGTGACGTGGGCCATATGCTTATTGTCGGGCCGACCGGCGCGGGCAAGTCGGTCCTGCTGGCGCTGCTCGCCTTGCAGTTCCGGCGCTATCCGGGTGCCCAAGTCTATATCTTCGACAAGGGCCTGTCCGCGCGCGCTGCCGTGCTGGCGATGGGCGGGGAGCATCATGCCCTTGGCGAAAGTGACGCGCTGGCGTTCCTGCCGCTCCGCCATTTTGCCTTTTTCATGGATTGCCACGAACGTCCACGGACACGAAAATCCCCGTGTTTGCTGGGTTTTCAAGATTCCTCAGATCGCGCCTGTCCGCCATTATTCGCGCCAAACCGCG
>JBPPMC010000138.1:0-7567 GCA_051305835.1 Sphingobium sp.
GGCGATCCTGAAAAGCGGGATCCCGATACGTCGCCATAAGTGTGAAAGCCTGTCCTGTTAGAAGTGCGGAGCGGAGCGCCTGCCCGCATTCACTCACTTTTGCAAGGCTTCAGGGGTTATTTTGTTCCGTCGAGCGTGGCAATCGTCCCGCTGGCAGCCGGTTGAGCGGCCATGGACGCCGCCACTTTCTCTGCTGCCGCCATGACGCGCAGGATATTGCCGCCCGCCAATTTGGCGATGTTCGCGTCCGACCATCCGCGCCGCATCAACTCCGCCAGCAGCTTGGGATAGGTCTCCACACCGTCCATGCCCTGCGGCAGGGCGGGCAGGCCGTCATAATCGCCACCCAGACCTACATTATCATAGCCCGCAACCTTGGCGATGTGATCGATATGGTCGGCAACCTGCCCCATCGTGACGACGGGTTCAGGATTGGCCTTCTCCCATTCCGCAAGCGCAGCCTTCGCCCGTTCGGGTTCGCCGATGTAGAGGCCGCCAAAGGGTGGCATATTATAGCGCGCCTGTTCCGCGCCACGCGCCGCACCCCAGACACGGCGCGCTTCGGAGACGTAATTGGGCGCGAAGTTCACCATCACTATGCCGCCGTTCGCCGTGACTTTCTGTAGCACCGCGTCGGAGACATTGCGAGGATGGTTGCAAATGGCGCGGGCGCTGGAGTGGGAGAAGATCACCGGCGCCTTGCTGGTCGCCAGCGCATCCAGCATCGTCTTTTCGCTGACATGGCTAAGGTCCACCAGCATGCCAAGGCGGTTGAGCTCCGTCACCACGGCATTGCCGAAGGGCGTGAGACCATCATGCTTGGGATCGTCCGTCGCACTATCGGCCCATGGGATCGTAAGGGCATGCGTCAGCGTCAGATACCCCGCGCCAAGGTTCTTGTAGGTGCGCAGGACGGAGAAGCTGCCGTCGATCTGCCCGCCGCCCTCCACGCCGATCATCGACGCGATTTTGCCGGATTTGAACGCGGCACGGGCCTGCGCCGCCGTAGTCGCGAGTTGAAAGGTATCAGGATAGCGGGCCGCAAACTGGTGAACGAGGTCGATCTGTTCCAGCGTCTGTTTCACTTGTTCCAGGCCCGGCAGGCCGGGGCTGACGAACACCGACCAGAACTGACCGCCAACCTTGCCCTGACGCAGCCGCTCTATGTCGGTGTCGTAATCGGCGACGGGCAGGCGATGGAGGTCGATGGTCCAGCGCTGGTCCTTGGCATGCTCGGTCAGTGCCTCGGCCCAGTCATTATGCCCATCGATCAGCGGCGTCTTGGCGAGCACCTTTGCAACGCGGACCGCATAGGCGTCCGTCGGTGGCTCTGCCGCCAATGCCGGGAAGGGGAGCAGGGCGAGCGCAAGAAGCAGGGTTCGGTTCATGTTGCAGCAGCGTAATGGACGCGCGCCGCCTGTCAATTGCGCCAAGCGCCGAAGTTGGGCTAGAGCGCGGCGATGACCAGCCCCCCCATCTCCCCCGGCATCACAGCAATCGTTCTGGCGGGGAGCCGCCCCGGCGCTGATCCACTGCTTGAGGGGAGCGGCGTCTCGACCAAGGCGCTGTTGCCTGTCGCGGGAAAGCCGATGCTGGCGCATGTGCTGGGCGCATTGGTAGGGCATCGGGCGGTGGGGCAGATTGTTGTGCTGGCGCAGGATGTGCAAGCACTGGCGGACAATCCGGTGATTGCTGAGTTCTCGAACATTCGCTTCGCCATAAGCAGTGACGGCATCAGCCGGTCGGTTATGGCGGCACTGGAGGACGGCGCGCCGCTACCGGTGTTGCTGACGACGGCGGATAATGTGCTGCTGACCGGGGCAATGATCGACGCATTCGTCGCGGGCGCGCGGGGGAGCGACATAGCGGTGGGACTGGTCGAGCGGCAAATATTGCTGGCGGAGCATCCCGAGAGCCGCCGCACCTGGCTGAAATTCCGGCAGGGCTGGTGGTCGGGCGCAAACCTGTTCTGGATCGGCAGTGACAGGGCGCGGCCCTTGCTGGAGCGGTGGCAGGCTGTGGAGCAGGACCGCAAGAAGGGCATGAAGATCGTCGGTGCATTCGGGCCGCTGTTGCTGATTGGCGCGATGTTGCGCCTATTGACGATCCATCAGGCGGTTGCGCGTTTGGGACTGCGGTTCGGCGTGACTGCGCGCGTCGTGGCCATGCCACAGGCAGAGGCGTGCATCGACGTGGACAAGCCGTCTGACCTTGCGCTGGCCGGAGCAATACTCGCCAAGCGCGACTAGGCTGTACGGAGCGCCCTGCGGCTCGCCCAGCCCATCAGCAGGAAGCCCGTGACCGAGGCGCAGAGAGCCGCATAGGCAGCGCCCACCGTGCCGAAGCGCGGCAACAGCACCGTCAGCAATGCCAGCAGCACTATCGTCGTGATGAAGGTGATGCGCAGCGCCTTGCCCGCCCGCCCGGTCGCCATCAGCAGCGGACTGAAGCTGACCCCGACAAGATCTATCGATGCCGCGATGCCGAGCAGCAGCAGAAGTGGATAAGCGCCGAGAAACGCGTGGCCCGCAACGAGGTTCAGCAATGGCTTCCCAACGAGCAGGATAAGCACGACGATCGTTGCGCCGGTCAGCAAGGCCAGCCGGTTCATGCGGACGAAGAGCGCTCGCACCTGATCAACGCTGTCGCTCGCATTCGCCCGCGCCAATTCGGCGAAAAGCGTGCGAGAGAACATGCCGGTCATCTTGGTGAGCGCGGAACTCAATTGGTTGGCGAGGCGGTATAGTCCCGCGCCTGCCGGACCGACGAACAGGCCGATGATCAGCACGGCGGCCTGCTTTCCAACCGACGACAAGGTGGTGGAAAGATTGGTGGCCGTCAGAAAGCCGACCAGTCCTGGATTTTCCGCCCGAGCGTCTAGAGATCGCCCTTCGTTCCATGCCCCGATGCGGCCCTTGCCCACGCGGAGCGCCAATATCCAGAACGTCGCAGCACAGGCTAATTCGGCGGCGGCCCATGCAATAAGAAATGCCATGATCGACGGCCCGGTCGCAAGGACGATCGCCGCGCCGATCATCCGGCCCACCGGAACCATGGTGTCGGCTATGGACCCCGTATCGAACCGATCGAACAGCCGCAGCAGCCCCGTGGGAGTCGAGCGGATGCCGATCAGCATCGCGGCGCAGAACAGCAGCGCCTGCCAGCCAAGATCGCGCGACCAGCCGAGATAGGGGCCGAGCAACAGAGTGACGACGGCGGCGACAAGGCAGCCTATTATCGCTGAGCCAATGTCGATCGCGATGCAGAAGCGGAGCAGGCGATTAAGTGCGGACGTATCGCCGCTGGTCAGATGCTTCTGCCCGAACCGCACGACGATCTGCCAGGAATCGAACGTGACCAGCGTGTTGATCGCCTGCGCCGTGCTGAGGACGAGTGCAAAGCGCCCGAAATCGGCAACGCCCAAGGTGCGCGTGACGATTGCGAGGTAGATGAGGCTGAGCAGCGCGCCGACACCCTTGCCTCCCAGCAGCCATGCGGTGTTGGCGAGGATGCGCGAAAAGGCGGCATCGCTTTCCCCTGCGGTTTCATTCCCGCGTCTGCGCCCGATTTTCAGCCCCGCCAATGTTCGATATCGCTCTTTCCGTGGTGGCCGGGCTTCTAGGCTGCGTGGGGGCAATTGTCGATGGCGCGGGAACTGGCTAGGACATGGGCATGACGATAGACAAAGCCATCATCCTGAGCGCTGGGCAGGGATCGCGCCTGCTGCCGCTGACCGCCGACATGCCGAAATGCCTCATCAAGATTGACGGTAAGGCGATCATTGATCATCAGTTGGATGCGCTCGCCGCGGCGGGCGTGGATCATGCGGTTATCGTGGGCGGCTATCGCTTTGAAAAGCTGTTGGCGCATGTGGTCGCGCGGGGCGATGGCACCGTGGTCCGGCTGAACCCGTTCTGGCTCGCGGCGAGCAGCATCAGCAGCGTGTGGGCCGCGCGCGATCTGCTGGAGGGAGATTTCGTCATTCTGAATGGCGATACGGTATATTCCGCCGAGTTGCTGAAGCAGGCATTCGCTGCCTGCCAACCGGGCATCAATCTGCTCGTCCAGCCCATCAAGGAGGCGGCCCTCGACGACATGCTGGTCGAAGTGAGCGACAGAATGGTGTGCGATGTCGGCAAGACGCTGGACCCGGCGCAGGCGCAGTACCGGTCACTGGGGGTGATCGTGGGACGAGGAGACGCGGGGCAATATCGCGCGGCGCTCGATACGGTCATCGCGCGGGAGGGTGGCATATTGAACTTCCACCATGCCATCGTCGCGGAGATTGCGCGGCAGGACGGCGTGCGCGCCATCATCGTGGACCGGGACGACTGGACGGAGATTGATTATCCGGAGGATATCGCCGCCTGGCATGATCGGCACCTATGAGCAGGCAGCGCCGGGGGGATGTCGCGTTCCTGTTTCTGGGCGAAATGCTGCTGGTGCCGCACCTCTGGCCGATCGTCGATGCTTTGGCCCGAGCGCAGCCCGATCTGGTGATCGACATTTGGGTCAGTACGTCTGCCCATGAAGAGCTTCTTTCCGGATGGCTGGAGCCGCAGGCGCACACCAATATCCGCCTGCGGCATGCTCCGGGATATTTGCCGCAACCGGCGGGCGGTAAGGGCGAAAATCCTGTCCTCCCCGCAAAGCTGCCCATGCTGCTCCGCCTCGCGAGACATTTGTGGAATGTGCCGGTCGTTGTCTGTGCGGAGCAGACAAGCCTCTGGTTGCCGCGCCTCCTGCCGATCCGCTCCCGCTTCATTTTCACCGTCCATGGCGCAGGGCCGCTGAACTACAACAAGGATGGGCGCCTGCGTTCTGCCAGACGCCTGTTGGTGCCGAGCCACCACCTGACGGAAGATCATGTCGCGCATGGCATCGTGCGGGCGAGTATTCGAGCGACTGGCTATGTAAAGTCGGCTTTTCGGCCCTCTGTCACTGCGGCAGATATATTTTCGAAGGCGCGGCCTGTGCTGCTGTATGCGCCGCACTGGCAGCGCTATCGCTCTTCGTGGTGGGATTGGGGCAGGCAGATCGTCCAGATGCTGGCGGCGCAGGATCATTTCAATGTGATCCTTGCCCCGCATCAGCGTTTGTTCGAGAGTGATCCCGATGCACGGGGATTTCTGGAGAGGTTTGCGGCATTGCCCCACGTGCATGTCGATAGCGGCAGTTTCGCCATGGTGGATGGCAGCTATACGAAGATGGCGGACCTGTATCTGGGGGACAGCTCCAGCCAGATCATCGAATATCTTGCCAACCCGAAGCCCTGCGTGATCTTGGACAGCCCGACAATGGCGTGGGAGCCGGAGGAATATCGCCGTTGCGGGACGGTCGTTCGCGCCTTCGACGATCTCTGGCCCGCGCTGATCGCAGCGGCGCAGGATCATGCAGGGTATCGCGACTATCAGCAGGCATTTGCGCGGGAAGCACTTGGGGACGCGGGCGAAGATGCGCCGATGCGGGCGGCACAGGCCATCGTCGAGCTATTGCCCTGAGATTCAGGCCGGCTGCTCCAGCCAGCTTGTGATTTTTTCTCCCCGCTTGCGCGCGGCATAGGCCTGCGCCAGCCGCACGGCATGCACGACAAGCGAGATCACCGTCCACCATGCCAGCGCGATCAGGCCGATATCCGGCCGCCCGAACAGCACCGAGAAAAACAGGATCGCCATGTTGGGATTGCGTCGCGCGGTGACCAGCCGGAACTGCGAATCGAACCGGCGCCAGACGTGGATGTCCATGCCGAAATCCTTGATAAACGCACCCTCGATCAGCCTTTGCAGCACATAGCCCGCGACCACTGCGACCATGATCAGCACGAAACTCTGCTGATCGAGCGCAAGTCCGTGCGCCGCAAGGCCCACGCCCCAGAAATACCACCAGAAGGGCGGATGGATCAGGTCCACGCCGTGATCGAAGATATTGCCCCATTTGGACGCGGTGATGGTGCAGCGGGCGAGCTTTCCATCGACCGTGTCGAGCACCATGAACAGGAAGCCGATCAGCAACCCCGTCCAGTAATGCCCCTCCGCAAACAGGAAGGTAGCGATGACGCAGCCCGTCGCGCCGATCGCCGTCACCATGTTCGGCGTCATGTGCAGTTGCGCGGCAATGCGCGTCAGGAACAGCGCGAATTCCGGCCAGAGATATTTGGTCAGAATATCAGTGACGCCTTTATACGCGCCGAAATAGCTCTGCCGCTCGATCGCGCGGCGGGAAGAAGGATCGAGCTTGCGGACGAACGGCACTTCCAGCTTGCGCAACTGGCGATTGTAGAGTTTCTCGCCGCGCGACAAGTCCATGACATGCAGGTCGGACGCAGTTTCCGGCGCGAGCGGGTCCACATGCTCCGGCACATGCGCCAGGATAAGGTCGTCGCCATACCGGAACACCGTACCGGGCTTCTCCAGCGCCAGCCGAAGCAGCAGGGGATCGAACACATAGGCCAGATTGGCAATGACGACATGGCCATCCGCCACCGGTTGCCCGGCCTTTGCCGCGCTTGCGACCATGCGGCGCAGCCTTTCGGCGTTGGACATGCCCCAAATTGGCGTGTCGTTGGAACCGATGGTGCGGAGCGTCTGGGTCGTCATCCGCGCGCTATTAGAGAAGCCGTGGCGGCCTGTCGCGGCTTTTCTAAAGGGAGCCGCGTCTGGTCTAAGGGGAGCCGTGTCTGGGGCTGGCAGTAAAATCCATCATTTGCCAGCCGCGTCGCTGCGCAACGCGCGTCAAGGTCTCATCCGCGTTCACCACTATGCCCTCATCCGCCCATTCCAGCGTTGGTGCATCGGACAGATCGTCGCTGTAGAATCTGGTGGACTGCGGAGCATGACCCTTTTCCGTGAGCCATGCCCGGATCATCCCCAGTTTGGCCGGGCCGTAGCAATTTTCGCCATCGATGCGGTTCGAGACGCCGTTGTCCGCGGTGCGCAGATGACGAGTCGCTATCACGACGTCGAAGCCCAATGCTTTCCCGATCGATGTCGCGTAAAATGCCGGGGCAGCGGTGGCCATGACCAGCGTCCATCCGGCGGCGCGGTCGGCGGCGATCTGCGCCCGCGCGCCCGGCTGGACATTATGGGCCAGCGTATGTGCGGTATATAGGTCTGCAAGGTCGCGCATCGTTTCGGCAGGAATGTCGCGCCCTATCAGCAGTCCTATCCCGAACTGCTTCAACGGTTTGCGGGCGAGCAGCTTTGCTTTGTGACACGCCATCGCCATCACCCACACGGGCAAAGCGACCAGCCGCCACGGCGCCCGCCGTTTCGCCGCGAAGATCAGGAAGGGCGTGAACGTGCCGCGCCGGGTGATCGTGCGATCCATATCGTAAATGGCAAGCTGCATCGCGCCTTCCCTAGCTTTCAGGGCGCGCGTTGCAAGCGGCGCATCATCTTTTGCACCTGCGAAAGCGCTGGCACCTTGACTAACCTGTTCCCATATTGTTGAGGGGTCCGCATCGGGACTCATACGGGACACGAGGAATATGGCCGAATTCAGACTACCCGCGAACAGCCGCATCAACGGCAAGGGTGTGGAGCACAAGGCTGAAGGCGCGTCCGACGTC
>JBPPMC010000142.1:0-10941 GCA_051305835.1 Sphingobium sp.
GATGGCAGCGTAGCGTATCAGCCGCTTCCTGAACTTACGCTCTATGCCTTCGGTTCGTATCTGAAGTCGAAGATCAAGGACAATGTCGAGCTGACGGCAACCACCGTGGCGCAAACCGCTGGCAAGCGTGAATCGGGCGCGCCTGTCTATACCTTCGGAGGCCGCGTTCAGGGCGACGTCGAAGGCGTCCAGATCGGGGTAAATGCCAAGCGCACCGGGCCGCGTTACGTGAATGACCAGAACTTGCCCGTCCTTCAATCCGGCGTGCAAGTCTATGGAGCGAAAGCACCAGCCTACACTCTGGTCGATGTCGACGCGCGCTTCTCGCTCGCCCGGTTCGGCGCAGAGGGTGTGGCCATTCAGCTTAACGTGACGAACGTGTTCGATAAGCTGTATGTTGGTGGCTTCGATGGCACGCTGTCGAACACCACCGTCAGCTTCGCGCAGATCGGCGCTCCGCGCACCTTCATCGGCTCGCTGATCGTCGGTTTCTGATCGGCTTACCTACCAACGGAAAGGGGCGCGTCCTTGCGGATGCGCCCCTTTTTTCTTGTCCGTGAAAAGCCCGAGTTTCATGCTCCGGTTAGCGCAGGCAGCTATCCTGCCCCTCGCGGCTCACGGCACCCATCCTGCGGACGATGCTGTTGCCATAGCGTCGCGTAAAGCCGGATGGCGCTTTGGCGGCGCGCTTCTTGGGGAGGGGGAGGATAGCGGCAATGCGCGCTGCCTCGCTCGCCGACAGCCGGGACGCATCATGCCCAAAGTACCGCACCGCACCCGCGTTCGCGCCATAGGTGCCAAGGCCCGTTTCCGCGACGTTGAGATAGACTTCCATGATGCGGCGCTTGCCCCAGAACATCTCGATCAATCCTGTGAACCAGGCCTCCAGCCCCTTGCGAACGAAGCCGCCGCCTTGCCAGAGGAACACATTCTTCGCGACTTGCTGGCTGATCGTGGAGCCACCACGGATACGACCGCCGCTGGCATTGTGGCGCATGGCCTGCGCGATCGCGACGGCATCGAAGCCGTGGTGAGAACAGAACTTGCCGTCCTCCGCGGCGATCGCCGCGCGCGGCATATCCGGGTCCATCTCCGACAGGCTCATCCAGTCCTTCGTAAAGCCACGCTCGTCGAACAACATCGTCAACGTAAAAGGCGGGGGAAGGAACCGGAAGATCGCGACCGGCACGAGCGACAGGATCAGGAAAGCCAATATGGCCTTCAGCAGCAGGCGTTTCCAACGGAACCGGCCACGGGGCTTGGGCATGGCGCGGGTAGGGGCATTATCTATCATGACGGCAGCGTAGCGCCCCGCCTACGTCGGGTCATCCCCCAACGCTTCACCCAAATGAAAAGGGCGCCAACCTCGCGGTCGGCGCCCTCTATCAGTTCCGATGCATTGATCAGGCTGGGGACAGCCGCAGCTTGTCACCGGCAATCCGCATCATTGCCTTCTGCAGTTTCTCGAAGGCCCGCACTTCGATCTGGCGAACGCGCTCGCGCGACACGCCATAGACTTGGCTCAGATCTTCGAGCGTCTTTGGCTCTTCCGCCAAACGCCGTTCGGCGAGGATGTGCTTCTCGCGATCGTTGAGGTCACGCATCGCTTCCACCAGCATGCTGTGGCGAAGATCACGCTCCTGCGCATCGGCGACACGCTCGTCCTGCAGCGGATCGGTGTCCTGCAACCAATCCTGCCACTGGCCTTCGCCATCTTCACGCAGGGGGACATTCAGCGACGTATCGCCGCCCATCGCCATGCGGCGGTTCATGCTGACCACATCGTCTTCGGACACACCGAGCTTCGTGGCGATGAACGTCACGTCCTCCGGCTTCAGATCACCATCCTCGAACGCTTCGATGTTGTTCTTCATCCGGCGAAGGTTGAAGAACAGCTTCTTCTGCGACGCCGTGGTGCCCATCTTCACGAGGCTCCACGAACGCAGGATGAACTCCTGGATCGAGGCGCGAATCCACCACATTGCATAGGTGGCGAGGCGGAAACCGCGCTCTGGCTCGAACTTCTTGACGCCCTGCATCAAGCCGATGTTACCCTCGGAGATCAATTCGCTGACGGGCAGGCCGTAGCCGCGATAGCCCATTGCGATCTTCGCCACGAGGCGAAGATGCGAGGTTACGAGCTGCGCCGCAGCTTCGGGATCCTGATGCTCAGCATAACGCTTCGCAAGCATATATTCCTGCTCGGGAGCCAGGATCGGGAATTTGCGGATTTCGCTGAGATAGCGATTGAGGCTGGCGTCGCCGCCCAGCGCCGGAATGGTCGCTGGTACATTGCTTCCCTTGGCCATGATAACTTCCTTCCCTTCCGTGACCGGACCCTATGATAGGCATCCAACGTCACAACTTGCATTTACAGTACGCGAAGTCGGCTTAACAGTTCCTGCATATCCGACGGGATAAGGCTTTCGAACGACAAAGCCCTGTTCGTTACGGGATGAATAAACCCCAGTGTTCTGGCGTGCAATGCCTGTCTGTTGAAACATATTGTTTCCAGTAGCGATTTGAAATGTTTTTTCGACTTACTGTAAACGGGATCTCCGATCAGCGGATGACCAAGGTGCGTCATATGCACGCGGACCTGATGCGTGCGCCCCGTTTCCAGCCTGCATTCGACCAAAGCTGCGTCGCGGAGGATTTCTAACGTGCGGTAATGCGTGACAGCATGCTTGCCACGACCCTCGGGCTGGACAGCCATCTTCTTTCGATCGCTGTCAGATCGACCGATCCACTGGGACACCGTTCCGGACGGCGGGATCAACCGCCCCGCCACGACCGCCGCGTATAGCCGCTGGATGCTGTGATCCTTGAACTGGCGGGCCAGCCCTTCATGGGCCTTGTCGGTCTTCGCAGCCACCAGAAGCCCGGAAGTGTCCTTGTCGATGCGATGCACGATGCCGGGGCGCGCGACGCCGCCAATGCCGGAAAGCTGCCCCGCGCAATGATGGAGCAGCGCATTCACCAGCGTGCCATCTGCATTTCCGGCTGCCGGATGCACGACCATGCCCGCTGCCTTGTCGATCACAATGAGGTCGGTGTCTTCATAAACGATATTCAGGGCGATATTTTCCGGCCTTGCCTGAGCTTCGGTCGGCGGCGGAACATCGACCCGGAAGCCTTGTCCCAGCATTACCTTCATCGACGGATCGGTGGTCTTTCGTCCGGCAGGACCGCTAACGCAGCCTTCCAAGATGAGCGCCTTGATCCGCTCGCGAGACATGTCCGGAAGCAAGGCGGCCAGCGCCTTGTCCAGTCGTGATCCCGCATGTTGCTGCGGGATCGTCGCGTCGATAGTGGAAACCCCCGAAAGCATTGGCTATCATGTGGGGATGCCGGTCCACATATCAAGATTGTTACACGATCGGATGATGGCGCAAGCGCACGCGAGCCCGGATCACGAAGTATGCGGCCTGCTGCTGGGTGTTTCGGGCGCCATCACCGAAATACGTCCTGCCCCCAACGTCGCCGATGATCCCCGCACACGCTTCGAAGTCGATCCTGTCATTCTGCTTGCCGCTCATCGTGCGGCGAGGCGGGGCGGCTTGGCAGTAATTGGCCATTATCATTCCCACCCGAACGGCAGCAGTGCGCCTTCGCCGGCCGACGCCGCGGCTGCGGGCGTGGACGGTTTGCTCTGGCTCATTATCGGGGAAACGGATGCCCGACTCTGGCAAGCTGGGCCGGATGGGCTGCATGGACGCTTTCAGGCACGGCAATTGATCGTGGAGGCGCATTAACCCGCCGCTTTGGCGCCATGATGGGTTGCATCGTCCTTAACCACCCGGCAAGAGGATTGGCCCGCCGCTCAAGCCGACTGATCTGGAAATAATCCGATGACTGACAACTCCACCGCCCAAAGTCTTGAGTTCGCTGCCTTGCTCTGCTCGCGGCTGTGCCACGATCTTTTGAGCCCGGTGGGCGCGCTCAACAACGGCCTGGAATTGATGGCTGATGAGACGGACCCGGAGATGCGGCAGCGCTGCCTGGAACTGCTGGGGGATAGTGCGCGCACATCGGCGAACAAGCTCAAATTCTTCCGCTTGGCGTTTGGTTCGGCGGGGGGCTACGGCGATAGCGTTCCGGCCAGCGAGGCGCGAACCGCGATCGAGGGCATGTTCGCGGCCACGGGCCGTGTGAAACTTGGGTGGATGGTCGCGGATGACAGCCTCCCGAAATTGGCTGCCAAGATACTCCTGAATTTGTCACTCATTGCGGGCGATGCCTTGGTCCGCGGTGGACAATTGGATGTCGGTGCAGAGCGGGGCGAAGGGATCACCGAGATTGTCGTGCGTGCGGAGGGGCCAAAGGTCATTCTGGACCCGGAATTGCGCGGCGCACTTTGCGGTACTCTCGCCAACGACGCAGTGTCGGCGCGGACGGCTGCAGCATGGATGGTCCATACCTTGGTGAAAAGCGCAGGGGGCGAGGTCATGCTCTCTCAGCCCGGCGATCCTGTATTGCTATTCGGCGCGAGCCTGCCCAGCGCCGTTCCCGTTTCCTGACAACACTTTAACGCCGATTTAACTACATTTCTCCCATGGTGCGCGGCAAGTGGCTGCATCGGATGGGGCAGATGGACGAATTACTCGGCGAATTCATTTCGGAAACCCAGGAGACACTGGAGGCTTTGGCCGGGGTGGTCGTCGCATGGGAAGCCGATCCATCGGACCGTGACCGGCTCGATTCCATATTCCGTTTCTTCCATACCGTCAAAGGAAGCTGCGGCTTCCTCAATCTGCCGCGCTTCGAACGCTTGAGCCACGCGGCGGAGGATGTGCTGTCGGATGTGCGGGCTGGCAACCGGACGCCTGATCCCGCCACTGTTAGCGCTGTTCTGGCAATCATGGACCGCATCGGTGAGTTGACCGAAGCGGTGGCATCGGGCGCGTCGCTGCCCTCGGAAAATGACGAACTTTTGATCGGCGCGCTGCGCGAGATTGGTACGCCGGATCCGGGCAAGGCGGCGGAGCCAGTGACGGCTCCAGTAGCCCCCCGCCGAGAGGCGCAAAATAGTGGCCTACGCACGATCCGGCTGCCACTGACGTTGATTGATCAGCTCATGAACGGGGTATCCGACATGGTGCTGGCGCGGAACGAGTTGTCGCGCAAACTGCGCGATCTTACCCCCAACCCGGAACTCGACAGCGCATTCGAGCGGCTATCGACATGCGTTGCCGACATGCGCGACGCGATTTCCAAGACGCGGATGCAGCGCGTCGACCGCCTGTTCGCAGCCATTCCCCGGATGGTGAGGGATCTGGGCCGTGACCTCGGCAAGCGGATTGAACTAGATCTTGAGGGCGGTGACGTCGAGATGGACCGCGAGATGGTGGAAATGGTGGTCGATCCGCTGACTCACATCGTCCGCAACAGCATTGACCATGGTATTGAAAAGCCGCTGGACCGGATTGCGGCTGGTAAGCCGGAGGCAGGCATGCTCCGCGTCGTCGCGCGTCAGTCAGGCAATCAGATCGTCATAGAAATAGGCGATGATGGCCGCGGCATCGACACGGAAGCGCTGGTCCGCAAGGCAGTGCAAAGCGGGTCAATCAAGCCGGAAGCTGCCGATAAAATGGCCGAGCAGGAGAAGCTGGACCTCATCTTTAAACCTGGCCTTTCGACAGCAACCTCCGTCACTGCCGTGTCAGGGCGTGGCGTAGGCATGGATGTCGTCAGGGCGAACGTCGAGCGCATTGGCGGCGTCATCGCGCTGGAAAATCAGGTGGGTCGCGGACTTAAGATCACGCTTCGGGTGCCGCTCACGCTCACCATCATACCGGGATTGATCATCAAAGCAGGCGGACAGCAGTTCGCAATCCCCCGTGCGGCGATAGTGGAGATATTACACGAGACGAACGACATGCTCACGATTAATCGGATTGGAGGTGCTTGCGTAGCGACGATACGCAACATCCGCCATTCCATGATCGACCTGGAAGACGTTCTGGGTCTGCCGCGCGTCGATCAGCAAGGGCCGCGCACGATCATGGTGGTGCGCTCCGCTTCGGGGATTCCCTTTGCGATGGGCGTGTGTTCGGTCGACAATCACGAAGAACTGGTCATCAGGCCCGCTTCTCCGCTTATCATGGCGTCGGGCGTGTATGCTGGGATGACCTTGCCGGATAATGGCCAGCCGATGCTGTTGCTCGATGCGGGTGGCCTGGCGAACGCAGTCGATCTGTCCAGCATGATTGATGAGCGCGCGAATTCGGGGGATGCCGATGCGGTCGAGGCCAAGGTTGAGGTGCACAGTGCACTGCGTTTCGAAGAATTGTCGGGCGAAGAAAGACTGCTCCGTTTGGCGGTAATTGAGCGAGTCGAAGATTTGGACGCTGCGTGCTTCGGCATCGCGGGTGGGCGCGCGTTCGTGCGAGTCGAAGAACGGTTGCTTCCCGTGGCCAACGGCTATCATCGGTTCGACCGGGTCTCGGTCACAGCCCTGCGTCTTCGAGATGATGATCGCGAAATATGCTACCCCGTCGCTCGCGTCATAGACATCGTCGAAGTGCCTGCCACTCCCGAAATGACCCTGTCCGCAGGCCTTGTAAGCGGCGTGGCCGTGATAGACGGTATTCATCTGGAAATACTTGATCCGTTTGCACTTTTTGCTGCCGTTCCGCACGACAGCGTCGTTCGAAATTGCACGCGATGTGTCATTGATGACGCAGACGACATCTGGGCCAGGGAAATTCTTGCGCCGTTGTTGCGGCAGGCGGGGCACGAAGTCGTGATCGGACTGCAGGACTTTGACGCAGTTCGGAGCGATGACGTTGTCCTTCGTGTCAATTCCGAGAAAAGCAAGCCGCTGCCAACCGGCCAAGCGGTCGTGCAACTTCGTAAGCTGCCGACCCCCCAAAATAATCTGGACCAGTCCGTGTACCGCTACGATCGCGATGCCCTGATGGCTGCCATCACGGCTGCGGCCGGGGAGAAAGTTGCATAATGGAGCAATTGTACCTTTTCGCTTCGGTGGCAGACACGCCGATTGCCGTGCGCGCTCAGGAAATTGAGGCCGTCGTAAAGTTCGCCGACATTGCCCCCGTACCAGGCATGCCGCCGCACATTGCGGGCTTGTCGGCCCTGAGGAGTCGCGTACTCACCATGATCGATGTGGCAGCATTGATCCATGGCTGCCGGACCGTGGCGGATGAGGGTCGGCTGGCAATTATTGCTGACATAAGTGGCCATAGCTACGGACTTATCGTGGAGGCAGTCCATGACATCTGCACGGTGCGGGACGGGGAGCTTCCGCTTCGCGGGCAATTGTCCCCCCAATGGTCGCCCTTTGCGCTCGCGATGGTGGAGAATGCAGGGGAGCCGCACCTTCTGGTCACGCTGTCCAGCTTTCTGGATCCCGCGCTGGGGCTTCACGCCGCTTAATCTTTCTTTTGAATCGGGCGTTTACCAATCGCTTAGCTTTCCCTTGTAACACTGACGGCATAAACGAAAGCCGATAGGGGTCTAACCATGACAAACTGCCTCGTAGTTGATGACTCGAAGGTTATCCGGAAAGTGGCCCGGCATATTCTGGAGTCGCTTGACATCAATGTGACGGAAGCATGCGATGGCCGAGATGCCCTCGACCAGTGCGAAGTGTCGATCCCGGATGTTGTCCTGCTGGATTGGAACATGCCCGTCATGAGCGGCATGGAATTTTTACAGGCGCTATCAAAAACGCAGATGGCTACCCGTCCGAAGGTCATTTTCTGCACGACCGAAAATGGTCTTGGCCACATCAAAGCTGCAGTTGAAGCGGGCGCTGACGAATATGTGATGAAGCCGTTTGACCGCGATACGCTGGAAAGCAAATTGCAAATCGTCGGCGTCCTTTAATTGGGCGGGTCGAAAGGCGGCATCACTCAGTTCAAGGCTTTCCGTTAATGTCTCCACATCATCCGGCCCCGGCCCGGTCAAACGGGGAGAGCGCGCCGTACCGCGTGCTGATCGTCGATGACTCGGTCGTTGCCCGGACCGTGCTGGAGCGAATACTTATTGCGCATGACGGGTTCGTCGTTGCGCATAAAACCAACAATGCAGAACAAGCACTGGACGTGCTTTCCCGCACGCGCGTAGATCTCATTCTTCTCGATGTGGAAATGCCCGGGCAAAGCGGCATTGTCGCGCTTCCAGCTATTTTGAAGGCGGGCCAGGGGGCGAAAGTCATCATCCTCTCGGGCAACTGCGAGGAAGGTAGTGCAGTTGCAGTCCAGGCTCTTGCGATGGGCGCCAGTGATATTCTCGCCAAGCCCGGCCGCGGATCCTTTGGCGATCAATTTGCGCAAGCGCTACTCAGCCGAATTTCCAGAATATTAGGGGCAGATGGCAATGATGGGCAGGCGTCGACGGTTCGCTTGCGCCATCATGGCGGTCATCGTGCAATAGCCTGCCTTGGGATCGGCGCCTCCACTGGTGGCATCCACGCCCTTGGTCAACTTTTTGCCGGTATGGGCGCGCCCATGAGTATTCCTATACTCATCACCCAGCACTTGCCTCCAAGCTTCATTCCGTATTTCGCGACACAACTTGCCCTCATGACCAGTTTGCCAGTCAAAGTGGCGGAAGATGGTGAAGTGCTTCGTCCCGATCAGATTTACATTGCGTCGGGTGAAGCGCATCTTGGCTGTCGCCGAAACTGGAACGGTCAAACCTGCGTCGCTTTCTCCACCGAACGCGCGCCCTTGAGCAGTTTCCCTGCCGTCGATCCGATGTTCACATCGATAGCGAAATCGTACGGCGCTTCTGCTGCCGGGATCGTGCTGACGGGCATGGGGCGTGATGGCACGGCCGGAGCGCGTCAGATCGTCGAAAATGGCGGTGTCGTCATTGCACAGGATGAACCCAGCAGTGTCGTCTGGGGCATGCCCGGATCAGTTGCGCGTGCAGGTCTGGCGACTGCGCTATTACCCCCGGAGAAAATCATGGCCTTTGCTGCACAACATGCGAGCGTAGCGGCATGACCGAAGGTGAGGGCAAAACAGAGTTTACCGGCGCCATGCGTGTCCTGGCCGGATTGTTGGAGGCGCGCACAGGGCAAATACTTTCCGAGAACCGCAGCTGGCGAATTGAAACCGCTTTAAAGCCCGTCCTGCGCGTAAACAGCCTTCCTGATCTGGACGCTCTCGTGTCGCGCCTTCTGTCCGGTACGGAACGCCAACTTAGCGATGATGTTGTAAACGCCCTCCTTAACAATGAGAGCAGCTTTTTCCGCGATCTGCCGACGTTCGATATGATCGCGCGCGAGCTACTTCCGCGTATCCAGGAAACAAGCCGGGAGCGTACCTTGCGGATATGGTGCGCGGGCTGCTCCACCGGGCAGGAAGCCTTCTCGCTGGCCATACAGTTCAAGAAAGATGCCGATCGTTGGCGTGACTGGCGGATCAGCATCCTTGCGACTGACATCTCGACGTCCGCCATCGCGCGGGCACAATCCGGCATTTTCTCGCAGATAGACGTCCAGCGCGGACTCGCGATCAAGGATCTACTTTCCTGGTTCGAGCCGGTCGGCGACGACTGGAAGATCAACGATGACGTTCGATCCATGATTGATTTCCGTGCCGATAATCTCCTGGACGCGAAATTTGCCGGTGGGCATTACGACCTTATCCTCTGCCGAAACGTTCTTCTGTACTTCTCGCTGGAGAAGCGCCGGCAGGTTTTCGATCGGCTTGCGCAACATAGCCGTGCCGGTGGTTATCTGCTCCTGGGTGCGGGTGAAACCGTCATCGGCCAGACGGAAGATTTTGTTTCCAGTCGTGATTTTCGCGGAAGCTATGAGAGGCGTGTGGGCCTTGGCGAGCGATCTGAACCGGCCATTCGCCGCGCCAGATAACCCCGTTTTTGCCTTGAATTTGGCGTAGAACGGCGCTCGCCTCGCGATCCTCGCTTCGGGATATCGTTGCGCGCCCGAGCGTTCGCACCTTGATCGCGCGGCTATAGTTGGCCATGATCAAACCGCTAAGCGTAGGCGATTTGTCAGGGCGATAATATGATCGAAACACCGTCGCCTAATTTTGACGATCGGAGCGCGCCGATATCCATCTTGGTGTTGCATTATACAGGCATGCCGGACGCCTCGAGTGCGATCAACTGGTTGGCCAATCCGGACTCCAAGGTTTCTGCCCATTATGTCGTGACCGAGGACGGGCAGGTGATCCGCATGGTGGCGGAAGACAAGCGCGCCTGGCATGCTGGTAAATCCCATTGGCGCGGCGTCTCCGATATTAACTCCGCGAGCATCGGCATAGAGATCGTCAACCCCGGCCATGAATGGGGATACCGCCCATTTCCCGACACACAGATGCACGCGCTTGTCCCGCTCGTGAATGACATAGTGCAACGATATGGCATCACACGTGGCAATGTCGTCGGCCACAGCGATATCGCTCCGGCCCGCAAGCAGGATCCGGGCGAGCTTTTCCCATGGCATACTCTGGCGCGATTGCGGCTTGCCCTGCCGCGGCCGACGAAGAACCTGATGGACCCGCACTGGACCGACAGCGGCTTCATGCTGGCGCTGGAGCGCTTCGGCTATGACATTACGGATCAGGAGGCGGCCGTCGTGGCCTTCCAGCGTCGTTTCCGTCCCGAATTGATCGATGGCATCATCTGCGGCGAATGTCGGGCAATTCTTCTTGCCCTGCTGCTCCCCAAGCCAAGAGGGGATGACTAGCCGGGTGATCCGCGCTAGAGGGATCGCGCCAGGGGGCTGGGCGACCGCGGCGTAGCGATACGGCGAGGAAAGTCCGGGCTCCACGAAAAGACGGTGCCAGTTAACGGCTGGCGGAGGCGACTCCAGGGACAGTGCAACAGAGAGCAGGTCGCTAAGACTTCGGTCCAGTGACAGTGAAAGGGTGCGGTAAGAGCGCACCGCGTCCCCGGCAACGGGCGACGGCATGGTAAACCCCACCGGGAGCAAGACCGAAT
>JBPPMC010000144.1:0-2839 GCA_051305835.1 Sphingobium sp.
CTAGCGGCCAAGCGAAAGCTCGCCGAGATACTCGCCAATGACGGCGCGGACGATTTCCAGCGCTGTATCTATTTCTGTCTTGCGGGTCGGGGTGTGGTCGACATGCTCGACGACCTCGAATGGCTGGAAGATCTGCTGGAGCGTCGTGGACGCGTGGCGGGCGAAATTCGACGGATGAAGTGTCGGTGCATGCCGCTCGCCAAGCCTTATGTGGCGGACGCTCCCGATGGACCGATGGTCAAGCTCGACGCCGAGTTTGAACAGGGGCCTTCCTGGTGGGCCGATCCCTCGCTTACGGCCTGAGGTCAGACGGACGGGTCAATCTGATCGGCGCTCGCACTGAAGACGCTCTCCACGCCGCCAATTGGAAGGCTCGATCCAGTGTCCGGCTAAAGCCCCTGCCCTTGCATCTTTGGCTTGGGAAAAGGCGGCGGCGTAGCGTGCGGCACGGCGGGGACTGCGAAGATATTGGGCCTCGGGGACGGCGAGCCCGGCACGAATCAGGCGTTCTCCAAGGTCGCTGCCTTCGACGGTCACCGTGGCCACAGGGCGGCCGTATGTGCTTGATGAGGTGAGTCTGATTTCGGCCGTCTTCGAACGAAGCAAGTTCGCGACGAAGTCCTGCGCCGCCTTTCCGCACTGCCAGCAG
The DNA here is from genome assembly GCA_051305835.1 of Sphingobium sp. Lineage (GTDB taxonomy): Bacteria > Pseudomonadota > Alphaproteobacteria > Sphingomonadales > Sphingomonadaceae > Sphingobium. The sequence goes on from JBPPMC010000144.1 coordinate 650, forward strand.
TCACCACGGCGTTCGCACTGCTGGCGGCGTTCGAAGGCGTCGACGCCGAGAAGACGGAAGTCGACAGCGACGGTGTCGCCGTCTAGCGCGCGCGCTTTGGCGTTGAAGCTCTGGTCAGCGGCCACTTGGGCCGACGCCCCGCAGCAGGCAAAGACGAGCGCGGCGAGAACCATCGCTCGCATCATGACACGATCTCAACCTCGACATGTGCATCGCGCGATGGCGAAGTTGAGACGTGAAATGGTTGCAACGGATTTCCGGTACGAACGATGCTGACGCGGCCAGGCTGCGCATCAAAAAGCCGGGATGCAACGCGGTGCGCATTTTCACGGCTGCACAGGAGGTAGCGTTTGGGCGACAGCCAAGGTGCTGGGGCAAACATGTCGAATCCTTTTCACAGACATCATGGCCCCGACGCGCGGCCTCAGGCAAATATCGTCTTATGGACTTTGGTCACCGGAACGACCGTCCATTCTCGTTCCATGAAGCGGCTGATTGCATAGCCGATGCTGGTCTCGGGGTCCCGAAAGCTCAGCCGCCGCCCGCGTCTCACCACGATGAATTCGTCCCCGACATGGCCGTCCGTGAATGTTAGGGCTGCGGCGAGCTGGATGCGGTCGCCGTCTTCGATCTTACGGGCACGCCGCTCGAGATTGGTGCGACAGCGCCGGCGCCAGTCGAGCGCGTGCTCCTTGTCGGTCGGGGTCAGGAGATCGAGGATTTGAGCAGGACAGTTGTCCTCACACGGTCCCATCGATTCATCCATGTCCTTGTAACCGAAATGCTCGCCGGTCTTGCTCTTGGGATTCCAGATCACCTTACAGACGATCGCAAAGACCTCTCCGCCAACGCCATCGACCGTGACCTGGGCGGCGGCGTAATACGTCCGGTTCTGCGGGCAGGATGAGGCTAGCAGCTTCAACCCTTTGACGACGCCGTCCACGTCACGGCTGTAGGTGAACTGTGCATCGAGATACGCCTTGGCGGTCGCGTGGCCGCCCATGTGGTAACGCGACATTGTGAGCCAGCCCATGCCGGGTCTCCTTGGTATAAGCTTTGAAAACTACCAGTCGTGGACCTGCAGCGCGTCGATCGGCGCGCAGTAGCGGTCGAACTGGATCCACGTGGCGCCCGCGGCCTCAGCGAGCGTGAGGCAGGCGCGCAGCGAGGACGGCATGGCGTCGCGGCCCGGGGATCGGACCCACACGAACCATCCATATTGCTGCCAGCGCTCGGCGACGATCTGGCCCTGCCATATGTCGGGGACGTCGCGGGCTGCTGTCGGAAGAGGGTTTTCGACAAGAGCATCGAGTTCGCGCGCGGTTTGCTCATCGACATGTCCGGTTGAAAGACATGCGAGCATTTGGATTTCGAGAGTCATGCCAGCCTCCTTCAAGCTGCTTCTGCCAAAAGCTCATCGCCCTCGGCCGATGCCTCGGACGGCGAGGCTGCGGCGGGATCGGCCCCGAAGGCGATCATGTAGTTGAATGCCTGCTCGGCCTTGGACGCCGCGTGGATGATGGCGGTCTTGTCGCCGCGCAGGATACCCAGCCAGTGGCCGACATAGCTGGCATGACTGTCATGCAGCTCGTTCGGGAGACCGAGATGGGCGCAGACCAAACCGCTGCCGATCTCGGCAACCAGTTCCTCGAAACTATAGGCTTTGTCGCCGAACCGTTTCCCGAAAGTGCGCGCCAGGCGCTTGGTGCCGCCGGTCCAATGGGTGGTCTCGTGCGCCCGGACCGATGCGTAATGGTCCATCGTCCGAAAGGTCCGCTGATGCGGCATCTGGATGTAGTCGAGGGTGGGCGTGAAAAAGGCCTGATCCCCGCCATGCCGGACCTCGGCTGGGATTACCTCGAAGAAGGCATCGATCGCCGCCTGATGCTGCGAAGGATCGATCGGCGCCGGATCTTCGATCGCCGGATAGTAATGAGCTGGAAGGCCGTCGATCTGGTCGGCGTTGAAGACGATGTAGTGGCGCAGGAAGCGAATGCTTCGCTCCTTTTCGGCACCAGTGACAGGGTTCGCCTCGGTCTTCTTGAAGCTTGAATAATAGACCGACAGTGAGCCGACCTCACCGCGGCGGACATGGCCACCGAGCGCCTCGGCCTGGCGGTACGTCATCCAGTAGCGCGACCGGTACCCTTGCGCGTCGCCGATCGCCCAGAGGTAAAAAGTGTTGATGCC
>JBPPMC010000148.1:0-24820 GCA_051305835.1 Sphingobium sp.
GGTGGCTCTTCCTTGACGTCGATGACGTTCAGTTGTTCCGCCGCCTTTTTGACATATTGCATGCCAAGACCGGAGACGAAAGCATAACCGAGAACAGCATGAATCAGGGCAACGATGACGATCGAGACCGTGCGACTCGAACCCTCTGAGTGGTCAGCATAAGCCATTCAGCAACGACACTCCTTAACTCGGCTTCTTGAAAAATGATGGCCTATGGACAAGTGAAACCTAAAGATGATCGGAATCCCGCTCATCTTTATGGCCCTTTGTCCGGTTATTCGCTATCCACATAACTCCTATCGCGGCCAAACGCGGGACGCAAACGCTTTATCGAAGGCATGCATAGCTTTCATTAAATCGAAACGAAATCACTTGCCTGTGGCAACAGTGCCACGGCTTCTAGCGGGTCGAACGAACATGCACAGAATATCCTCCATAGCGCCTATCAAAATCGGCACGGCACTTTGCCTTGTTTTTGCCGCAAACCCAGGGATATCGCCCGCTTTTGCCCAGCCTTCGCCTGTGCAGAATGCACAATCGACCCACATTTTGTCGGCCGACGCGGCGGGTTTGACATATGCCGACATGGCGGACCTGGCCTCCATTTCGCCGTTGATCGCGCAAGTCGAAATATCCCAGGTAATCCTACTTAAGCCCGCTCAAGCGGCGGGCGTTCAGCCCGGGTATCGGCGCGCTTACATCACGGCGCGGGTAAGTGGACTGATTCGCGGCGAGGGCGGTGTCTCACCCACCCTTTCCTATCTGTACGACATACCGGTCGACGCGCGCGGTAAGTTGCCGAAGCTGAAAAAGCGAACTGTACTCCTGTTTGCCCGGCCCGGCTCACGGGTCGGCGAGATCCAGCTTTCGGCCCCGGATGCGCAGGTAAACTGGTCGCCAGGAACCGAATCGCAAGTGCGCGGCATCGTCGCAGAGCTACTGGCAGCAAGACCCGCACCCAAGATTATCGGTATAGGCGACGCGTTCTATGTAGCGGGCACTGTGGCAGGCGAAGGCGAGACGCAGATTTTCCTTCGGACGGACAGTGGCGACCCAGTGTCACTCTCGGTCGTGCGAAGGCCGGGGCAGTCCCCTCGTTGGGCAGTGGCTCTGGGCGAGATCGTGGATGAAGCCGCCGCCACGCCAAAGCCGGGCTCTTTACTGTGGTATCGCCTGGCTTGCGCGCTGTCTCCTGCCCTGCCCGCTACTTCTGTCCGGACGCTGGCGGTGCCGGATGCGGAAGCAGCGCGCGCCGATTATCAGGTCGTTCTCGACGGTCTTGGCCCTTGCGAGCGGAGGCGCGCGCGGCGCTGAGTCGGCTTCCTTCACCTACCGCCTTGGAAATCGGCGCCCTCCGGTCTATCAGCGCGTCGCATTATCGGATCGGCGCAGTGTAGGGGCGGAATATGGATGATCAGCATCAGCGGCCGGAGGCTTTGAAACCTCTGCGCGTAGCTCTGGTGGGACTTGGCACTGTGGGCGGCGGCGTTATTCGGCTGCTGGAAACCAATGGCGCGCTGATCGCACGGCGGTCGGGCCGCCCCATTCAGATCGTTGCGATTTCAGCACGAGATCGTTCGAAGGATCGGGGGGTCGACGTGTCCGCCTATGAGTGGGTGGATGATATGACCAGCCTTGTTCAGCGCGACGATGTCGATGTCGTTGTCGAACTGATTGGCGGGTCGGATGGTCCGGCGCTGACGTTGGCGCGGCAGTGCCTGACAGCAGGCAAACCCTTTGTCACCGCCAATAAGGCGATGATCGCGCATCATGGCCTGGCACTGGCGGGGATTGCCGAAAAGACTGGTGTCGCATTGAAATATGAGGCCGCGGTCGCTGGCGGGATTCCCGTGATAAAAGGATTGCGCGAGGGGGCTGCGGCCAACGAAATAAGCCGCGTCTACGGGATATTGAACGGAACCTGTAACTACATACTGACGACGATGGAGAAAACGCAGGCGACCGGTAATCCGCGAGATTTTGCCGATGTGCTGAAAGACGCACAGGCGTTGGGCTATGCAGAGGCTGACCCCAGCTTCGACATTGACGGAGTCGATGCCGCACATAAATTGTCGATCCTCGCCAGCTTATCATTCGGTACGCAGCTTGATTTTGGTGGCGTGGATATAACCGGCATACGGCATGTGATCGCCGCGGACATCGCCGAGGCCGCCGTGCTGGGCTATCGAATTCGTCTGGTGGGAATGGCGGAGAATGGCACGGAAGGCCTTTTCCAGCGCGTCCACCCCATGCTCGTTCCGCTGAACCACCCCCTCGCGCATGTCGACGGCTCCCTCAACGCCGTGGTGGCGGAAGGCAACTTCGTAGGCCGGTTGTTCTTTCAGGGCGCGGGAGCAGGCGACGGCCCCACAGCATCCGCAGTAGTAGCCGACCTTATCGACGTGGCGCGCGACGAATATGGCGACGCCTTCGCCATGCCGGTGGGTTCTCTTGCGCCCGAAAGCAAAGCGGATACCGGCGCGCGCGCCGGTCGCAGCTATCTGCGGTTCCGTGTCGCGGATCGTCCGGGCGTGCTGGCGGAGATTGCGGCCGCCACCCGGGATGCCGGGGTGTCCATCGAAAGCATGATACAGCGCGGCACTGCATCAGCAGGCGATGCGGGGCGGCAGGGCGTATTGGTCGCTATCGTTACGCATATCGGAGCAGAACGCTGCATTGCGGACACGCTGGCGCGCTTGGCGGGGTCCGACAGCTTGCTGGATCAACCCATGGTGATGCACATACTGGATTGATCGAGGTCGTAATAGGCAAGCAACAGTGCCGGATTCTCCGCGGATGGGTCAAGGTTCAAACGGAAGCGGCCAAAGGTGGGTTCACACGAATCACCTTTGGCATCCGGGACGTGGATAGCGGAGCAGCCGGCGTGCGCAGCTACTTCTTGAGGCGATAGCCCGTGCGGAACATCCAGCTTATTACCGCAACGCATACCGCCAGCATGACAGCGATTATCGTCATGCTCCAGCCGATGCTGACATCGCCCTTACCGAAGAACGTCCAGCGGAAGCCGCTGATCAAATAGACCACGGGATTGAACAGCGTGATCGTGCGCCAGGGTTCGGGCAGCATGTGGATCGAGTAGAACGCGCCACCCAGGAAGGTCATGGGCGTGACCACCAGCAACGGGATCACCTGAAGCTGCTCAAATCCCTGCGCCCATATGCCTAGGATGAAACCGAAAAGGCAGAAGGTGACCGCGATCAGGAACATGAAACTGAGCATCAAAACGGGATGGGCGATGGGCAGGTCGACGAATAGATGGGCCGTCGCGAAAATGATTAGGCCAAGGATCATGGACTTGGTTGCCGCCGCCCCGACATAGGCCACCACCGTCTCCAGTGCGGACACAGGCGCCGATGACAGTTCGTATATCGTTCCGGTAAACTTGGGCATGTAGATGCCGAAGCTGGCGTTGAAGATGCTCTCAGTGAACATCGACAGCATGATCAGGCCCGGCACAATGAACGCGCCGTAGGGAATGCCGTCTATTTCCTTCATCTGGCTGCCGATCGCGGAGCCGAATACGATGAAGTAAAGCGATGTCGTGATGACCGGCGTCGCAAGGCTGGTGAGGATAGTGCGGCCAAACCGCGCCAGCTCGAACCGATAAATGGCGCTCACGGCATTGAAGCTGAAATGGATCATGCCGATGCTCCCGTGGCCGGTGCGTGGACAAGGCCTACGAAGATATCCTCAAGGCTGCTCTGCCGCGTGTCGAGATCCTTGTAGGCAATCCCGAGATCGCCCAGACGCCGCAGCAGAGAGGAGACACCTGTGCGCTCCGCATGCGTGTCGAACAGATATTCGATCTCATGCCCCTCCCCTTTCAGCGCCAAATCCCATTCTGACAGCTCCGGAGGAATCGCTCCGAGCGGTTCAGCAAGCATCACCGTCAGCGTCTTCTTGCCCAGCTTGTGCATCAACGTCGTCTTGTCCTCCACGAGGATCAGCTTGCCGCCATTGATGACGCCGACGCGGTCGGCCATCTCCTCGGCCTCCTCGATATAGTGTGTCGTCAGGATGATCGTGACGCCAGTCTCACGCAATTGCCGCACCAGTGCCCACATGTCACGACGCAACTCCACATCGACGCCCGCCGTAGGTTCATCGAGGAACAGCACACGCGGTTCGTGGCTGAGCGCCTTGGCGATCATCACCCGCCGTTTCATGCCCCCGGAAAGCTCCATGATCTTGGCATCGCGCTTGTCCCATAAGGACAGATCGCGGAGGATCTTCTCGATCAGCGCGTCATTGCGCGGCTTACCGAATAGCCCCCGGCTGAAGCGGACGGTGGAGAGCACCTTTTCAAACTGATCGGTGTAAAGCTCCTGCGGCACCAGTCCGATGGCCGCGCGCGATCCGCGATAGTCGTGGATGATATCATGCCCCGCGACGGTAACCGTCCCGCCGCTGCCGTTCACATTGCCACAGATGATCGAAATGAGCGTGGTCTTCCCCGCGCCATTCGGCCCGAGCAGCGCGAAGATTTCGCCCTCCTCGATTTCCAGATCGACACTATGCAAGGCGGTGTGGCCCGACGCGTATTTCTTCGTCAGGCCAGATATACTTATGATGGATGCCATGATGCGGCGGATGCCCCTTATCGGTTGCGTTGGAAGGTAAGAGCGCTGCGCTTCTTTACAAGCCAGGAATCCCGTGGTCGGCGCTACGTGGTCCAAGACAAAGCGATTGCGTCCCGGGCGCGGGATCATTACTGCCCTGACGCCATCCGACGAGCACTGCGCGGTCCTTGCGCTTCCGATCCATGGAGAGACTATATGGCCACCGCGCCGAACAATTCACTGCCCATTCTGTACAAAGATCTGATCCCGCTCAACAGCCAGGAGCATGGGGATTTCCATATCCGTGGCGCCGATTCGGCTCCCTTCCTGACGAATCAGCATGCCGTGCCGCTGACCGTGGACGAATTCATCACGGCGCAGCGCTTCGTGCCGATCATCTTCTCCTCGGGCAATGATCCGGTGCCTTTGGCGCTGATGGGCCTGAACGAAGGCATCAACACGTTCCTGGACGACGAAGGCAAGCTGCGCGGCCCGGCCTACATGCCGGCCTATGTTCGTCGCTATCCCTGGATGCTGGCCAAGCTGCGCCCGGACAGCGACGAGTTGTCGCTTTGCTTTGATCCCACCAGCCCGAATGTCGGTGCTTTCGAAGACGGTGACGCACTTCTGGATGACGGCAAGCCTACCGAAATCACCAACAACATCCTGAAGTTCTGTGAGGACTTTGAGCAGGCTGCGGCGCGTACGGGCCAATTCGTGACTGATCTGAAGTCCATGGATCTGCTGATGGATGGCGAGGTATCGATTCAGGTTCCCGATAATGACCAGCCGTTCGTCTATCGCGGCTTCCAGATGGTGAACGAGGAAAAGCTGCGCGATATGCGTGGTGATCAACTCCGGAAGATCACGCAGAACGGCATGCTGCCGCTGATTCACGCACACCTGTTTTCGCTCCAGTTGATGCGTGAAGTGTTCCAGCAGCAAGTCGATCAAGGCAAGATGCCGACCGTTCCGGTTACGCAATGACGTTTGTGGGCCTAGGATTTTAAGGCGCTTGAGGAAAAAAGGTTGCCAAAAAGCACTTATTTAATTTTTCCTGGGTTGAAACTTAACGCCTCTCCCCTTAATTCAAGGATGTACGGTGCACCTGCCCCCCTTTCGGGTGTGCTGTATTAGATGTCTCTTCGGAGACGTCTCCTCCCTGAACCTTGGCCACCCCGTGTTATCACGGGGTGGTTTTTTCTTGTGCCTAGTACGGCGCGCTATTCCGCCGCCTGCGCAAATGCTGGGGTGGGCCATTCGTCTGCGAGAGCCGACGCCAGATCGCACAGCAGCGTCTGCATGGCGGCGACACCCTCGGCTGGTCGCTCCAGCGCAGTGTCCAGATACAGGCTGCGATCTATTTCCACCTGCAGCGCATGCATATTCCGTTCCGGCCGTCCGTGCCGGTCGAGCAGATAACTGCCCGGATAGGGATGGTTCTGGGCCACAGCGATACCCTGTGATTGCAGGAACGCGGCCGCCCGGGCAATCAGGCGATTGGAGGCGCTACGACCGAAGCGATCTCCCAGTACGATTTGGGGCGTGCCGCTTACCGACGGAGACGAAAGCGGCGGCATCGAATGCAGATCGATCAGCATTGCGTAACCATGCACATCGCGAGCACGGACCATCATCTCGGCCAGCGCAGCATGATATGGCTTGTGGATTTGCGTGATGCGGCAGTGGATGTCGGCCCAGTCCATAGGGCGGCGCCACAGCTCATTTGCACCCTGCAAGCGGCGGGGAAACAGCCCAAGCCCACCACGCAGCTTCGCGCTGGGCAGCAATGTCGTTCCATGGGGCAGGTCACGCACCATGGCAGGATCGATTTCTCGCTCGTCCCGATTCAGATCGATCAGCGCGCGGGCTACCCGGGCAACCAGCACCTCATGACCCTGCTCCACGAGTCCGTGCGCCAGCACATCGACATAACGATCCTCAAGCCGCCGCAGAACTTCCGCAGGCACACGCGCCTGAGCCAATAGCGGGGCCGGATAGTTCCTGCCCGCGTGCGGAACGGAGATTACGATGGGACTGATCGTAATCGGCTGCTTTGCCGAGGAACCGTAGCGGTCGAACGCAAACGTCGTTTCCACAATGTTACGGGAGAGCGGGCCGTTACCACGATGAGGGACAACGTCCGTCATGGATATCCTTTCGTCGCTTCGCAGCACCCCCCGGCTGGAAAATGTTAAACCCTTGTCGCATAAGGTGCCCTCCCATGCCAAGCCCTGTGCCTTGGGATGCTGCAACACGCCTGGTCAAAGAGCCGGCCGGAACGAAAGATTGTTAAGGACGATGATACGGATATTGCTGGCCGAAGATGACGACGCGATGCGGCAGTATCTGGCGCGTGCGCTCGAAAAGTCGGGCTATGAGGTGGTCGCGGTGGATCGCGGCACGGCGGCGCTCCCCCTCATCCAGACCGACCGATTCGACTTGCTCCTGACTGATATCGTGATGCCGGAAATGGACGGCATCGAACTGGCGCAGCAGGCGGCGACGATCGCACCGGAAATGCGCGTCATGTTCATCACGGGCTTTGCCGCCGTGACGTTGAAGGCGGGCAAGACGATGCCGCAGGCCAAGGTGCTGTCAAAGCCCTTCCACTTGCGCGATCTGGTGTTGGAAGTAGAAAGGATGTTCAGCCCGCACGGTGCAGCAGGGCTGATCTGACCGGAGCCACTCTGTGATGGCTAGTCCGGAATAATTTCCTGCGTCCCGGGTGCCGGATCAAGCGGCTCCCCTGCCATCGCGGCATTTAACCTGACACGATCAAGACCACCCTCCCACGCCGACACGACGATCGTGGCGACGGCGTTACCAATGAAGTTCGTCAGGCTGCGACATTCGCTCATGAAGCGGTCCACGCCCAAGATGAGCGCCATTCCCGCTACGGGAACGGTGGGGACGATGGAAAGCGTCGCGGCCAGCGTGATGAACCCCGCCCCCGTAACACCCGCGGCCCCCTTTGAACTGATCATCGCGACGAGAAGCAATGCGAGTTGCTGCTCCAGCCCCAGATGCACGTTCGTCGCCTGCGCAATGAACAACGCGGCCAGCGTCATGTAGATATTCGTGCCATCCAGATTAAAGCTGTAGCCGGTGGGCACGACCAGCCCGACGATCGATTTGCGGCACCCTGCCCGCTCCATCTTCTCGATGAGGCTCGGGAGCGCCGCTTCGGACGATGACGTGCCCAGCACCAGCAGCAGCTCTGCCTTCAGATAGCGGATGAGTTTCAGGATATTGAATCCCGCGACGCGTCCCACTGCACCCAGCACGACAAGCACGAACAGCAGCGACGTCAGATAGAAAGTCGCGACCAGCCCCGCAAGATTAGCGAGCGTCCCGATGCCATATTGGCCAATGGTGAATGCCATCGCCCCGAACGCGCCGATGGGCGCCGCTTTCATAAGGATCGAGACGAGGCGAAATATAGCATGACTCGCCGATTCGAGCACTGCCATCAACGGTGCGGCGCGTTCCCCGATCAGCGTCAGTGATATCCCGAACAGGATCGCTACGAACAGCACCTGAAGAATATTGCCCTCCGCAACGGCCGACACCATCGTCGATGGTATCACATTGAGCAGGAAGGCAGTCAGCGTCTGGTCGTGCGCCTTATGCGCGTAATCCGCGACTTTGCCCGCATCGAGCGAAGCCGGGTCGATGTTCAGTCCTGCGCCCGGCTGGATCGTGTTGGCGACGATCAGGCCGACGACCAGCGCGAGAGTCGAGAAAGTCAGGAAGTAGGCGAACGCCTTGGCCGCAACGCGCCCGATGGCGCCAATGCCCTGCATCCCCGCGATGCCGGTAACGATCGTAAGGAAGATGACGGGGGCGATGATCATCTTCACCAGCTTGATGAAGGCATCGCCCAGCGGCTTCAGACTCGCGCCCGTCTCGGGCCAGACATGCCCCACCAATATACCCAGCGCGATCGCGACGAGCACCTGAACATAGAGATGACGATAAAATGGTAGCCGCGTGCGAATCTGGTCGTCGGATTGCGGCTGCATGATCTGAATTTTCCCCTGTTTGATCCAGCGTAACAAGCCAGACCCCGCTGTCCAGCAACTTCAAACATCCAAACCGATATTCCCGCTTGCGCGGTTACCGAACCCCCGCTAATGGCTGCCTTCCCGTGGGCGTGTAGCTCAGTGGTAGAGCACTGTGTTGACATCGCAGGGGTCGCAAGTTCAATCCTTGCCACGCCCACCATCGAAAATCCCGCCATTCAATGAATGGCGGGATTTTTGTTGCTTTCATTCCGCCCAAACCCGGGCGCAGCGCGGTGGCATGGGCGCAGGATAGGGCGACTTTGCTGTCAGATGAAATTTGGTTTCGTCACGTTGATCCGGCGGTATCGCGCTTCGATCACACTGAATATGCCGAACAGGCCCAGGCCGCAGGCCACGATGCTCAAGATGAGCGGGCCGTCATTTTGTGCACGTAATGTTGTGAGTGCCTGCCCCAGACCGCCTGCCTCGTCGGCGTCATGATTGCGCGCGGCTGCGATCAAGAACCACCCGATGATCGCAAAGACCAATGCGCGCGCGGCATATCCGCAGCGGCCTATCCACCGCACATAACGCGGCGCGGGGATATCGCCATCCAGCTCATCAAACCGTGCTTTATACGCCTTCACCGCCTGCGCTGCGGCTACGACAAAGAAAAGCAAGCCGACCAGCACCAGCAAGAAAACACCACCCGGCTGATCAAGAAGCCAGGCCGACCAGCTTTCCGCGTTCTGATCGCCGGGACTGCCCTGCTGCGCCGATGTTTGACGAAGAGCCAGACGCCCCGCCGCCACCGCCAATATGATGTGTGCGATACCACTGATGGCATAGCCGAGCCGTTCGAACCGGCCCTTTAAATCCTGGCCACGGTTCTCCGGGTCGACAGCGGCTTCGGTCAGCCGCCAGATGGCATAGCCAAGGAATCCAATGGCGCAAACGGCGAGGAGAGCATGTCCTGCCGGCGCACCTACAATCGTGCCAAGCGCTCCCTGATTGTCTGTGGGTTCTCCGCCCTTGGTTGCAACGTCGAGCGCGAGCCATCCTATCAGTATGTAGACAAGCCCGCGTGCCGCGAACCCGATCCGCGCCAATAAGGTCATCCGTTTGCTATAATTCATGACGCCCCTCCTGTAAGGGTGCGCAATGCACAGTCATTACGTCCGTTCCCTCGCCGAAGGATAAACCTTACTTCCCGGCATCGACGGCCCGGCTCTGCGTCGGCGATGCCAGTCCAGCACATCGATATTCATTTCAATATATCTTGCTTCTTGAATAACTGGAGGAGGGTGAATGAGACGACGCCCAGCATGCTGGCCAGGATCACTGCGGGCCGGACACCAGTTTGTGCCGATGCGCGACTTAGAGCGACCTCCACCCGGCCAAGCGCGTTCACGGCCAGAGGCAAAATCCGCGTGTCCAAGAAGAGCTTCGGTGCGGAAGGGCCGGAAGGCTCTTTCAATAAATAGTCCCGATCTATTAACACGCGGACCTCCTGGCGAGTGTGATCTCCCCTGAACAAATTGCACGACGGCGTGTTCCCGTGCAACCTTGCCGCGAACCGCGTGTTTCCCGATTATTGCTCAGCGGAGTTAGGCCTTTGGACCATCCTAAATATAAGCCGTATAAGTTGCCTGCGGGTGGATGGGGTTCCGCCAAGTCAGTCGGCAATATATTGAGGCGTGAGGGGGTGCTCGGAAGCGTGCCGCTGGCGCTTAGCCGCCACAATAAGGTGGACGGATATCAGTGTAACAGTTGTGCCTGGGTGAAACCGGCAAACCCGCTGCCGCTCGAATATTGTGAAAACGGTGTGAAGGCGGTCGCTTGGGAATTGACGTCCCATCGCTGCACGCCCGCCTTCTTTGCGGAGCACACCGTCAGCGAACTTCGGGAATGGGATGACTACCACCTGGAGCAACCCGGTCGTTTGACTCATCCCCTGCGCTACGATGCGGATAGCGACAAATATGTGCCGGTGTCCTGGGGCCACGCCATCGAGGAGATTGCAGACGAACTCCGCGCGGTCGAGGACCGCCAGAAGGGCACGGTATTCTATAGCTCTGGCCGATTGTCCAATGAGGCAAGCTACCTCTACCAGCTTTTTGCCCGCGCATATGGCAACAACAACCTGCCTGACAGCTCCAACATGTGCCATGAAACCACGTCGGTAGCACTCCCGCAGAGCATCGGCCAAGGAGTCGGCACTGTCGATCTGAAAGACTTTGCCAAGTCCGACTGCATCATGTTCTTCGGACAGAATCCGGGCAGTAACTCGCCGCGAATGCTCCATCCGCTGCAGGAAGCAAGCCAGCGCGGCGTACCGATCATCACCTACAATCCGCTGCGTGAGCGCGGGCTGGAGCGCTTCCTGAATCCGCAGTCGCCGACCGAAATGCTAACGGGCAAGGCCACGCGCATCAGTTCACAATATCATCAGGTGAAAGCCGGTGGCGACCTCGCGGCGCTCACCGGCATTTGCAAGGCAGTGCTGGCCTCGCATGACGGTTCCAAAGCTGCGGGCGGCGCCGCAGTGCTGGACGAGGCGTTCATCGCGGAGCATACTCATGGCTTCGATCAATTCGCCGACTGGCTGCGCGCGCAGCGGTGGGAAGACCTCGAATGCCATTCCGGCCTGCATCGCGCCGACATGGAGTCAACGGCGCATGTCTATGCCCGGTCGCGCGCGGTGATCGGCATCTACGGCATGGGCCTCACACAGCATCAGGCGGGGGTGGAAACCGTGCAGATGCTGGTCAACCTCCTCCTGATGCGCGGAAATATAGGCAAGGAAGGTGCAGGGATTTGCCCGGTCCGTGGCCACTCAAACGTTCAGGGACAGCGCACTGTCGGCGTCACGGAAAAGCCCGAGCTATTCCCGCTGGACCGGCTGGGCGAACAATTCGCTTTCGAGCCACCACGGGAGGCAGGATATAATACCGTAGAAACCTGCGAGGCTGTCCTGAAGGGTGACGTGAAAGCCTTCTTCATGCTGGGAGGAAACTTTGTCCGGGCCATCCCGGATCACGGCCAGATGGAACCGGCCTGGCGTGGCATACGCTTGACGGTGAACGTCATCACCAAGTTGAACCGCAGCGCGTTGCTGCCGGGCGAGATCAGCTACATCCTGCCTGTCATCGGCCGTCTGGAGATTGACGAGACGGAGACGGGGCAACAGGTGCTTTCGATGGAAGACACGTCGGGCTGCGTTCACGGTAATCGGGGCCTGCGTCAGCCGGCATCACCGCATCTGATCAGCGAGATGCGGCTGATCTGCGAGCTGGCGCAACGGGTACTCGATCCCAACCCGCGCATGCGGTGGGACGCGTATATGAGAGATTATGCCGAGATCCGGCGCGAAATAAGTGAAACGCTGCCCGATATTTTCTGGGATTATGAGCGTCGCATGTGGGAGCCGGGTGGGTTCCAGCGACCGCTCCCTGCAAAGAAGCGTAAATGGCACACGGAAACGGGGCTGGCCAATTTCATCACGCCAAAGGCGCTCGATGAAGATCCGGATATGCCCGCCGAGGATCGTGACGTGCTGCGTCTGATGACGCTGCGCAGCAATGATCAGTTCAATACCACGGTCTACGGCTATGACGACCGCTTTCGAGGCATCAAGAACACCCGCAAGGTGGTGCTGATGAACCGATCGGACATTGATCGTTTGGGCCTGAAGGTGGGCCAGGCCGTTACGCTGCGGACAGTTGCCCATGATGGAGTCGATCGGCACCTCTCCGGGATGCTCGTCACTGCCTACGACATTCCTTTGGGCTGTATCGGCGGCTACTATCCTGAGTGCAACGTGTTGATGCCCGTCTGGCATTATGCCGCTGGCAGCAAAACTCCGGCTGCCAAGTCGATTCCCGTCACGATACACTCCGACGGTGCCGAAGTGCTCGAACCCGGTCTGGAGTACGGCGTCGGCTGACGGCAGCTACTTCTCCGGCGAACCGGACTGACGTCATGAATAAGACTAATTGTATGCGCAGATTCAACCAGCGCGCACTGCCCAAGCGTCATAGGGCTTCTGCCTGATCCAGCGCGTCGCCAGCCATTTTGCCCCTCGCGTAACGGGCAGCCCTGCATGTTGCGCCGCAGGATCAGGGGCGCCGTCCGGACGCAGATTATCGAACATGAGGAGATCACCCCCCCGCCCCTGCATTTCCATACCCGTGGCGGTAAAACGCGTTGCCCCACCGGCATAAGCGTCGTTCAAATAAAGCAGCATCGTCCGGATCCGTTGATTGCCGGCGGCTTCACTTGGCGGAAGCGCGTCGTGATGCGGCCGGAACTGCTGGCCCGGCGCGTAATGCAGCACCTGAAGCGGCTCACCCTGCGTAACATCGGTGTCACTGACTACCGCCAGCCGCCGGTTGATCGCCTGAACCACGAGAGTCTCTCGCGACGGTCCGATCACGGCCCCGCTGGATGTCCGGACCGGATGCGTGACGAAACGCCCGGTCAGCGGATCGACGACTTGCGCGGGTTCCATCACATCGCTCGCGATGGACGCGATGTGGGCGCATTCGGCGGGACTTAGAAAGCCGGGGAACAGCCATGTCGCCGGCTGGGCGGCTAGTGCTTTGCCGATGGGTGCCGCAACCGGCAGGCCTTGCGCGTCTATCGCCATAGCGTTGAGCAGCGACAAATGATCGGCCGCCAGCGGATCGTTGCGCGCCGCTAGACGCAGCAGCTCAAAGGCCCCCGACCAATCAGGCGCGGCACCCGCCCCATTGGCCGTGAGCGCAATCTCCACGAGCGCTGCATCGGCATGCCCCATCGCCGTTGCGCGTCTTAAATATGCCCGAGCCGCAATCAGATCGCGCGGCAAATGTTTGCCGACAAGGCTCCACATTGCCAGTTCGTAAACGGCGCTCACATCGTCACCGCGTGCCGCTTCATTGAGCAGGCGCAAGGCTTGCGCCGCACGCCCTTCGCGCAACAATGCTTCTGCCTGATCAACGATCGTTGCAGTCATTTTGCGTTGATACTCACATCGTCATCCAAAAAAAGGCCGGCGCAATGCACCGGCCTTTGTAAGATGTTGAATTGTCTGACTTAGAACTTCGCGCGGAACCCGGCGTAGAACGAGCGGCCCTTGTTGTCATACAGGCCAGTGTTGCCCACATTGTCCGATCCGGCGCCAATTCCCGTCGATCCGAACGGCGCGAAACGGTTCGTCAGATTGTCGATACCGCCGTAGAGCGCCAACTGATCATTGACAGCCACTTCACCGCGAATGTCATGGTAGAAGACATTGCCGTAGAAGCGGGGATCGGAATAATCGGGGTTCTGGGGTGCTTCGCCGTTCACTGAATAGGTATTTTCGGCGGCGCCGAATACCTGCTTGCCCACCCAGCGGACCTGATAGCCAAGCGTGAACTTGTCAAAGGTCGCATCCACGTTCGCCGTCAGGCGATCCTTGGGCGTGCCGACTTCGCTCATGATGCGATCCGCAAAGCTGGGATCGTTGGGATCGAGGAAGTCAGTACGCTCAAGCACACGGGTATAGTTCGCGCGGAAGCTGCCCGAGAACGAACCGAAGTCGTGACGATAGGCCAGTTCGGCGTCGATACCGCGCGCCTTCAATTTTGCGAAGTTGAAGGTTGCCGCCAGCAGCGATCCCTCAAGCACCTGGAACGGCACTTCGCCGCGTGGTCCGCCATTGGCGCCCGCGCGTGTGAAGAGGCTGCAGAACGAGTTATCTAGGCTCGCCGAGTCATAGCAGCTGTTGAGGATCGTCTGCTCGTCGATGGCCGAGATCACCTTGTTCACCGTGATGTCGTAATAATCGACGGTGAGCGACAGGCCCGGAACCGCGCGCGGCGTAAACACCGCGCCGATCGTGTAGTTGTCCGACGTTTCTTCGGTCAGGTTCGGGTTGCCGCCCGACAGGACTTCCAGCGACTGCGTGTAGACAAAATCATAACCGGCGGGAACGCCAGCCGCGGCGCAATTTGCAGCGCGATTGGAGGAACCGGTGTTGATGTTACGCGCCGAGCAGGGATCGTTCGGCGCGGGGGCGAAGTTCTGGCCCTGTGCGGAGTATAGTTCCGTCAGGTTCGGTGCGCGGATTGCCCGTGTGTAGCTGCCGCGGAACCGGATGTCGTCGATCGGACGCCAGCTAAGTTCGCCACCATAGGAATAGACGGTCCCGGTCGCGCCCTTATAGTCGGAAATACGACCCGAACCGGAGAGCGTCAGTTCCTTGAAGAAAGGCGTGTCCTTCAGGATGGGGATACGCACTTCGCCGAACACTTCCTTCACTTCGAAGGATGGCGCGCTGAACGAAGGGATCGCGTTGTAGAACGCGTAGCCCTGCTGCGTGAGATCATCGAGTTCGTACTTCAACGTCTCGCGGCGATATTCGCCACCCACGGAGAAGCCGATCGGTCCACCGGGCAGTTCGAACAACTGGCTCAGGTCACCCGCAACGAAGCCACTCGCCACGAACTGCGTGATCTTGCCGCTCGCGCGGGAATCCACCGTTACGTAATCGCGCGCTGCCTGGCTGAGCGTGCCCTGGCCGAACGGATTAATGGGCTGGCATGCAGCAATATCCGCGGCAAGCCGTGCGGGATCGGCCGCGTTGCCATCCGCGTCCAGCACATAGGCGCTGGCTGCCGAAGGATCGACCTGCGACCGGCAGACGATCTGACCCGCAGCATTCCGCGTGGTGTCGACGCCCAGAAGGTAACGCTGTACGTTCACGTTCGAGATGATCTTGTTCTTCTCGCGATGGACGCCATAGTTCGCCGAAACTTCGTAGTTCCAGTCGTCGTTGAAGTCTCCGCGAACGCCCACCACGCCACGGAACGTCTCACGCGTGATCCGCTCGTCACGAATACCGAAGTCGAGCCAGTTCCGGCGTACGTTCAGGCGGAAACTACCGTCCGCAATGGCTGCACGCTGCGCCGCCAACTGGGCCGCAGGTGTGGGTCCGACGGGATTGTCGTCGTCGTCCGTAGCCTGAATGAAGGCCGCGCCCGTATTGCCATTGACGGTGGCGGGCAGAAGCTGCGCAACCAGTGCGCTGCGCGCCTGATCGCTCAGATACGGATTATCGAGGGCGATTCGTTCGCGATTGACTGCGCCCGGATCACCCAGCGTCGTTCCCTGAGAGAAGAATGGTCCGCTCTGCGAGCCTTGCGCTACGGAGCGCACATATTTGCCCTCGAAGAACGGCTTGAAGCCATCGGATACATCGAAGTGGCCTAGGATGTTTGCAGAAAAGCGCTGAAGGCGCGGCGACAGTGCAAGCAACTGGCCTTCGCGACCCGAATAGCCATTGCCGCCCAGGAAGCTGCCGTTCGGGGCAAGGCCCACGCGGTCTCCGGTAACCGGCACCAGCGTACCATCAGGCTGGAAGAAGGAGATGCAGTTATATGCAGCACCCGTGGCGCTACGACCGCACGCACCGGTCGCGCTTGGAATGTTCGTCAAGCCACCAAGGGAAATCGTGGTGGACCTGATGTCACGCAGGAACATACGATCGGGAATGCCATCGGAACTGGCGCCAGAGTCGGAATCGACAACCACAAGGCCGTCTTGCTGGCGAAGTTTCCTGCGGCCCGATGCGAAAAACTTGCTCTGCTGCGCATATTCCAGATTGACCGCAATGTTGCCGCGACCATCGGCGAAGTTCGTGCCCGCCAGAGCGGACACATACTGATTGCCGCCGTCACCATACTGGCTGATGCCGGACTGACCGCGCAACTGCAGGCCTTCGAAGTCCTGCTTCAGCTTGAAGTTCACTGCGCCGGCAATCGCATCCGACCCGTAAACGGCCGAGCCATAGCCCGTGATCACGTCAACGCTTTCGATCAGGTCTGTCGGCAGGGTGTTGATGTCAGGGGAAACGCCGCTGTTCAGCACGTCGCCTGCGACATGGCGGCGACCGTTCACGAGCACGAGCGTGCGCTGCGTGCCCAGGTTGCGCAGATCGATGAGGTTCAGGCCGCGCGTACCGAGGAATCGCGTCGATTGCTGCTGGCTGAACGTCGTCGCCAACTGCGGCAATTCGTTCAGAATGTCACCGACGGAGACCTTGCCCGTCTGAAAGAATTCCGCCCCGGTGACGGTGGTGATCGGCGCACCAGAC
Source organism: Sphingobium sp. (assembly GCA_051305835.1). Classification (GTDB taxonomy): domain Bacteria; phylum Pseudomonadota; class Alphaproteobacteria; order Sphingomonadales; family Sphingomonadaceae; genus Sphingobium. The sequence continues at coordinate 16,707 of JBPPMC010000148.1, forward strand.
TCCAGGTTGGGACGGCGAATGCGCGATCCGGTTACGACAATCGAGCCGCTATCTGCATCCGCCTCAGCATCGGCAGTGGCGACCGGCGCGGGGGTGTCGCCAATAAGGCCCGGAGGGTTGGTTTGGCCGACAGCGACGGAGGGCAAAGGCGCCAATGCGCCGACGAGCGCGCTCCCGGCGAAAAGATGGTTTCTGAACATGGATTTTCCCTGAATCGTGACGCGCATGACAGCGCTCATGCAGCTATTTTGTCTCGACCAGAGCCGTTTGCGCAATGTTAATAATTCATAAAGCTATAGAAAGTCCCACTTTTCTGCCGGTCTGTTACATGAAAGCCACAAAATCATTGAACGACATTAACTGAACCTTCGGATGACGAACTTCGTCTGCCCGGAGCGTAATCCCATGCGCGTCAATCACAGGGTCGGCGTAGATCTGGCCGCCAATTTGATCGAACTTTGATGATCCCGCCTCAGCATGGGAGTGAGCCACCGTGGTCGATCGGGGGATGGTCGCGCCCACCGGAGTCCCTCATGCTGCGTCTTCCAGCGCAGTAGCGCCGCATGAGGGACTTCGTACTCCGAGACTTCCTCCGGTTAGATCAGACCGGGAGGATACGTCATCAACGCTGCGCAAGCTGAATGGCGGGCTTATGCGTGATCGTTAGGCCAGCTTGCGCCCAATCTTCCTTCGTGCGGCATTCGTTATGAGGGATGCGCGAATCTGGACGGGCATGCTTAAAGCAATATTCGTTCGTCTTTTCGTTGAAGCTGACTTTCTCCCGTCCGAAGCGGCCTTCGGCCTTCGCGAATGCGGGCGTCGCGGCAGTGGAGATGGAGGCGGCGATGGCGATGATTGCGATGATTTTCATGATAAATTCTTTCCCGGATTTGATGTTTGCGACCGTTGATTGGTCGTACTCCGATCATTGCAGGAGGCGTGCCAACTTTGGAAAACAGCGCAGAAAGAGGGCTTACCGACGATAGAGCGACAAAGATGCACGAATTTATCACCAACTATTTGATATAATATCCACTAGTTGGTGGCATTGAAGAACCGGTTGCAGGTTTCCACCATTCTTGCGCGCCCCTCCCTGTCCCGTTCGTCTGCAATATCATTGCAATGGGTCATCGCTATGTTCATGACGGGCCGCGATTATGAGTCTGCCGTCGGAGAGCCTGCGTTGAAACATATTCCCTGGATTGTCGTAGCGCTGATTGGGGCCGCCTGTCTGGCCGTCCTTGCTGCGTCTCGCGGTGAGCAGATCAATGCACTTTGGATAGTTGTCGCCGCCGTCAGCACCTTCCTCGTCGCTTACCGCTATTATGCGCTCTACATTGCCCGTTACGTCATGAGGATCGATCCCAACCGGGCCACGCCAGCGCTGTATCGTGCCGATGGCCTGGATTATGTCGCGACCGACCGCCGTGTCCTTTTCGGCCACCATTTTGCGGCAATTGCAGGGGCCGGCCCGTTGGTGGGTCCGGTTCTCGCGGTGCAGATGGGATATCTTCCCGGCACGCTGTGGATCATCGCCGGGGTCGTGCTGGCCGGGGCGGTGCAGGACTTCATGGTCCTGTTCATATCCATGCGGCGCGACGGCAAATCGCTGGGCGAACTGGTCCGCATGGAAATGGGCGCAGTTGCAGGGACGATAGCGCTGGCGGGCGCGTTCATGATCATGGTCATCATTCTTGCCGTGCTGGCGCTGATCGTCGTGCGCGCACTTGCAGAAAGCCCGTGGGGCATGTTCACCGTCGCGGCCACGGTTCCGCTGGCACTGGCGATGGGTATCTATACGCGCTGGATTCGTCCCGGCCGCATCGGTGAAGTCTCGCTCCTCGGCTTCGTGGGACTGATCCTCGCGATTTTCTTTGGGCAGGCGATCGCGGCATCGCCCTTCTGGGGTCCGCTGTTCACATTTACGCCCATGCAGCTTTGCTGGATCTTGATCGGCTATGGCGCAGTCGCCTCCGTGCTTCCGGTCTGGCTGTTGCTCGCGCCACGCGATTATCTCTCCACCTTCCTCAAGATCGGAGCCATTGCCGCGCTGGCGATCGGCATTCTGATCATGGCCCCGCCGCTTCGCATGCCACCACTGACGCAGTTCATCGGCGGCGGTGGCCCCGTCTGGTCGGGCGGCCTGTTCCCCTTCCTCTTCATCACCATTGCCTGTGGTGCGGTCTCGGGCTTCCACGCCCTTATCGCCAGCGGCACCACGCCGAAGCTGATCGCCAGCGAAGTCGACGCGCCCTTCATCGGCTACGGGGCCATGTTGATGGAAGCGTTCGTCGCGATCATGGCGCTCGTCGGCGCGTCGATCCTCGATCCCGGCATCTATTTCGCCATGAACAGCCCCGCCGCCGTGCTGGGCACCGATCCGGTCAGCGCTGCATCCGCCGTGACCGCCATGGGCTTTCCGATCTCCGCCGACGTGCTGGTGCAGACTGCGCGCGATGTGGGCGAACACACCATAGTCTCACGCACCGGCGGCGCGCCGACGCTGGCAGTCGCCATGGCCGAAATCTTCAGTCACGTCATTGGCGGCGCGACGATGAAGGCATTCTGGTATCACTTTGCCATCCTGTTCGAGGCGTTGTTCATTCTCACCGCCGTTGACGCTGGCACGCGCGCGGGGCGATTCATGTTGCAGGATCTGATCGGCCTTTTCGTCCCGTCCTTCCGCGCAGGCACGTCGCTGATCCCCGGCCTGATCGCGACAGCGCTGTGCGTCGCAAGCTGGGGCTTCTTCCTCTATCAGGGCGTGACCGATCCGCTGGGTGGCGTGAATACGCTGTGGCCGGTGTTCGGCATATCCAATCAGATGCTGGCAGCGATCGCATTGATGCTGGCCACGGTCGTGCTGTTCCGTATGAAACAGCAGCGTTATGCCTGGGTAACGGTCGTGCCGACGATCTGGCTGCTCATCTGCACGTTGAGCGCGGGCGGCATGAAGCTGCTATCGGCCGACCCGGCTGTCGGCTTCCTGGCACACGCCAGCAAGTTTGCGGCCGCCGAGGCGGCGGGCAAGATACTCGCCCCCGCCAAATCCATGGCGGAGATGCAGGCCATCATCTTCAACGATCGCGTCGATGCTGTGCTTTGCGGGGTGTTTCTGGCGGTGGTCATCTCGCTTCTGCTGTTTACCATCCGCACCTGCGCCGCCGCTTTGCGTAATCCGCAGCCCAGCATCAACGAAGCGCCCCGGCATATGGTGCCTCCAGAGTGAGCGGCTTCTTCCCGGCTCTGCGCGCCATGGCGCGGCTTATGGTGGGTCAACCGCCTTATGACTCATATCTTGCGCACATGACGCAACACCATCCCGACACGGAGCCGATGACCCGCCTCCAATTCTTCCGCAATCGAGAGCAAGCCCGGTTCAGCGGTGCAGGTGGCGGGAAATGCTGCTGACCCTCCGCTATATGCTTCCTTGCACCTGGTAATCACTGCACCGGCGCTAAGAGTTACTTAAGTTCAACCGCAAAAACCGTCGCGCCCTCATATTTGGCATCGCCCGGCTCGTAGAGCGCCATCCTGTCGAACGAACGATCCGTGATGGCAACGTCCTTCAGTCCAGCCAGCTTGAAGGTCCCCAGCTTCAACTCTCGCGGGGGCTGGCCGTCTCGCTCCAGCGTGACCGCATCGAGGTAAAGCTCGTCATGGCGAGTGAATAAAATATGCGGAGCCAGCGTCACCAGCGTTCGGTTATAGGTCGCCTGCACGCATTTGCGCAGCGCAATGGCTTCAAAGAAGATACGGTTCGTGTCCATATGCCCAATGTGTTCGGACCGGCGCGGAAGTCCAGTGCTTTTTGTGCAGCGCAATAGTCATCCGTCGCACGCCACCTTCCGGGTCGGCCATCTCAGAACTAGCCAGCGGCTGCGGGCTTCACCTTCTTGTAAGGGACGAACTGGCCCAGTCCCACCGAACCGCGCTCAAAACGGGCGCCTGTGTCGTATAGTCGCACGATATCGACGTTGCACAACTGTGACGTGGACGTCCTTGTCACCAGGGCGTCGCCGCTCCGCAGGAAGGACGCACCCGAGGGCGGCCGGTTGACGTAGATCAGGTTGCCATTCATCTCATAGACGATCGCAGTCCCGTCTATGATACGTGTCGAACGAATATCGCGCGAATAGATGCAGTTAACCGGCTTACCGGGAACGCGATCCGCAATCTCCTTGGCAAGTTTGGCTTCACTCGACTCACGCGGTTTTGCTTGGGCCGGTACAGTCGCCGTCATGATCGCGGCGGCCAGCATGATCGATGGAATGATACGCATTAAATTGCCTTTCCAACGGAATATTAGCGGGATCATAGAAAGGTCACGGTGAATACACCATGACCAGATGCGCCGTTTAACGCGCCGGGAGAAAAATGTTCCGAAGGCTCGATAGTGACAAGCGCAACTACTTCACCCATATCAGTATGATGAGCACAGACCTAGCCCGCCCGGCTGAAGCCGCGTCCGACTGGACAATTCCGCAAGACTGGACGCGCTATACTGCGGACGAGCATGCGATGTGGGACCAACTATTCGCCCGGCAATCGGCGATGCTGCCCGGACGCGTCGCTCCGGCGTTTATCGAGGGTCTGGATGTCCTGCGCATGGGAAAGTCGGGAATCCCGAATTTTGAAGATTTATCCGAACGGCTGATGAAGAAGACCGGGTGGCAAGTGGTCGCTGTTCCCGGACTCGTGCCGGATGAGGTGTTCTTCGATCATCTTGCCAACCGGCGCTTCGTGGCGGGACGATTTATTCGCACGCCCGACCAGATGGACTATCTGGAAGAACCCGATGTTTTCCATGACGTGTTCGGGCATGTGCCGTTGCTGGCGCATCCCGCCTTTGCCGATTTCATGCAGGCTTACGGCCAAGGGGGTCTGCGCAGCCTGGGCTTCGGCGCGCTTCATAAGCTGGCGCGGTTATACTGGTACACGGTCGAGTTCGGCTTGATTCGCGATGGTGGCGATTTGAAGCTCTACGGCGCGGGTATCGTATCATCCTATGGCGAGTCGCGCTTCGCGTTGGAGGACGCCTCCCCCAATCGTATCGGCTTCGACCTTACCCGGCTGATGCGGACAGACTATCGCATCGATGATTACCAGCAGAGTTATTTCGTCATCGACAGCTTTGAGGACTTGCTGAAGCAAACTATGGGAACCGACTTCGCACCACTTTACGGCGCGCTTGAAACATTGCCCGACCTGGCACCCGATGTCGTAATCGAGAACGATGTGATAATTAATCGGGGCACTCAGGCACATGCACGGACCATGACGCGCGTTTGACCTTGCAGGTGGGGCAAGAGCAGCGCTATTACCGCGAAAATTAAAAGAAACGGCGTCGCTTCAGGGGATCTTTCGCAGAACACATGGCTCGCGGAAGTTAGGGAGATTTGCCGTGCGGGGGTTTCAAGTTTCTATGGTGGCGCTGGTTTTAGCGTCGCCTGCTGTGGTGAATGCGCAGACCGCCAAACCCAGCCTGATGGACAGCTTCCGTATTGGCAGCGGCAGTGGCGGAGCGCTGTGTCAGGCGCAAAGTCGCAGCGGCGATCCCACGAGCAGTGGAATGTTCGACCGCGCATGGACCATCGCGTGCCGCGACTCGGCTCAACCCATCGGGCGGCTTTACGCACTTCGGCTGGCAGGCGGAGAAAGCGACGATGCGCTTTTGACCCGGCTGACGGCATCACGGGGCGCCAAGCTGGAATGCCGCGATGAAGGCGGTGCGATGCTGGCGGACGTCGGTAATGTCTTGGTGCGCGATTGCCGCATCGCGGGCAACGGAGCCGCGTATCGCATAACCCGCGTGACCAAGGGCAAAACGACCTACATTGCACAGGGTTTTGCAAGCTATGCCAGCGCGCTCGTCCTGGCGCTGCGCTCGATCATCGCCGACCGGATCGTGGACGGCAAGATCGAGATCGCGACCCTGGGTGGCGAAGACATGACCGCCTTCGCCCGCTTGCAGGCGGCCGGTCTCGATCCCCAGACCGTCCTGGCGGAAGGCTATCGCCGCAACAATTCCGGCAATTATGCAGAAGCGGCGGAGTTCTTCGACAGTCTGGAAGACCGGCTCGCCAATGCGCCTGATTCTACCAAGCTGAGCGCTCCAGCGCGCGCCGCGATGGCGCATGAATATCTCATCAACCGCGCATTACAGCTTTCCAATATGGGGGAATTCGCGCAGGCCGATGCCTTGTTCGCACAGGCGCGGACTGTTCCTATTGGAGATCGCGTGCAGTTGAGCCTCCGGCGCAACTTCGAGGCGATGCACCGGCTGAACCAGCGCAATTATGGGAGTGCGCTGGCGCTGCTCGATCAGCCGCTCGGCCGATTGCCGAATGGCGTGATCGACGATGCGGCTGGCGTATCACTGACCCCGCAAGTCGCTGCCGAGATCAACAGCGGCATTCCCACCAGTCCGGCGCTCGGTATGGCGCAGGCAATGAAATTGACACCACAGGAGCGCGGCGCGATCATCGACGCGCAAACGCAACAGTTGCGCGGCACATTGCAACGCCTGACCGGTAAGCCAACCCTTGCAAGGGCGACGCTGGAGCAGGCGCTCAGCAATGCGATGGCAATCCGCGGAGGACGCGTGACGTCGATCACGCGGTTACGTGCACAGTTACTGGCGGAAATCGCGCTGACCTATGAAGCCGAAGGAAAGTATGGCCAGACCGAGGCGCTTCTCAATCAGGCTGTCACGCTGATCGCGGGGCAATATCCCGAAACCGTGGCGCTGAATGGCGCGCGGGCACGGCTGGGTGCGTTTCTCGTGCGGCGTGGGCGGACAGATGATGCAATCACGCTGTATCGCACGATCATTTCTTCCACGACCGAAAATCGTAACGCACTGACGGGTCTTTCCAATCAGTTGCAGCCTTGGTTTGCGCTACTCGCCCAGCAAATTCCGACACGGCCCGAACTGACAGCCGATTTGTTCGCGGCGACGCAGACCCTCGTACGACCCGGCGCGGCGGACACACTCGAAGTCCTGACGCGCGAATTATCGGCGGGTACGGGAGACGCCGCTCGCCTGTTCCGGCAGTCCGTGTCGCTCTCGCGTGATGTGGAACGCGGACGGATCGCACTGGCGCAACTCGCGCAGGCGAATGCAGGCGATCCTGCTGTAGCGGCACAGATAGAGGCGCAGCAGAAGGAAGTTGCGGCACTCGGCGAGCAACAGGCGACGACGCTCGCGGCGCTGGCAGCTTTTCCGCAATATCGCGCGGTCGCGAAGGATGTGCTGACGCTGACTGACATGCAGGCAGCGTTGAAGCCCGGCGAAGCCTATCTCAAACTGGCTCAACTGGGCGATTCTCTATACGCCGTGTGGATCGACGGAGCGGGTGCGACGGGCTATCGCGTCGGCATCGGCGCGGCGGCCCTGCAGACCAAGGTAGCGGCAATCCGCGAGACGATCTCCACGACCGTCAATGGCGTACAGGCCACCTATCCACTCCATGTTACGCTGGCGCGAAGCCTGTTCGTCGACCTGTTTGCACCGGTGGAAGCGCGGCTGGCTTCGGCGAAGCATCTGATCTTCGAACCGGACGGCGCGATGCTGCAATTGCCAGTGAACTTGCTGATCGCCAGCCAGTCCGGCGTCGACGCCTATGAGAAGCGTGTTGCAGCCAAGCCCGACAGCGATTTCGATTTCCGGGGGATCGACTGGGTAGGACGGACGCACAGTATCAGCACGGCGCTTTCCGCCCGCGCCTTTCGCGATGCGCGCAATGCTCCAGTCTCAGCCGCCAAGCGCGACTATATCGGCTTTGGCGAGAATGCGCCGGTGGCGGCGATGCGCGGGGTAGCGCTGACGCGGTCGGTAACCGGGGAGCAGGGCATCAACTGCAACTGGTCGTCAGCGGAATGGAACCGGCCGATCCCCGCAACCGAACTGCGTGAAGCTGCTGCCAAGATCGGCCTGAAGGGATCCGAGGTGTTGACTGGCGCGGCGTTCACCGACGACGCCATCATGGCGCAGCCCGACCTCAACGACTTCCGCATCCTGCATTTCGCAACGCACGGGTTGGTTACCGCCCCACGCGCGCAGTGTCCTGCCCGCCCTGCCCTGCTCACCAGCTTTGGTAGCAGCACAAAGT
>JBPPMC010000159.1:0-50319 GCA_051305835.1 Sphingobium sp.
CCCCATGCCGCTAAGGCGCGGCTTTCCTGAACCCCATGAGTCACCCTCACCCCTATGCTCAGCCTCGACGAAGCGCAGCAGCGCGCGGAAAATCTGGTGGACGCCGCTCGCAAATCCGGTGCGAGCGCCGCCGACGCCATCTATGTGTGCACGGCGTCCACCAATGTTTCGGTGCGCCTGGGCGCGCTGGAAGATGTCGAGCGATCCGAAGGGGAAGAGATCGGCCTTCGCGTGTTTCTGGGCCAGCGGTCGGCGACGGTGTCGGCATCGGACATGAACCCAGCAAGCCTTGCCACGCTGGTCGAGCGGTGCATCGCCATGGCAGAGCAAGCGCCCGAGGACGCCTATGCGGGGCTGGCACCGGAGGATCGTTTACTCCACCGTAAGCCTCCGGCCCTCGATTTGTGCGACAAGGGAGAGCCTGACCCGGCGACATTGAAGCTGCGTGCCCTTGAAGCGGAAGATGCCGCGCGGGCGGTGCCGGGCGTCACGAATAGCGAAGGCGGCGGGGCATCATCGGGCCGCAGCCAGATTGCACTGGCCACCAGCCACGGGTTTGCGGGAAGCTATGCCGGAACGAGTCATTCGACTTATGCCAGCGTGCTGGCCGGCGAAGGTGCATCCATGCAGCGCGATTATGCCAGCCATACGGTGCGGCATATCGTCGATCTGGACGAGGCTGAGACGATCGGCATCAAGGCCGGGCAGCGCGCGGTGTCACGCCTCAACCCCAACAAGATCGAGAGCAGGCAGATGCCGGTGATCTTCGATCCACGCGTTGGCTCCAGCCTAGTCGGTCATCTGGTGGGTGCCATCGTCGGCCCTTCCATCGCGCGCCGCTCCAGCTTCCTGTTGGAACATCTGGGCAAGGCGATTTTCGATAGCGGCGTCACGATCGTGGACGACCCATTGATGCTGCGCGGCCTGCGTTCACGTCCTTTCGACGGTGAGGGGCTGGCGACTAACCGTCGGGCGTTGATTGATGCGGGTGTGCTGACGGGATGGCTGCTGGATAGCGCTTCGGCGCGGCAACTGGGTCTCGATCCGACCGGCCACGCCAGCCGGGGCACCAGCGGCGCGCCGGGGGCGGGGCCGAGCAACGTGCATATGGAACCGGGTGATGCGACGCCGGGCGATTTGATGAAGGACGTGAAGCGCGGCCTGTACGTCACCGATCTCATCGGCATGGGCGTAAATGGCGTTACTGGCGATTACAGCCGTGGCGCGTCGGGCTTCCTGATCGAAAATGGCGCGGTCGTCGGCGCAGTTGCCGAAATCACGATCGCTGGTAATCTGATCGATATGTTCCGCAACCTCGTTCCCGCCAATGATCTGGTGTTCCGTTATGCGACCAACGTGCCGACCATCCGCATCGACGGGATGATGGTGGCAGGCGGATAATCATGGCCGACCGCTTGTTCCGGCAGACGATAGACGCCGTGACGGAAGCCGCCGATCACGCGCTGACGCTGTGGGCGGGTGGCAAGACCAAGGTGGAGCGCTGGGAAAAGACGCCCGGCGAGATGGTCTGCGATGCGGATATGGACGTGAACGCGATGCTGAAGCGCGCGCTGCACGATCTTGCGCCGGATGCGGGCTGGTTGTCGGAAGAGACGGCGGACACAGCACATCGGCTGGGTCGGGACCGTGTCTGGGTAGTCGATCCCATTGATGGGACACGCGATTATCTAAGGGGCCGACCCGGGTGGGCAGTATCTGTCGCGCTTGTGGAGGCGGGCCTGCCGCGCTTCGGCATATTGGCAGCGCCTGCGCGCAATGAATTGTGGATTGCACAAGCAGGCGAAGGTGCGACGCGGAACGGGCGGAGGCTGCACACCAGCACGCGCGCGCAATTGCCCGGTGCGCGGGTGCCTGCCGATGTGTTGCCTAAGATCGACCATGACCTGACGGCCGTCGCAAAGCCCAACAGTATCGCGCTGCGCATGGTGATGGTCGCGGCGGACGAGGCCGACTTGCTGGCGACGATCCGGTGGGGCAATGAGTGGGATATCGCCGCTGCTGCCCTTATCGCGATGGAAGCGGGCGCTTCCGTCACGGATGCACTGGGGCGGCCGCTTGGTTTCAATCGCAAGGATCCGACGGCATTCGGCGTCCTATGCTGCGCGCCGGGCATCCACGCGGCGGCGGTAGAGCGGCTGGAACCGAGGGCGCGCGAAATACTCGGTCGCGAACGCTAAGGCAGCGGACTTGGCTCCTATTTCAGCCGCGCGTCTCGCCTGACATCGCGCATGATATCGGCGAGTGTTCGCACATCGTCGGTGCCGGTAACATCGGCATAGGCAAGGCGGAGTCTTGCGTTCGGTCGCCGGCCAGGTTCGGCGTCCCCCGCGTCCTTATCATCGGTGTACCGAATTTGCGTCAGCCGAGTCCCGCGCATCTCGTCGAACGAATGCAGCCGGGCACGCTCGCCATAGATGAAGCCGTAGGTTGGATTGACGCGCGATCCCATATGCCCGGATGGCGTATACCACACCCGCACCGCGCTCCAGTCGCCATCCTCCGACACGTCGATGGCGCGCACATCTTCCTCGATCGCGCCGGGCGAGGACCAGTTTGCGTGCCGGATCAGCACTTCTCGGTCCGAAAGAACGGCGCTGACCACCGCGACATGGCCCAGTTGCATCGGGCCAAAGGGCTGGAAGGCCAGCACTGCGCCCTTGCGGGGGCGATGGCCGCGATCATAATGTCCGGCCCCCTGATCCCACCATGTCCAGGCGTCACCATATAATGCGACACCGGAGACAGCGCGCGCATAGGGTACGCATTGCAGGATGTCGGCGGCGCGCAGTGGCGTCACGCTCGAAACGGCGAGGCCAGTCGCCAGCAGCCATGCTGCCGCTCTGCCCTGAAACTGTCGCATATCAGTGAACCCCGCTACCGCCCTGATCCCTCGGCAGCAGCTATAGGCGTCCAATGCCTGTTATCGCGTTAACCAGATGTTCCGGCTACGAACCGGATCGCTCAGTGAAGCGAGACACCGGTATCGGCGAGGGCGATCTGCACTGGCTTTGCAGCAGGAGCGGGTGCCGTCGCATAGATAAAGCCCTTCGCCGCATTGGAGCGGAGGCCAAGATTGCCGATCGGGCCGTACCAGACCTTTACATCGCTCCAGTCATTATTGGGCGATACGTCGATGGCGCGGACGTCATGTTCGATCCCGCCACGATAGGACCAGTTGGCGTGGGTAAGCAGCACTTCGCGATCGGAGACGACGCGGCTCACCATGGCGACATGACCGGCGGGCATGGAGCGGCTGGAGGCGAACGCCAGCACTGCACCGACGCGGGGTTCATGGCCGCGATCATATTGACCGCTGGCCTGTTGCCACCAATCAGCAGCGCGTCCGAAAAGCTGAATACCGGAGATTTGTCGCGCATAAGGCGCGCATTGCAAAGTGCCTGCCATTGCAGGTGCGTTCACCGAAACCAGGCCGAGTGCGACGACCAGCGCGAGAGCCGCGCGAATGAAACCTTGCATTATGTGTGCGACCCCTCGCTTGTTCAGGGGCTTAGAGCGTTCAACTGCTGTTCATGCTACCGCACTGCGGTAAGGCGTGGTCGCTGCGGGGTACGCAGTTTGCCGTAGGTTGAAACGAGTGGAACCTTTTTAGCGACGGTATCAGGTCGTTGAGATGCGGCCAGCTTCGACATGCAGATGCGTGGCAGAAGAAATGCCTGAAAACAGAGCAGCTTCCGTGCCGGTCATCCATACCTGTCCACCTGTTGATGCCAGTTGGTCGAACAAGGCCACGCGACGCGACGGGTCGAGATGCGCCGCCACCTCGTCGAGCAGCAGGACCGGCGCGCGACCCGTGCGATCGGCGACGAGAGCGGCATGCGCCAGAATGATCGACAGAAGCAGCGCCTTCTGCTCCCCCGTCGAACAGAGCGCGGCCGCTTGTCCTTTCGCCGCGTGCGTGACGATGAGGTCGGTCCGGTGTGGTCCGCTCAAGGTCCGGCCTGCAGCGGCATCCCTGCGCCGACCTTCGCGCAATTGTTCGGCCAGTCGCGGGGTATCTTCCGACCAGCCTTCGAGGGATAGCAGCGGACGTGCAAACGGGCCCTCATCCTGAGTGTTCAGCCGCTCTGCCAGTGCCGCAACGGTGTCCGTACGCGCCTCGGTTAGTGCCGCCCCATGCGTCTCCATCTGGCTTTCCAGCGCCGTCAGCCATGCGGCGTCGGGGGGGCGGGTGTCGGCAAGCAGCGCATTGCGGCTCCGCATCGCAGCTTCATACCGGGCGCTGTTCGTCGCATGGCCGGGATGCAACGCCAGCGTCAGCCGGTCGAGAAATCGCCGCCGCCCGCCCGGGCTCTCCGCGAACAGTCGATCCATCGCGGGGGTGAGCCACAGCACCGAGAGTCGCTCGGCCAGGGCGGTTGCGGCGCTGGGCGATCCCCCGATCCGCACTGTCCGCCGGTCGGGCGCGGTCGGCAGGACGCCGGTGCCAATCGTCACCTCATCCACTTGCGCGGCGACGCCGAAACCGCCGCTTCCGCCCTGCCGCGTCATGTCCCGCAGTGGTGCGCCGCGCAGTCCGCGACCCGGCGCCAATAGCGATACAGCTTCGAGAATATTGGTCTTCCCCGAGCCGTTTTCCCCCGTCAGAACGATGAAGGGATGCGTGGGTACAATCAGCGCGTCCTGATGATTGCGAAAGTCGCTGACGGTCAGGCGGCTGAGCATGTGCTGGCTCTAGCGGGCTTTGTTCGCCAGCGTAAGCCGTGCCGCTTGCACAGACTTGCGTGTAGCCCGGTTTAGGATCATCAACGGCGTAGATCGGGTGCCCCCAGCCCGCAGGAGTCCGTGCATGAAAGCCTATATTGCCCTCGCCGCTGCCACTCTGGCGCTCGCGCCCACTGCTGCGTCCGCTGCCCTTGCCGTGGGTGCGAAAGCGCCTGACTTTACGACGCGGGGCGCTCTGGCTGGCAAGGTTCGCCAGATCCATCTTGCCGACGAACTGAAAAAGGGGCCGGTCGTCCTCTATTTCTTCCCGGCTGCCTTCACGCCCGGCTGCACCGCCGAAGCGCGGGAATTTGCCGACGCGACCGCAGCATTCAGCAAGGCAGGCGCGACTGTCATCGGCATGTCCGCCGATCCGGTAGACAAGCTCGCAAAATTCTCGGTCGAGGAATGCCGCAATAAATTCACCGTGGCATCGGCGGGGCCAAACGTCATTTCCGGCTATGACGTGGCGTTGCCGCAAAAGGCGGGGCTTACGAACCGGACCTCCTACGTGATCGCGCCGACAGGCCGCGTGGCCTATGTCCACAGCGACTTGAGCTATACGGCGCACGTCAAGAATACGCTTGCGGCGGTTCAGGCAATGAAGGATGGCAAATAAAGAGCATAAGGCCCGGCGACTGATTGCCGGGCCGCATAAATTTAGGCCTTCACATACTTCCCGAACCAGTCGAGCGTTGCCACCCAGGCCTTTGCCGCAGCGACTTCGTTATAGCTTGGCCGGTAATCTGCCATGAAGCCGTGATCGGCATCGGGATAGACAGTAATTTCCGACGGTGGTGATTTTCCGGCCTCTTTCAGCTTCGCGCGCATGGCGTCGAGGTCGGCTACCGGAATCCCCTTATCCTTGGCGCCATATTGGCCAAGGACCGGAGCGCCGATCCGCACGGCCTGATCGATCGGGTTCGTCGGCTGTAGCGGAGCAGGCTTGCCAATGACGCGGCCGTAAAATGCGACGCCCGCGTCCAAAGTCTTGCTGTGGGCGGCATAGAGCCACACGACTCGGCCACCCCAGCAGAAGCCTGTAATGCCGCGCCGTTTTGCGTCGCCGCCATTCTTGCCCGCCCACGCATAGCTGCTGTCGATATCGGCCATCACCTGTGCGTCGTCAGCTTTGGATACGATGGTGTCGCGCAATTGGGTGAAGTCGGTGATCTTGGTCGCGTCGCCATGGCGCGCGAAAAGGTCGGGCGCGACGGCATAATAGCCAGCCTTGGCAAAGCGGCGGCAGATGTCCTTTATCCATTCATGCACGCCGAAGATTTCATGCACGATGATGATGACCGGAGCAGGCTTGCCACCCTTCGGCCTGGCGATGAACAGTGGGACCGCGAAGCCATCCGTGGCTTTCACGCTGGCGCTCTGTTCCGTGATATTGTCCGCTGCAGTCCGAATGGTCGTTGCCGCGACCGGCTGGCAGGCTGCGGCGAAACCCGCGGCGAACGCACCGCCCACCAACAGCCCGCGGCGATCCATTCCGGTCGATGCAACCCAGTTGCGATCCTCCGGCAAGCGGCCATCCTCGGGTGTTTCATGGTTGATCGGGTCTTCGTGCATCGGAGCCTCCTGTTCGTTCCCCCAACGCACGGTAACTCATCGCAGGCGCGGTGCAATGGCTGGAGGTTGCTCGCGCAGAAAATCGCCGCCTCTGATCTTTGCACGTTCTATTACTGGCCAATTATAAATGTAGGTCCAAGCCGCTAAGGTTCCGTCGTCGGTATCCACCTCCAGCATGATCCGGCGATATTCATGCGGGTAGGGGAATCGCGGGGAGCATTCCTCATAATCATCGAGCGCGGCCAGCAACTCTTGTCCCGCCTCGCCGGGCGGGATCACAAAAAGATCGCCACTTATCCACTCGCCTGCCTGATCCGGTATGAAACCGGGATAGCCTTCCAGCGCGTATAACAGTCCTCGCGCTCGCGCGGTACTCGCCCATCGTGCGTGTTCGGCGAGCCATACCCCCATCGTGGATGCGCCGCCGCACCTCAAAGTACCGTAGACGAAAAGATACGTGATTGGATCAGGCATGTTCCGGCCCACTTTCTGATCTCGCCATAACTTTCCCAAATCACGTAATGATTTACCAACAAGTGGGATAATCCCGGCAATAGAATCCAAAGGAGAAGCTCAATCGCGCAGCATTTGCGGGAAAATCATAAACTGGCACGCCTCCTGCAATATCCCTGACATGCGCCGGACACTCCGGACAGACACAAACAGGGATTACATATCATGATCTATTCGAAGTTACAGAATGCCGCTTTTTCGCTGGCCGCCGCTTTCATCGTTGCAACCGTCCTCGTCAGTGCAGCCGTCGGCCCGGTCACCTCCGTCGCCTGAGCAGGCGCGCCGCGCCCCTCATCTTCAGACATAAGGAAATTACCATGGACCGCACTTTCAGCCTCGACCGCACCAATGGCAAGATCATGGGCGTATGCGCCGGTCTCGCCAATCGTACCGGTGTTGACGCCGTCATCATCCGCTTGGCGTTGGTGCTTTTGACGCTGCTGGCGCTTGGCCCGGTTGGCGTGGTGGCGTATCTGCTCGTCGGCTGGCTGGCCAACTAATCAGTTCCAAAGCCTGACAATCGCCAAAAACAAAAACGCCGCCCCGGCTTTGCCCTGGGCGGCTTTTGTTGGTCTTGAGACCTTCGAACAGAACCCGGAAAACCGGGCTATGATCAGGCGTACAGAACGCCGTAGAAGGAGATCATCTGCGCGCCAAGGGCAATGAGGGCGGCTACGCCATAGGTCGTGTAACGCATTTTTTATTACTTTCCATTGAACTATTGTTACGGAATAGCGCAATTAGAAATCGCCGCCTTGTTTCGCAACCGCGAAGAATGGGCTTGCGATTGCACCAAACGCAATCGCGTATCCGCTCCTGATAAACGGAGTTTGGGGGAGGGCACGTCACGCGGACGATCTAGGGTATTCGTCTGTCCCACGACCCATTTACGCCAATGTACGGCGTGACTGGAGGCAAGCGCCCATAAGCGCGAAGTACCTGAATAGATCGATGTTAATTATTAGGATTCCACGAGTAAAGTAGCTGTGGACACAATAACGAAAACAGCAGTGATTGTATCGTTAACAGGCGAATGATCTTGCAGATTGTTGCGGATCATTTGCTTGCAAGCTGCAGAGTCAAGAATGGGCGTACTTTGGGGGAAGTACATATGCTTAAAATAACGCAAATAGTAGCGAAAGACGTGTTGATTTTCCTTGATCAACAAAGACTTGCCGCGACACCATCCAATTATGCCTTGGCTTACGCACTGGTCACGGACAGTGATTCGGCCCTGAAACACGCTGCGGATCAAATTATCTATGGCGGGGTACGCATGAGCCAGGAGGAGGCTGATGAGCTTTTTCTTCGGTTTGTTGGCGGGGTTGGCGTGGGCGGGGCGGTGCAGACTGACAAAAGCCAGGATATCGCACGGCATCACGCAATTCGACTGGGCGAGATTACCCGTAGCGCCGCTTCCGCCACGGGAGATTTCAACCGGGAGTTAAGCGCAGGTTATGTCCGGTTGGAGAATGGCGAGACGGTTGATTTCGCTCCGATCGTCGCCGACATGATCCAGCGATCCGAGCGAGCCGAGAACGATCTGGAAGCTGCTGCTCTGGAAGTCGCAGCATTGCGCGAGGAACTTGATGTCGCCCGCCATGACGCGACCAAGGACGCGCTTACGGGTCTTAACAACCGGCGCGCGATCGATATGACGATTGAGCGCCTGTCGGATCAGGATGAGGGATATCTCTTAGCCATTTGCGACATCGACAAGTTCAAATCAGTCAACGACCGTTATGGTCATGCGGTTGGTGATCGAGTATTGAAGACTGTCGCTGCGTCTCTAACGGAAAGTTGCGCCCCCCATACGGTTGGACGCTGGGGTGGTGAGGAGTTCCTCATCATCTTGCCGGGCCTTTCAATGGAACAGGGAGTCGCACTTCTGGATAAAGCCCGGCGCGACCTGGGGCAGCGTGCCTTCAAGCTACGTGAGACCGATGAGCCGATGGGCGCCATCACTTTTTCAGGCGGCGTCGCGATGGTGAAGAAAGGCGAGTGCGATACCGCGATGGCGCTGAACTGCGCCGATGCGGCATTATACCGTGCAAAGAAGCAAGGGCGAAATCTGATATTGGCCGGGAACTCTTGCTGAAGCCCCTGCAGAATTGCTTGATTGCGATGCCTTTCGCTACAATGCGCTTGAGCATATCGTCGAACAGGCTTGTCGTAGCGGGATTGCGTGATATTATCAGACGAGCCGCCAATAGAGCGGACAATGGTTAGAGGATGGCGAGCATGGAACGGATTGAATCCGGCATTTGCCAATGCGGCATTGGAATGCTTTTCGCTGCTAGCGGATGCGCTGGCGCAATATCGGCGCTAGTATATTTTCTGCTGACCTGATTGATCGGCGATCAAGGCTTATGGCAGTCTGCGTGGCTGGACGCGTACATTGATCTTTCGCAACGCGGGTTTCGGCCCATCATGCACAATCTGGCGCTTTAAATTTCGCTCCACCCCAGGCCCAAAGCCTTCTGAATCGATACGAAATCTCCCGTTAGCGCGGACTGCGCGGAGAGGAGGTTTTTTTCGGCAGAAATCTGCTGACGTTGCGCATTTAGCAGGGCAATCAAACTGATAGTACCGGCCGCATAACGTTGAGTCATCAATGTGACGGCACGATCTGCCGTGCTTTTGGTGCGGGCAAGTGCTGCGACATTGATCCGCTGATATCGAAAGCGTGACAACGAATCTTCCGCGTCCTGAAGAGCTGTCAGAACAGCGCCACGATAGCGCGCTTCTGCTTCGTCACGCACGGCTTCGGACTGCCCGATCCTTGCGCGATTACGCCCGAAGTCGAGGATATTCCAGCTAAGTTGCGGGGCGGCAATAGCAGCAAAGTCGTCCAGCTTTCCAAGATCGCTCAGCTTCGTTCCGCCGATGCCGATCAATCCCATGAAGCTGAGACGCGGAAATCGTGCGGCCTCCGCCTGCCCGATCTTGGCCGTGTCGGCGGCAAGCGTGCGTTCCGCGGCGCGAATGTCGGGACGCCGCTGCAATAATGCGGCCGGATTGCCGATCGCGATTGCCTGCGGCGGGAGGGGAATGGGCGCTCCATTCAACAGGCTTTCGTCGAGGGCGCCGGGTTCTTCGCCCGTCAGAACGGCCAGCGCATTCAGGAAGGCGTCGCGCTCCGCCTTGATCGGCGTCGTTTGCGCGCGAGTGCCATTCAGTTCACCCTCCAACTGAGCGACATCGAGTTCCGAAGCTGCGCCGCGATCAAGACGCTGACGTGTCAAATCGAGCATTTGCTGCTGCATGGCCACTGACCGGTCGCTCAATGCGATCCGCTGCTGCCGCTCACGCAGGTTGATATAGGCGTTGGCGACATCGGCGGACAAGCTGACCTGCGCATCGGCCAGGTTTGCCTCCGCAGCCTCGGCGGTTGCGCGCGCCGCCTCCGTCGCGCGGCGTTGGCCGCCGAAAAGATCTATCTCCCAGCTTGCATCGAACCCGAGGTTATAGAGGTTAAGATCACTGGATCCACCGTCCCCCCCGCCATTATTCGCGCCGTTGCTATTCTCTCCAAGATTTACACCGGGCAAGTGGGCATGCGCGTATAGAGCGGATGCATTGGCATTGGGCGCGCTATTTGCGCGCTGTAAATTCAAGGTGGCGCGGGCCTGACGCAGCCGGGCCTGCGCCATCTGCGCATTGGGATTGGCTGTAAGTGCTTTGGCGATCAGCGCATTGAGCGTCGGATCATTGAGGCCTTCCCACCAATGTGCTGCGGGCGCTTCCGCCGTCACTGGCGCGTCGGCAGCGCGCACGAAGCCCGGAGCAGCCGCAGCCTTTGGCGCAACCATTGGCGGTCCGGCATAATTCGGTCCCACGGTGCAGCCAGTCAAAGCCATAATGACTAGGGAAAGGACGAGTGGATTGCGCATGACGCTCCTCAATGGGCCGCTGCCAGCGGCGCGTTTTTGGGAAGCGGCCGCAGGAATAGAACGAGGGGAATGACGATGATGATGCCCATGGTGAGCAACCAGAAAAGATCCGAGTAGGTCATGGTAAGCGCCTGAACCTGGATCATGCTCTCCACCGAACGCAACCCGGCGCTTTGGCTGCCCAGCATAGCGGCCTGCCCCGCCACATATGTCTGCACATCGATTGAGTTGGCGTTGAGAGTTTCTTCCATCCGGCGGCTGTGGAGCCATAACCGCTGATCCTGCACCACGGCAACGCCGGCCAGTGCCAATGAACCACCCAAGTTGCGTGCCGCGTTGTAAAGGCCTGCGGCATCGCCGGCTTGTTCGGGCGCTACGGAACGGATCGCGGCCTGGTTGAGAAACATCATGCAGAACACGGTGCCGAACCCGCGCAACAATTGCGATTCAACGAAACTGGAGCCATCGGAAACCGACGTAAGACTTGTTTCCAGCCAGGCACTGATTGCCAGGATTGTCAGGCCGAAGCCGACCGATAGCCGTATATCAACGTTCCTAATCAGCCATGGCGTGAAGGGCATCATAGCCATGACCGGAATGCCCGATAGCATCACGACTTGCCCGGACTGCAGAGAGTTGTAGCCGGCCACGGTCGAAAGGAACTGCGGAATGGTATAGGAGGTGCCGTAGATTACCATCCCGACAACCGTTACCATCACAACAACGCTGCCGAACTGGCGGTCCCGCAAAAGCGCGAGCTGTATCACGGGCCGCCGCGCAAGAAACTGCCCGGCGCTCAGGAGCAGGAAGCCGACAGCAGTCACCACACTGAGCCAGATGATCGTCGAGGATGAGAACCATTGTTCCCGCTCGCCTTCTTCGAGCACCACGGTCAGGCCGCCAAGACCGAGCGTCAGTCCCAATATTCCAAGCCAGTCGGCCTCCCGGATAAGCCTCAGGTTCGATTTCTGGTGCGGTATGGCAAGCAGCAACAAAGCGATCAGGCCGATGCCCACTGGAAGGTTGATGAAGAAGGCATAATGCCAGCTCAGATTCTCGGTCAGCCATCCGCCGAGCACTGGACCTACAACTGGCCCTAACAGAGCGGTTGCGCCGAATAGTGCATTACCGATGGGCTGCTGCGCGCGTGGCAGGCGCGTGGCAATGATCGTCATGGCCGTGGGGATGAGCACGCCGCCGGTAAAGCCCTGGCCGATCCGTCCGATGATCATCATGGTCAGCGTGGTCGAGAGGCCGCAGACGATCGAGAAGCCCGTAAACAGGGTGGCCGCCAGCAGAAGCAGAGTACGCAGCCCGAATAGCCGCTCCAGCCACCCGGACAATGGAATGACGATGATTTCCGCGACGAGATAGGCCGTGGCGATCCAGGTGCCTTCCGTTCCGCTCGCACCGATCTCGCCCTGAATAGTCGGGAGGGAGGAATTGACGATGGAAATATCCAGCGTGGCCATCAAAGCGCCAAGCGTGCCGGCCGCGACCGCAAGCCATGCAGCCGCATCCGCCGGCGGCTCGGTCGCGGGGTGGGGCGAAGAGGGCGCGCCGTCTCTCACTTACGCTGCTCGCTCCGTACCTTTTCCTGCTCGGCGATACGATCCTGTTCGCCCTTGGCGTTGATCGTATCCACACTCACTGTCACCGAAAGACCCGGAACCAGGACGCGTCGTGCTTCCGGGCCTGCGTCGATCGCGATGCGCACCGGTACGCGCTGCACGATCTTGGTAAAATTGCCGGTGGCATTTTGCGGCGGCAGTAACGAGAATTGCGCGCCCGTGCCCGGCGATATGCTCTCGACATGACCGCGCAGATCGGTGCCATCCAGCGCATCGACCGAAATCTTTACCGGCTGGCCCGCACGCATCAACCCGATCTGGGTCTCCTTGAAGTTCGCTGTAATATAGAGAGATGACAGCGGCACCACCGACATCAGCCGCGTTCCCGATTGCACGAATTGCCCGGCGCGTACGGTGCGGTCACCGACTCGGCCATTTGCACTGGCGCGCAAGACGGTCGATCCGACATTGACGGAGGCAGCGGAAAGCTGCGCCCGCGCGCTTTCGCCCTGCGCCTGCGCCTGACGCACTTGAGCGCGCAGCGACGCGATACGACGCTGTGCTGTCAGAACGGCAGCGCGCTGCGCCGTGACGGCATTGGCAGCCTTGGCAGCGCTATTGCGCAGGTCCGACAGCTTCTCGCGCGTCTCCGCGCCGGTGGCGGCGAGCGGCGTGTAGCGCGCCACTTCACTGGCTGCGAATCGGGCGTCGTTGCTCGCGGTTGCAAGTTGCGCCTTTGCCTGCGCGACAGCGGCTTCCTGTTCGCCGATCATGGCACGGACGTTATCGGCATTGGCCTCGGCAACGTCGACCTGTGCTTGATATTGCGATGCCTGCGCACGGTAATCGCGCGGATCGATACGGACGAGCGGCTGGTCCTTTTTCACGTCCTGATTGTCGCGAACGAACACCTGTTCGACATAGCCGGAAATCTTCGGCGAAACGGTAACGCTGTCGGCCTGTATGAAGGCGTCGTTGGTATCCTGTATGTATTTGCCGTGGCTCTGATATCGCACGAACCAGATCACCCCGACCACCAGGACCACCAAAAGGCCAATCAGAAGTACCCTGCGTACAGCAGGTCTCTTCAGCGGCGAGACCTTTTCCTGATCTTCGGGCCTGGCCGTTTCCGCTTGGCTGTCGCTGCTGTCCATGGAGTGCTCGCCTTCAGTTGTGCTGGCCGCACCTAGCCCCTTGCACCCGCCGCATCAACACCGCAGGCCCATGAATGACAGCATTGTGATTTGTAGATTACCGTAACCCTACGGCATGGCTGAAGCGGCTTAGCATGGATCGATAGCCTGGCTGCTGCCGCGATAGATGACAGATTTAATCAGCCAGGGCTTAACCTTATTTTTTGAGTTCAGGGCGCAAAGGTTCTCCACCAGCGAGGATCTGATCATGCAACACCTTCAACGTTCCGTCAGCATCGTGGCGTTATTGGCCCTGAACGCATGCGGTGGCGGTGGCGGCGTAAGTTCCAGCGGTACGCTGGCGCCAGCCTCACAGCCCGCGCCGCTTCCCGTCCCAACGCCAACCCCATCTCCGACGCCGACCCCGACTGCAGCGCCGACTCCCACACCAAGCCCCACGCCAAGTCCCACGCCTACACCAACGCCGAATCCCACTCCCACTCCTACGGACAAGCCGACATCCTATGCTGCGCCCGTACCTCCTCCAGCAGGAAGCGTCGTCACACCCGCCAGCATGCAGCCGGTGCGTTCGGTCAACGACACAGCGGAGTTTCGCCAGAACTACACGGCCAATGAACTGGTCGGTGCGCTGTACGCGCTGGATAATGGCTGGAGCGGCCAGGGTGTCGTCGTCGGTTTGCTCGACGATGGCGTCAATACCGCACTTCCCGCTTTTCAGGACCAGATATCCTCTTTGTCCAAGGACTTTGGCAACGAGACAAAGAATGGTGTGACCGCGGCGCGTGATCGATTGGGTGATGAACAGGCCGACCATGGCACCGCCGTGGCAGCCATCATCGCCGGGCGGCGCGATGGCAGCGGCACGATGGGTATCGCACCCGACGCCAGGATCGCGGTCCTGCGCACGTCCGACTATAATGTGGACACCAAAACCGAGATACTGAATCACGACGCCGAGGCACTTGACTACGCTGCATCTGCGGGGATCAAGATCGTCAATCGCTCGCTCGCGTCGCAGGGCTTCAATGTTTCCCTCCGCAACGCCGCCGGGCGGTATCTCGCCAAGGGTGGGTTGCTCGTGAACGCCGCTGGCAATCAGGGCGGAGCGAACCCCGTAGACGCCGTGAACGTCGATTCTTCGAACCGGGACACGTGGCTGTTCGTCGTTGCGGTGGATCCGTCCAATTCTTCGACTTACGCGCTCGCCGGCTATTCGAACAAGGCAGGCACCATGGCGGATCGCGCCGTAGCGGCTGCCGGGACCAACTACACGACCCGGGTCGACGGTTCCACCCAGACATTCACTGGCACGAGTTCGGCGACGGCGCAGGTTTCCGGACTTGCCGCGTTGATCCTGAGCAAATGGCCGCAGCTTTCCGGCGTGGAAGCCGGAAAGGTCATTCTGAATACGGCCAAGGACATTGGCGCGCCCGGCGTGGACGATATATTCGGTCATGGCCTGATCGATGTGCAGGCCGCGCTGCAACCGATCAATCCGATGATTTCTAACGGCTCCGTGCAAACATCCGTAGCGGATGCGGTGATGATCGTGCCGGAGTCCGTAAGCGCGGTGTCCTTGCAAACTGCATTGGCGGACGTGACGGTGCTCGATGAATATGGCCGCGATTTCAGCGGATCTGTGGCGGGCCTCGTCGTGAAGCCGGGTTCGCGCCGGTCCACATGGCTTCGCCGCCGCTTGAGCCAGATGGCGCAGGGCGGCGCGAGCAGCTTTGCCACGGACAAGCTGCAGGGCAGCTTCAGCTATGCCACGTACAAGACGGGCTTTGCGCAGGGCGACACGCACAGCGTCATGCGATCGGGCGATGTAGCCTATCAGGCGGGTCGTACGGGCATACGCGTGGGCTTCAATGCGCAGGATTCGCTCCAGAGCGACATCATGGGTCTCGCGCCGTTCGCCAATGGCATATTGGCCTATGCGCCACAGGCGGGTAACAGCCTGAGCGTCAATCGCGATACCCGCGTCGGTCGACTTGGCCTGACGCTCGCGTCGGGATCATTCGATCACACAAGCGCGAGTGCCGCCACCATGTCTTTCGATACCGGACGCCTGTCGTTCCGCGCTTCGTGGATCGAGGAGCGAGGGTCAGTGTTGGGCGTCGCGTCATCCGGAGGATTGTCGCTGGGTCGCGGTAGCAGGACGGCCATGGTAGAAGCGCATCACAGCTTCGGGATCGGCAATGGCTGGAATCTTGAAAGCTATGCGTCGGTTGGCGTTACACGTCTGAAGATCAATTCGGCATCGGTCGTGACGGGTGCCACGTCGCTGATCGGAACGCGGGCCGGTATTCAGGCGAGCCGCGAGGCCTTTGGCGGTCTCTTGAGCTTCGGCATTGCCCAGCCGCTGAATATCGAGAGCGGCAAGGCGAAACTCACGCTTGCGTCCAGCTATGATCTCGCGTCGGAGTCATTGCTATTCCGGTCGGCGAACGCCAGCCTCGCCAGCGAGAAGCGCCCGCTGCAACTGACGGCAGGCTTTGCGCGCAACGGCATGACGTCAAGTTTGCAGATCGGCATGATGCAGGATGTGACGGACGGATCGACCACGGCTCTGGCGGGATATACATTCCGCTTCTGAGCCGGGTCGATGTCTCTTCGTTCTGGTTAGAGGCTGATCTTCAGACCCACGGAACCGGTGGTGGCGTGGCCGGCAATGCCCGCCCCATCGTCCAGTGAGAAGCGGTGATCGGCCTCACCGTAGATCGCAAAGCCGGGCTTCAGCGTCCAGGTGAGACCTGCGCCAGCCTCACCCCACAGCGACGATGTACGGGTGCCGATGATCGTGGTAGCCGCGTCCGTCCGGAAGTAGGTCTTGTCTGTGCCCTTGAAGCCCTTCCAGAGATTGGCGCGGAGGTAGGGCTGGATCGATCCGCTGTTCGTTTCGAACCGGCCCTTGGCGCGCAGGCCCAGACGCCCGGTGACGTATCCATCGCTATTTTGCGAAACGGACGCGTTCGGGATCGTGACGGGGTCGATCGAGACACCCTGTCCGATAACCTGCACCTGCGGCTCCAGCGTCCAGGCGGATGACAGTTTGATGCCATAGCCCGCTTCGACGGAGGCGAGTACCCCGGTCCCGTCTATGTCGATGCGGTTGCCGTTCACCGCCGTTGCCTTGCCGCCATACCAGCTATGTTGCAGGACGGTGTCGACATACAGGCCGGAGTTGGACGTGTAGGTCCAGTAGATCCCGGCATAAGTCGCCTTCGGATCGAGCTTGCCGACATACTGGTTCTCGATCCCGCTGGCGAAACCGCGCACGCGGTCGTTGCCATTGGTATAGCCGCCATAAACGCCAACATCATGCTGCCCCTTGGCCGAGCCATATTGGAAGAGGTCGATACCGGCCTGGAAGCCATAGAGGCTGCCGTTCGTTTCCGGGCGGACATCGCCACCCTGTCGGGTGCGGCTGTCTTCCGCGATGACACGGCCCCAGATGCGCCCCGGTACGGTGAAGCCATCGGCGACGGCACCTTCCTGATCGCCCATCCGCTTGTGGTAGGTCGCCAGCATAGCCAGATCACCTGTGCGCAGGCTGTTGGGAATAGCTGCGATCAGGGGCACTTCGACACGATAGTTTGGCGGCACTTCTGCTGGTTCAGACGGGACCGTCGGCGTTGGAGTTGGAGTTGGAGTTGGAGTTGGAGTTGGTGTCGGAGTCGGGGTAGGCGTTGGAGTCGGCGTGGGTGTCGGTTCCTCGGTCTGGGTCGAACCCTGCGTACGCAAATACCAGCTTTCGTTCGTGCCTGTCGTATTCGAAGCAAACAGACGATATTCGAACGCCCCCGCATCGACATGCTGTCCGGCGAGCGTAAAGCCGGTGCCGGTCGTCGTCGCAGTTGTGGTGCCGCCATTGATCGCGCTCACCACTTCGATGCCGTTGCCCGTGGTCTGTGCGCCCAGGCCTCCTGCGTTGGTGATCTGTAGCGACGTTGTGCCACTGACTGCGCCTCCATCGATGATCAGACGGTCAGACGGCGAACCATCGCCGCCCAAGACTGTCTGGAGCCGGACCGTGCCATTTTGTCCGACATAGTCGCCGCGAACCGTCAGCGTGTCGGCCGCGCCGGATGCGCCATTGGTCAGGTCGATCACGCCAGCATTGACGAGCGTCGCCCGTCCGCCATTGGTTCCGCCAAAGACAGTGTTGACGCCATTGCCCGCAAACAAGGTCGAGCTATTGTCGATCGTGGCGGTGCCGCCATCCACCAGCGTGAAATTGCCATCCGCCGTCAGCGCGGAACCGCGCGTCACATTGACGGTGTTCCAGCCTGTCAGCCGCTGTGTGCCGGTTGAGGTCGTGGCGTCGAACGTCAGCACATTGTTTTCGCTCGCTGCGCCATTGCCCTCGATGCTGGTGATGCCCGACATATTGGCGTCGGTCAGACCCCGGAAGGTGGCGGTGTCGCTACCTGCGCCCGCCGAGAACGCACCGGTCAAAGTACCGCCGGTCATCAGGAACGTGTCGTTGCCCGATCCCAAAGCGACGGCACCTGTAACCGCGCCTGATGCGAGCGTCACCGACTGCCCGTTATTGCCGCCCGCAATGGCCGTAGCCGTTGCGGAGGATGCCGCGATCGTGCCGCTGTTGGTAAACGCCAGCGTGCCGCCTGTGAGATCAACCACGGGTGCGGCGGTGCTGGCCGAGATTAGCGTCCCGTTGTTCGCAACGGAAGCCGCCGGGCCTGTCACCAGTGCAGATCCGCCCGCTGTGTTGCTCACCGTGACGCGGTTTGCCAGAACCGCATTGCCGGTCGTGTTCAGCCGGACGCCGGTAGCACTGACGCCGCTCGCCTCGATAGCAAGGCCGTTGCCGAGCATCAGATTGTTTGCAGTCGTCGCTCCGCCTGTGCCCGCGAACGTGAAGCCAGTGCTGTTTGCGCCAGCGGCCAGCAATGTCGCCGTCGATGCGGGATCGAGGGACACGGCTGTCCGGAGCGCCGAGCCGGAACCATTGGCCAGGATGCTCGTGCCATTCAGTGTCACGAACGTTGAGTCCGCAGCATTTTCCAGGCCGTTGCCGGTGCCGCCAACCGTGATGGAGCCGCTGCCCAGCGTCAACGTGCCAGCGCCCGTATCGAGCAGCACACCATGCGCCGTTCCGTTAGCTACGAAGCTGCCGCTGCTATCGACCGAGCCACCATTAATCAGGCGCAGTGCCGCAACGCCGTCATTGGCGGTCACGGCGCTGGTGCCATTCCCCGTGAGTGTGGAACCCGCACCATCGATCAGAACGCCGGTGCCGGACGCGATGGTGATTGCGCCTTGATTGGTAAAGTCTGCGCCATCGGCGATCCGCACGCCGGTTCCGGTGCCGCTTATGCTGCCGCTATGCAGCGCGGCCGATCCAGCACCTGTCAGATCGATACCCACGGCATTCGAGCCGGACAGGCTGATCGCGCCGCTGTTGGTTGCGGTAACCGCATCTGCCGCGCCGGTGGACAACAACTGAATGCCGGTCCCACCCGTGCCTACGCCAATTGCGCCGCTGTTCGTCACAGTGGCGCCTGTGGTCGCCAATATGCCAACGCCGTTCGCGCCGGTGAATGCGATCGCGCCTGAGTTGTTCAACTGCCCCTGATTGCGCGCGACATAGCCCGTCAGCGAACCGAAGGACGAAGTGAGATTGGCGTTGCTGGTAAGGCTGGTGCTCGACACCGGGGTGCCGACATTGCTGCCATCCAGCGCATGCGCCTGCCCATCGACAATCGCTGCTGTCGCGCCCGATCCTGCCAGGGTAAACGTGCTTGCGCCATTGATCTGGCCGGTCGCCCCGCCTTCGATCAGTACGCCAGCGGCACCCGGACCCGATACCGAAATCTGCATGCCCGACGTGTCTACGGTGGTGCCGGTCGAAGCGCCCGTGCCGACAATGCCGAATGCATTTGCGCCGGACACGTTGATGACAAGGCCGTCGCCGCGTGCCACTGCGCCGCCTTCGACACGCAAACCGGTGGATGAAACGGTGTCTACATTGGTGGTCGAAGCGATATTGATCGTCGATCCCGTGCCCAGCGCATAATAGCCGATCTGATTGGCGCCCTGGAAATCGACGGTGCCTGTGGACCCAGCATCGATCTGGCCGCCGTTGCGCGCATGAACGCCGATCGCGCCGTCGCCTGTCAGAACGACAGCGCCATTCTGTTGCGCGGAGGAGGATGCGTTTCCGACGAACACGCCATAGTTCCGCAGGCGATCCACCGACAGGCCGCCGCTGACATTGATCGTCCCGCTGTTCACGGCCCGAGCAGAGCCATTCTCGACGGAATTCTCTACCAACAGGCCGACGCTGTTGACGCCAGCGATATTGATGGTGCCGGCGTTGGTGGCATTCACCGAGCCAGCCGTGCTGCTGCCAAGCACGGATATAGCCGCGTTGCGTGCGCTAGGCGTGAGAACGGCGGACTGGTCGATGGTGATCACGCCGTTGTTGACGGCGGTGCTGCCATTGCCGCCGATCAACATGCCGTTCGCGTTCTGCGCGAGCGATCCGATCCGGATCGTGCCATTATTTACGATCGCGCCGTTGGTGGACAGCGACGTCATGCCACTGGCGTAATTGACAGACTGCACGTCGGTCAGGCTGGCAAGATCCGCTGCGTTTTCTGCGAAGATCGTGCCGATGCGAATGGTGCCAGCGGCATCGTTGGTTGCCGTGCCGCCGCTCAGTGCGGCCATGCCCGCCGCGCCTTTAAAGCTTCCAAGAGTATTGGCGACGGCGCTCGCCCCGCCGCCGATCAGGATGGTCCCGGAGTTGGAAGCTGTGGCGCCGGTGCCCACGACGATACCGGAATTTGCCTTGCCGAGTGTAGGCTGGCTGCTGGATCCCGGTACGTCACGATTGGCGACATTGATAATGCCTTGATTGGTGACGCTCGCATTATTCGAGGCACGAATTGCGGAAACGTTGGTTGCGAAGCCTCGACCATCAAGGCCGGTGGGGTTAACCGCCCCGCTGGATCGATCCAGCGTTTCATAACCCACGCCAATAACGCCGGTGCCGGTGTTGGTGAGCGACGTACCCGTCCCGCTCAGCAATATGCCGGGGCCGCGCTGTGCCTGTGCTATATTGCCATTGTTGACTACGGTTGAGCCATTGGTTGCCTCGATCAATGTGGATACGGCAGCCGAAGTGCCGTCCGCTTCAGCGACGCCGACAAGCTGCGAGTCTATAGTGGTCGTCAGGCTGGAGTTGTCCAGACGAATAAACCGACGCTGACTGGTGGTTGGCGGTGCGGTGTAGGGTGGAATAATGCGGTTCTCGACTGTCACCTTTTCGAAGGTCACGGGAGCAGCGGCTTTGATCAGGCTTTCATATTCCGCTGG
Source organism: Sphingobium sp. (assembly GCA_051305835.1). Classification (GTDB taxonomy): domain Bacteria; phylum Pseudomonadota; class Alphaproteobacteria; order Sphingomonadales; family Sphingomonadaceae; genus Sphingobium. The sequence goes on from JBPPMC010000159.1 coordinate 20,794, forward strand.
AGTGATCGTCCCTTGCGAAAGCTGCGAGATCAGGCTGGTGTTGTAGCGCTTGAGGCTGGCGAGATCTGTTACGCTGTCATTGCCGTTGAACGCCACGCCAGAGTAGCTCGTCACCGGCACGGAATAGGTCTCGTTGCGGGACTGCGAAAGCCCGTTCTGATCCTGGCCGTTCATCGTCGCCGTGCGCGAGTCATAAACGATATTGCTGCCGTTCGTGACGTTATAGAGCGTTGAGCCGCTGTCGGCCGTCACGATCGCGAAGTTGGACCGATCATAGATGTTCTTGGCTTTTGACCCGGTGGCGATCCTTACATCGGAATCATTGATATTGGCTAGCCGCAGATCGCCATAGACGGGGCTGTTGGTGTCGCGGAAGTTCGTGGTGATGGCGCTTGTCGCAGCCGCTTCGACCAAGCGGTCATTGTCGTACACCAAAGTAGCGGTGCGCGTTCCCTGAATAGCATCCGGGTAAGTGATGGACGCTGTCTTTTGCTGCGTACCCAGAACCAGTGTGGGTTGTCCGTCTACCGCTTCGAAGCCAGACACGACTTCGCCATTGGCGTTGCGCTCTGCAATGGTGGCGGCGTTGAACGAGAACCGCTTGGCGCTCGTAAAACGAAGTTTGTAATCACCAGTGATGCTGTCAGATTCATTGTTGATCGTGATAATATCCGCGCGACCCGCGTTCGATCCACCGCCGTTATTGGCGGCCGGAGAATAAGTCGTGCGAAGTTCATCTGCGCGGGCTACTACAGATCCGCCTAGTAGAATGGCGCCAACAGATGCACTATTGAGGATTATTTGTTTGAAAGTTGTAGAACGACGTGGAGTAGTATTCTGAATATTCTTTAACGTCGACAATGCCTTGCCTCCCAGCAATGGTTAAATTTATGTTAACCCCACAACACATAGGAGAGGAAATGGATGCGTCGAGTCTCAATATGGAACAATTTTTCTTCAGAATAGTGCAGGGAGGCCGCAGGGGTGGAAGTTACAATTCCAACCGGATGCTAACTCCGGGGCCAAGCGCTCGATGGTGGGGAAAAGCGTCGCAACTATGGGCGCAGCAATCTTCGCGGCTTGCCTAACGGCGCGTTTGCGGCCCCTCTGGACTATTTAGTCCGGTGCCGCCGGATTGAGCAGTGGGCGAATGGCGATGTGCGCCTGAAGGCGATTGTTGACGCCCAGTTTCCGGAATATCGCCGTCATATGTGTTTTTACCGTGGCTTCCGCCAAGCCCAAATCGTCTGCGATCTGCTTGTTAAGTTGTCCGTTGGCCAGCGCCATCAGGACGCGCATCTGCGCCGATGACAGCGTCTCGACGCGTTCCTTGAGCCGCGCCAGACCAGAAGAGGCCGCAGTGTCGTTCTGGAAAGCCAGAAACCCGGCCAATAGGTTATCGATATTCCGCATCAGCTCGTCGAGCCTTAGAGTTTTGGGCAGGAAGCCGGCCGCGCCAACGGCTTTGGCGGCATCCATTATCGAAGGGTTCGAATCCGCTGACAATATGGCTATCGGCGTGTCGGACAGCGCCTGCCGCATCCGGAAATATCCTGTAAAACCGCTGCTATCGGGAAGATCCCAGTCAAGAATAAGAAGCTGATAGCTTTTCTGCTGCCTTGCGAGGATCTCCGCCGTCGAGACATCCTCGGCAACATCCACATGACGACCAGGATGCCGGTTACGGAGCGCCATTTGGAGACCTTCCCGTATGAGGGGATGGTCATCAACCAACATTATCCTGGACTCTTTCATCCTCTCTCCACTCCTGCACGAAGCAGGCCGTGTTTAACCTGGGCTATGATAACCCTGAGCACGCAGATGTTGAGTGCAAATTGCAAGAGGAAGCAATATTTATTTTATTTTTCAGTCAGATGAGGCTTGGCATCGGTACTTTTTTCCGCGCCGCCCACATGCTTCAGCCTCTGCGTGAGCGATGATAGCGCATCCAGCACCCTGCTCGCCGCAAAGGGTTTTTCGAGCAAGATACTTTCTGCGACGCCTTTGGCGGGCCAGTCATGGGTGCCCTGCCCGGTGATATAGATTGTGGGAATTTCCGGGCGAAGCTGTCGCGCGCGCCTGGCCAGTGTCCACCCGTCCGCCCCTGGCAACCTGATGTCGGTTATCAGCACATCGATGCTGTGATCGTCTGCCACCAGCACCATTTCGGCTGCATCTGCGTCTGTCACCAGTTCTACGGAATGGCCTGCATCTTCGATCATGAGCTGCAATAAGTCGGCAATCAGAACATCGTCCTCGACCAAGAGGATCCGATAGGTTTCCATTCTGAATATGCCTCCGCGACCAGCATGTATTATTCAGCGCATCCTAATCGCTGAATGGCATTTGCGGGGCAAATGAAATTCTACGCCCGGCTGTCAGTTCACCGGAAAAAGGCTGGTCGGCGGCACATCGGAACAACGATTTTTGCCAGTACCAAGCATCATCAGGCTATCCGTTAATTGCAAACGGCAATTCCTTTGATGATTGGAAGCGCTCCAAATCGCGCCTCAGGATATTTTTACATTCAGGGCGCCGGCATCGCGAAATGACTTTTCGACATCCTCGTCCTCATCTTCGTTCACATCCACGGAGACCAGGAGCGCGCCATTATAAGCGGCACCCTGCGAATCCGGTTCACTATTGGGATGCCCGCTTTCCACGTCTGCGCCCGTCTCCTGACTACCGGCGCTGTTTTCGTCATTCTCCGGCTGAATGAATATGTCGGCGCGGTCCAGACCATAGTCCTGCACAAGATGTTCTACGGCGATTTCAACGTCGCGACGCGTCGCAAATGTTCCTGTGATAGTCTTACCCATGATGTCGATACCTTGTCCCGATCTACTTGGTCATAGCGTTTTATGCCCTGCCAAGTTCCAAGAAAGATCGACTCTTCTGAATCTTAGCGTCCGACCAGCCATTGCTTCGTGACTGAAGCGGGCTAAACATGACTGGGGCTGTCGCCTTCTGACTTTTGTTTCAGGGCGGGGCGGGGGTATGCATGGCTGAAGCGGAAAATATGTCTGATCCTGAATTCGAGGCGTTGTTGCAATATATTCAGCAGAGCCGCGCCCTGGATTTCCGCGGCTACAAGCGAACCAGTCTCAAGCGTCGCATTGCGCTGCGCATGGAGACGGTAAATGCTGAAAATTTCGGGCAGTATCAGGCAAACCTTGAGGCCGACCCCAGCGAGTTCGAAAACTTGCTGAACACGGTCCTGATAAATGTGACGTCGTTCTTTCGCGATCCGGAGGCGTGGGACGTTCTTAAGACCGAAGTGCTGCCCCAGATGATAGCGAGACTGGACAGCGATACTCCGGTCCGGGTGTGGAGCGTAGGCTGCGCGTCTGGTGAGGAGCCTTATTCCATCGCGATGTTGCTTGCGGATCAGATGGGCTTGTCCGATTTTTGCCGTCGGGTGAAAATCTATGCGACGGATTTGGATGAGGAAGCGCTTAAGTCCGCCCGGCTGGCGACCTACACGCCGCGCGACATCGAAAATGTCCCGCCGCAGTTCCTGGAAAAATATTTCGAGCGTACGAACAATCATTATCTGTTCGAACGTGACCTTCGCAAGTGCGTGATCTTCGGGCGGCATAACATCGTCCGCGACGCGCCAATTTCCCGGATCGATCTTTTGATTTGCCGGAATTTGCTCATTTACCTGGAGACGGAAACGCAGGCCACTGTGCTGCCGCGCCTCCATTATGCGCTGAACCCCGAAGGGTGCTTATTCCTCGGCAAAGCCGAGACGCAACTGGCGCGCTCTCCTTTGTTTCGTCCCGTAGAAATGAAACATCGCATATTCACCAAGGTGGCGCAGGAGGCGCGGCGTCACATTACCGGGCGGTTCAGTGCCAGCCGTGACTTGAGGATCGATCCGCCGGGTCCGACCATGGCGCTGCTCGAAGCAACGCTGGATCAGGCCGGCACCGCTATGCTGATCGTCGATGAAGATGGCGCTGTAGCCCTTGCCAACGCGCCCGCGCGCGAGCTTCTGGGCGTCGGCGAGGCCGACATCGGCCGTCCTTTTCAGGATTTGCCAATATCCTACCGGCCGATGGAATTGCGCGGCCCGATCGAGGAAGTGTTCCAGGCGCGTCGCAATATCAAGCTGGAGGATCAGGAATATCGCCTGAACCAGAGCGAAGTCCTGCGGCTGACCATTGATGCCAAGCCGCTACAGCGCCCGGACGGCAGCGTGCATGCGGTTCTGCTATGCTTCACCGATACGACAGCGCTGCACGCCCTCCATCACGAACTGGAAGCGGCACAGGAGAATCTGGAGCACTCCATCGAGGAACTGCAATCCGCCAACGAGGAACTGGAGACAACGAACGAGGAGTTGCAGTCAACCAACGAGGAGTTGGAGACGACCAACGAGGAGCTGCAATCGACCAATGAAGAGCTGGAGACGCTCAACGAGGAAGCCCGGTCCAGCAATGAAGAGATGGAAGCCGTTAATGAGGAACTGCGCGTGCAGGCCGAGCAGGCCATAAGCTATCGCCTGTACCTGGAAGCGGTTCTGCGCAGCATGAATGGCGGCATCATCGTGCTGAATGAACATCGGGAAATCCGCAGCTGGAATCGTTGGAATGAAAAGACCTGGGGGCTGCGCGCGGATGAGGTGCTGGGCACGAGCATCGAAAAGCTGGAGATCGGGTTGCCAGTGGATTTGCTGTTCGATGGACTGTCCCAGGTGGAAAATAACCGCAGCGAACAGATAGAGTTGATATTGGAAGGCATGGACCGCCGTGGCCGTGCCATCACCTGTCGGGTCGTGACATCCGCTTTGACTACGGAGGAGGGCGACAATCTGGGGTCTGTCTTGCTGTTCCAGGATATAACCGGGCAGGATAGTGGCAACGTGGACAGCGATCGGCAAAGCTGACCCTTTGCAAGCTCGCGCCGCCGCAAGAGCGACTATTACGCCTCCCCGTCCGCCATCGGCTTCCGCAACGCTACAATGGCATTGTCCAATACCGATATCATGCGCGCTGCCTCTTCTGCCGCATCGATCCACCGCGCTTCGGCATGTTTGTGTCCGCGGGCGTGGGCGCTGGCACGCATCTGGTCGAACAAATTCATACGATCGCGATGCGTCCGGACGGCTATGGACAGCGCGCGTTCCAATTCTTCGCTTTGGGCGGTTGCCAGCCCGAGCGGCGTGAAAGCATGGCCAACCTGACAGCGAAAGCGCAGTTCATCCTGCGCTTCGATCTGATTGAGGACACCGCCACAATCGGGGCAGGAAATATGGCTCGGCTCCCCTGGCGTCACGATATCTGGTTCCATCACGGCAAATTCCTGAGCCGCTATTTGATCCTCCACCCTATACTCGTGCGGCACGGGCAAGGTGGGAGCAGGGCTTTGCGTTATCAAACGCCTAAGTAGCGTGGGAATCTCGGCAAGCGGCAGCGAATGATCCACATGATCGCGCTGAAGGGCGTTTTTAGGCATGGATGGCCATTCCGCGTCCTTCGGATCCTGCACGATGGAGATGCCCCCGGCCGCCTTTATGGCGATCAATCCTTCGGTTCCGTCATCCAGCAAGCCGGTCAAAACGACGCCGATCGTGCGAGAGCCATAGGCAACTGCCGCAGACCGGAAGAGTGCATTGGCGGCAGGTCGCGTTCGGTTCTCATGAGGCCCGCGACGCATCAGGATCCTGCCACGCCGCAACAGCATATGCCGATCCGGAGTGGCTACGTAGATCTTGCCGGCTTCGATCGGGTCGCCATCATCTGGCGATATGGCGGGCAAGGGTCCGGCGCGACTCAGCAGTTCCGCCAGCACACTGCGCGCGGAGGGCGCGATATGCTGCGCAATGAAGATCGGTGCGCTGAAATCCGCAGGCAATGCAGCACATAGCCGCCGCAACGCCTCCACACCGCCAGCGGAAGAGCCGATGACAACTATCCTTTTGCTATCCATGTCGTCTGATATGATCGTCATCTGGACGTTGTACCAACATAAGTGGACGACTGCATCGAATTCCTGTCACCTATATCTGTCACACGCGTTGTTCCGCATTGGATGGCCCTATGAACCAAACTTCGCCTGCAATTGCCGAAGGCCTGCGGCTGATCGACGAAAACGAGCAGCTTCGGATGCAGTTGGAAGCCGCGCTCGAAGAAAATGCGCGTATCACCGAAGATCGTGATCGGCTGCGTCATCGCGTGACGGTAATGGCGGGAGAGTTGCTCCGAGATGCTGCTTCGTTGGCAACCCGATCCGGTGACAGGAGCGCGGACGATGCGGCTGCGAAGCTGGATGTCGGGCGTGGTGAGACAGAGGAGGAGCTTCGCGTCGCGATTGAAGAACTGCAGGTTCTTGCCGAAGAACTGGAAATCGCCAACGGCAACCTTTTGGAATTCAATGCCCAGTTGGAAGAGCGCGTAGAGCAGCGCACCTGTGAGATCGCGGATGCCAACGCCGCGTTGCGCCAGAGCGAAGCGGCCCTCCAGGCAATCGCCGATGTGGTGCCCGATGTGTTGTGGCGCATGGATCCGGCAGGACGCATAGATTGGGTCAATGAGCGAACGAGCGAACTGACAGGAAAGACGATAGCAGAACTCGTCAAGACAAATGGGCTTTGCCATTTGCATCCGGATGACCTTCATCCGGTTTCCGATGCTTTGGCGACCAGCCTGGCCAACGGCACCCCGTTTGAAAAGGAGCATCGCATTCTGGACAGGACCGGCAAGTATCGCTGGTTTCTTGCCCGGATGGAGCCTTTGCGTGACGAACAGGGAAAGATTGTGCAGTGGTTCGGCGCCGCGATGGATATGCACGACCAACGCGAAAGCATGGAAGCGCTTCAGGAAAGCGAAACGCGGTTTCGCGCGCTGGTCGAAGGGATGCCGCAGCTCGTATGGCGGTCGGGGAATGATGGGCAGTGGACCTGGACCAGCCCACAATGGCGATCACTAACAGGACAAACAGCGGCAGAGAGCAAGGGCTATGGATGGCTGAATGCTTTTCATCGCGACGACCGGGAGGGCATCCTTGCGGCATGGGAACAGGCTCCGCAAAGCGGATGGCTGGCCTTCGAAGGACGCATTTTTTCGGCAAGGGAGTCGCGCCACCGGCACTTCCAGACGCGTGCGCTGCCTGTCAGGGGAGATGGCGACGGCATCAGCGAGTGGCTCGGCACCTCCACGGACATGGACGACCTTCTTCGCCTGCAGAATGAGCAGGCTGTGCTCGTTTCCGAATTACAGCACCGCACCCGCAACCTGATGGCGGTGGTGCAGGCCATCATAGTCAAGACCATCAAAAGTTCGAACACGATGGAGGATTTTACTCTCCGGATAGCCGATAGGATGCAGGCTCTCGCACGGGTTCAGAACCTGCTGTCCAGCCGCAGCTTGGGAAGGCGTATAGCCTTCGACCAACTGCTGCGGGAGGAACTCTCGGCGCATGTCGCACTGGATGAGGCGGGATACGGCAGCCAGGTCACATTGTCTGGCCCATCCGACATCTTGCTGCGGTCAGCAACCGTCCAGACTTTAGCGCTGGCGCTTCACGAGCTGACGACCAACGCCGTAAAATATGGCGCGCTCTCTACCTCTGCCGGCCATCTCCGGATCTCGTGGGAAGTTATGGGGGATGATCCCGACGGGCAGAGGCTCAAAGTCGATTGGGATGAGACCGGGGTAGACAATGTGCCTGATCCCAATGACGGTGCCGCTGTGCGGTTTGGATACGGCAGGGAGTTGATAGAGCGCGCATTGCCATATCAGTTGGGCGCCAGCACGCATTATGCTTTCACACCGGACGGCGTGGCATGCGGCATCGAAGTGGAGTTACGGTAGCGACCGACGGCTGCGCATCGGCATCACGCGTCGCCAAGCGTCTCATTCTCCTACTCTCGTGCAATCCTTCTCGCAGCGTAGCGATAAGTGGACGTGCTCCTCCTATTAGGAGCAGCCCCATCCCTGCAGAGCTTGGCAGGGATGAGTTCCGCCTCTCATTGACGGGTCAAGCCACCTTGGTTGCAGCTGCCACGGCCCCCTTCGTAGCGTTTACATAATGAGCGGCGACGGTTGCAGCGGACAGCTTGGGCTTCTCCAGCGAAGGCGCGAGGCGGCGGTAGGTGGCCAATGCCTGCCCCACCACCTGATCCATATTATAATAACGATATGTGGCGAGGCGGCCCACGAAGGTGACATCCTGCTGCACCATGGCGAGCGCCTCATATCGCTTGAACAGCGCCTGATTTTCCTCGCGCGGGATGGGGTAATAAGGATCGCCCTCCGCGCTGGGATATTCATAGGTGATGCTGGTCTTTGCATGCTCCTGCCCGGTCAGATGCTTATATTCGGTAATGCGGGTATGGGGCACATCCTGCGACGGATAATTGATCACGGCCACCTCCTGCAGCCATGGCTGGTCGAGCGTTTCGTGACGGAAGTGCAGCGATCGATAGGGCAGGGCGCCATATCGGTAGCCGAAATATTCATCGATCGGCCCGGTGAAAACCAGATGATCATGCGCATAGGCGGCCCGCACGTCCTTGTAATCGACGCCCAGCAGCAAATCGATATTGGGGTGATCCAGCATCTTTTCGAACATGCGCGTATAGCCGTGCAGCGGCATCGCCTGGAACTTGTCGCCGAAATAGCGATCGTCCAGATTGGTGCGTGTCGGTACGCGGGACGTCACGGACTTGTCGAGTTCGGAAGGATCAAGCCCCCACTGCTTGCGGGTGTAGCCCTGGAAGAACTTCTCGTAGAGATCGCGTCCCACGGCGGAAATCACGACATCGGCCGAGGTGCGCACGACATCCACTGGCTCCGCCCGGCTCGCCAGAAACGCCGCCGCGTCTTCGTCGCGTTGCAAATCGAGACCGTACAGCATGTTCAGCGTCTGGCGGTTAATTGGCATGGGCACCTGCATCCCATCCACTTGCGCCAGGACGCGATGTTCATAGGGTCGCCACTGCGTAAAGCGCGACAGATAGTCGAAGATGTCGGCCGAGTTCGTGTGGAAGATATGCGGGCCATATTGGTGGATCAATATGCCGGCCTCGTCGAGATGATCGAAGGCATTCCCGGCAATATGCGGTCGACGATCGACGACCAGCACCCTCTTGCCCGATCCGGCGGCGAGGCGCTCCGCCATCACCGCCCCTGCGAACCCCGCGCCTACGACCATCACGTCATAGTGGCTCGACTCCCGCCGTGGCCAGTTCGTCGGCGACACGATCGGCTGCACATTCCTGCCGCGACGGGCAACTGCAGCGATCAGGGCCGCCATACTGCGAAAAACATGATCCCAGCTATTATCACGCAGCACTTCATCGACCTGCGGCAACCAGTGTTCCGGCTGATGCGCCTGCTGGAGCGCTGCTTCACACGCCTCAACGAAACTGTCGGGCGTATCGGCGATGTGGACGGCCTTTACCGCTCCATAATGCCGCACCACATCGGTGATGGGCGTTGAAACGACGGGGCGACCGGCGGCCAGATATTCCGGGGTCTTGGTAGGACTGATGAAGCGCGTCGCCTCGTTGATCGCGAATGGCATCAGCGCGACATCCCAGCTCCGCAGATAAGCGGGAAGCTCCGCGTAGCTTTTGCTGCCAAGAAAATGCAGGTTCGCACGTTGCGGCAGATCGTTATGGCTTATCTTGACCACCGGCCCGACGATGACGAGCGACCAGTCTGGCCGAGCGTCCGCCACGCTGGCCAGCAGATCAAGGTCCATACGTTCATCGACGACGCCATAGAAGCCCAGGCGAGGGCCGGATATGTCTTGCATATCGGGCGGAATGTCACCTTCTTCCCGCGCAATCCCGAAATGCGCAACGTCCACGCTGGAAGGGAAGGGGTGGATGTTCGCATGGCGATGGCGCTTGGCCTCGTAAATGCTGTGGCCACCGGTGAAGACCACATCGGCCTCGTCCAGAAGGCGCTGTTCAAGCGGCAACAATTCGCTCGGCGCATTCCTGAAGTTGGAAAGTTCGTCCATGCAATCATACACCACGCAGTCCGCCGTGACATGATCGGAGAACGGCAGCATCATCGGTGTGTAGTACCATCGCACCAGAGGTTCAGCGGAATCTGCGACGAAGCCGTCGATAAGACCCCTCAGGATGTGTGTCTCAGACGCCACGTCGCGATCTGCGGGCATGTGCGGCGTCAGGACGACTACGCCCGTCGCAGCGCATTGCTTTTGGTAAAGATACGGACCCGCCAGCCCTTCGATATAGACAGGTTCCTCCCAGAACATCACGCGTCCGTGACGGGCAAAGCGGCTCATCAGATGTTGTGGACGCTGAAAAACAAATTCCCATCGCAGGTGACTGAAGCATAGGACATTGAAGCTGTGGGTAGGAGAACCGGACGCGGGAAGGTCCGACGATGACATGTCCATTGGGGGCACCTTGCTGTTGCTTTGACAGCATGAAAAGGCGCTTTCGGCGTCTCCCGTTCCGTCAGCAACATGCTGAAACGCCTGCGCAATAACTTCCGTTAACGGGTTGAGGTTGATGCTGCGCATCTCGTGCCGATCTATGTGGTTCATGGCATTTCAAAGAACGCTTGATGAAGGGCCGCACATGCATGATCTGGAACTCTGGGGCGGGCACGAATGTACGATCAACCGGGTGGGCGACGTATTTCGCGACCAGACCGAACTGAGCGGCCACGCCATTCGCCTCGCGGATATTGACCTTTTCGCGGAGCTTGGTGTGTCCGCGCTGCGCTATCCGGTGCTGTGGGAAAAGGTGTCGCCTGATGATCCTGGCATCGCGGACTGGCGCTGGAGCGATGAGCGGCTGGCGCGGCTGCGGACGCTTGGCCTCCGCGTGATCGCGGGCCTCCTTCATCATGGCAGCGGGCCGCGCTACACTAATCTTCTTGCCGATGATTTCGCCATCGGACTGGCGCGCCATGCCGCCAATGTCGCTGCGCGTTACCCATGGATCGGGGACTGGACGCCCGTCAACGAGCCGCTGACCACTGCGCGCTTCTCCGCCCTGTATGGACATTGGTATCCGCATATGAAGGATGACGGCGCATTCTGGCGGGCGCTTCTCAATCAGGTGGACGGCGTGCGCCTTTCCATGAAGGCCATTCGCGCGATCAATCCTGCCGCCCGCCTGATCCAGACCGAAGACCTCGGGCGGACCTACGCTACCGGGCAACTCCGGGATCAGGCGGGGTTTGAAAATCTCCGTCGTTGGGCGACTTGGGATCTGCTTTGCGGACGAGTCACTTCGGAGCATCCGCTGTGGACCCGGATGGCAATGCACGGCCTTTCGGATCGATTGCGCATCATAGCCGACGATCCGGTGCCGCCCGATATCATCGGCGTTAATCATTATGTCACGAGCGAACGCTTTCTGGATCATCGGCTGCATCGCTACCCGGCCCATACGCATGGGGGGAATGACGTGATGGCCTATGCCGATGTCGAAAGTGTTCGCGTTCTCGATCCCGCGACGGGTGGACTGGGCGGGGTTCTGCGCGAGGCGTGGAACCGGTATCGCATCCCGCTGGCGGTCACTGAGGTGCATAACGGATGCACGCGCGACGAACAGATGCGGTGGATGGCGGAGGGGTGGGACACGGCGCACGACTTGCGCAACCATGGCGTCGATATACGGGCCGTCACCAGTTGGTCACTGCTGGGCAGCAAGGACTGGAACACGCTCCTGACCGCACCGGGCATATATGAACCCGGCGCTTTCGACGTGAGCGGCGGCGCTCCCCGCCCTACGGCCATGGCGTCGCTGTTGCGGAGCTTGGTTGCCAATGGAGAAAGGCACCCGGTTGTCGCTGCTCCGGGATGGTGGCGCAGGCCTATCCGCTTCGATTATCCGCCCGTGGTCCGTCCCGCGTCGTCGCGGGACCATGTTAACACGATTATCCGATCAGGTGATACCCCGTCACGCCCTCTCCTGATCTGCGGCGCGACCGGCACATTGGGACAGGCCTTCGCCCGGGCGTGCGACCATCGCGCCATTGGCTATGTGCTTACTGACCGGCGGGCGCTGGCGGTTGATGATCCAGCCAGCATTGCTCATGCGCTCGATAGCCATGACCCGTGGGCCGTGGTGAACGCAACCGGCTGGGTGCGTGTCGACGAAGCGGAGGATGATCTGGCGGGGTGTTTGCAGACGAACGTGACCGGAGCGCGCTTGCTGGCGGAGGCGTGTGCCGCGCGCGGAATCCAGAACCTGTCCTTTTCTAGCGATCTCATATTCGATGGTCGGGCCGACACTCCCTATGTCGAGAGTGATGCGCCCAATCCGCTGAACGTCTATGGCAGGAGCAAGGCTGATGCGGAGCGCGCGTTGGCTGAGATGGATGGCTCAAATCTCATCATTCGGACGGCGGCGTTTTTCTCGCCCTTCGATCAGTATAATTTTGCGGTCGCTGTGGTGCGCACGCTGCGAGCGAGCCAGCCCTTCTATGCGGCAGACGATCATTTCGTTTCCCCCGCTTATGTGCCTGATCTGGTGGATGCCGCGCTCGACCTGCTGATCGATCGTGCGGAGGGGATTTGGCATCTAACCAATGGCCGCACCCTTTCATGGGCCGCGTTCGCGCGGGAAATAGCGGAGGCGTTGCGACTGGATGCCTCGCTCGTGCATGGCGTGCCGGGCAATACGCTTGGCTGGCGCGCGCGGCGTCCGGTATATTTGGGGTTAGGGAGTGTACGCGGCGCCATGCTTAGCCCACTGTCCAGTGCCGTCGAACGCTTCGCCGATCATATGGCGCGGGAAGATGTCCAAGCCCTCCGCACGCAGGCCGCTTGAGGATGCGATCGGCGAGAAGCCTAAGCTCCGCCAATGCCTTCGATGACCTTACCCGACCCGCCACATACGGGGCACTCCACGTCATCGATCCGGCCGCTCCCTTCGCATTTGGGGCAGATATTCTCGCCAGTGCCGGGTGTTCCGGGTTCGGCGACATCGCCGGGGTTCAGGGGTTCGTCCGTCATGATGCTCTCTCGCTCGGGGAAGTTGCTCTTATTCAATGCGCCAAAGCCAGCGGAGTTCATTGCGCCGCGGTCAACGATCTTGCTAACCTATGTCTAGGGCCGGAACAGAGGCGATTTCAGCAGGTTAAGCTCCCAACTCAATAGGGAGATGATCATGGTGAAGTCGGTTTATCTAAGCAGCGCGGGGTTGCTGCTGCTGGCGTCGGTCTCGGCCTGTTCTGGCAATAAGGGAACCACTGCCGACAGCGATGGCAACGCTTCTGCAATGGGTAATGTGACCCCGGGAACAACGGCCCCGGGTGAAAATGGAACGATCGGCGGCGGCGCGGGTCTGACGGGCGGCGCGGCGGGTGATCCCGGCATGGGCACCGCTGGCACTACCGGCAGCGCAGGTCAGTCCACGGGCAGCACGGGCACGGCGACGGGTTCGATGGGCAGCACCGCTGGTACAACGGGCGACGGTGCTGGCGGCACGACGCCCGGCGGATCTGCTCCCCAATAGTCGCAACGCTATTCCGACGCTTCTCGGTAGAGGCGCGTCTTCCTTCCAGGCCAGAGGATTGTCATGGCGAAGTTGAGCATGGTCAATAAAAACGAGCGGCGTCGGAAAATGGTCGCGAAATATGCGGGCAAATATGCCCGGCTGAAGGCGATGGCGAACGACCAGAGCCTGAACGACGGGGACCGCCTGATCGCCCGCCTGAAAATGGCGGAAATCCCGCGCAACGCCAACCCCACGCGCGTACGCAACCGGTGCGAGATGACGGGACGTCCGCGCTCCTATTACCGCAAGTTCCGGCTATCGCGCATCATGCTGCGGTTGCTGGCCAATCGCGGGCAACTCCCCGGTGTGACCAAATCCAGCTGGTAGGCGCTGCTGCTAGGTGGCTTCAGGATTATCGCGTTCGATTTCGTCCATCACGGCTTCGGGCGCGATATCTTCCTGCACCGTGGTCATCCCTTCGATCAGGTCCGGATCCACGCCCATGTGACGCGCCATCGCGTCCAGTACGCGGGCCAGCCGCGTCAATTCATGTTCCGCCAGTAGATTGATGTGCAGGTCCAGGTCGGCCCGCCGGTCCGCCAGGGCAGCCATGCGGTTCTGGCTGATCAGCACGAAGGTCGACAGGAAAATCGCTTCCACGGATGCTTCGGACGCCAGGATCACGAAAGTCGGATCGAACGGCTTCATGCCGGGTATCAACCCAAGGTTCAGTACGACCCACGCGCCATAAACCGCGAGATGCAGATACACGAAGGTCATGCTGCCGGTGAAGCGGGTTATCCGCTCCGCCAGCCGCTCCTGAACCCCTGTGCTGGAGAGGTGCTCCGCCCGCCGCGCCTCCATGGCCGCGACATTGCGCCGGAGAATGGCGCGCAGGGGCACGCCGCTTGTCGTGTCAGGCGGAGGCATAAATATGGTCGAGTGTTTCCGCCACCTGCACCAGCGTCTCGCATGTGGGGTCGAACCGGACTCCTTGTGCAAGTTGCTCCGCCCAATGCACGGCCGCACGACCGCCCCATGCATCGGGACCATGGGACAGCGGCTCGCGCGTCGTGCCCTGCATGGCAAAGGCTTCAAAGTCGTAGAAAGAGCCGCCGATATTATGAAATGCCGCTCCGGCATCGCGCCCGTGAAATTCGGCCGCAATCACGGCTTCCTGCCCCGCATGCAGATTCCAGGAGCAGGCGATGCGCACTACTGCGCCTGTGTCCAGACGTAGCGTTGCAATGGCATAGTCCTCGACTTGCGTTTGCCGGTCGGTCAGCGGCTCGCCCATGGCAAACATCGTGGCATCGATGGCAACGACCTTCGGGAAGTCGAGCGCCCACAGTGCGAGATCGACCAGATGCACGCCCAGATCCATCATGCAGCCGCCTCCGGACAGTGCAGGGTCATAGAACCACGGCTTGTCCGGGCCGTACGCATTGTGGAATACCAGATCGACGCCGTGGACCGAGCCAAGCGCTCCGCCCCGCACACGTTCCCGTATCGCCTGCATCCCCGCCGTGAAGCGATAGGAGAGATCGACCCCCAGCAGCGCGTTTGCCGCGCGCGCGGCATCCACTACAGCACGGACTTCCCCGGCACTGCGCCCCAGCGGCTTCTGGCAAAACACAGCCACACCACGCTCCAGTGCTTCGATGGATTGGGCGGCGTGGAGCGCGCTGGGCGTGGCGATCACGACGCCGTCTAATCCTATATCCAGCATCGCCGCCAGCGAGCCCGCTTGCCCTGCGTCCGGGGCCAGTCCGATAGCCTCCCGGCGGTTGTCATCGCTGGGGTCTGCAACGGCGGCTACGTTGATCAGGCCACTGTCGATCATCGCCTGCATACGGTGCCGCCCGATCCAGCCGACGCCCAGAAAGCCGATGCGCGGCCTGGTGGTTGAAGTCACGGCTCCAGGCGCGGCCAAGTCGAGCAGCGTGCTCATAACGTCACCACGGCTTTGAGGAACCCATCAGGCTTGTCCCGCGTCGCATTCAGGGCATCGCCCAGCTGCGACAGAGGAAAGCGGTGCGTGACGAGACGGGCGGGGTCCAGCCGCCCGCCCGCCACCGCCGCCACCGCGTCCCGGATGCCCTGCGCGTAGATCGCCGGATCGCGTTCATGGGCGTTCACCACGTCGATGCCGCGCCAGTTCCATAACCACATGTTGACGTTGCGCGGGCCATCCTGATGGTAGCCTGCAATGATGAGGCGCCCCCGTTCCGCCACCAGTTCGCCCGCCAGATCGAGCGGCCACTGCTTGCCCACCGCCTCGATGACGCGATCGCAAAAGCGGCCCTCCGTCAGATCCTTTACCCGATCGATGATCCCCTGATGATCGTCCATGGGGATCGTTTCCGCTGCGCCATGCGCCTTCGCGACTTCCAGCGAATAGGCACGGCGCGAAATCGCGATGACGCGCGCCCCGGCATCCGTGGCGAGACGGGTCAGGATCGCACCCAGAAAGCCTATGCCGACGATCGCCACTGTTTGCCCCGCGCGAATGTCGCTGCGGCGGAAGATGTTGAAGGCGCACCCGAATGGCTCGCCGGGAAAGTCGAAGCCGTCCAGCGCGGCGGGCAGCGGCACCACGGCACTGGCGTCGGCCACATCAAATTGCGCATAGCTCCGGTAGGAAAGTGCCGCGACGCGATCACCTATCCGCAAGTCTTTCACTTCATTTCCGATGGCGTCGATAATCCCCCATCCTTCATGGCCCAGATTGCCGGGTTCCGTGGGAAAGTTCATCCACTCAGGGCCGGACCAGGGCGTCAGGTTGGACGCGCACACGCCGCAGCCCTCCAGCCGAATCCGCACCTGCTGTGCCTCCGGCTGTGGAACTGGAACATCCGTGAGTTCCATTTTCTCCGGCCCGGTCTGCACCGCCGCCTGCATCATGTGCATATTTTCTCCAGTTGAGTAACATATGTTATCAGGAACTTGGGTGATGGAGCGTTCGGCTGTTCCACGTGTTTCCCATCCGGACCGACAGGACAGGAGACACCATGATGGCCACTAGCAAGACGCCCGCCAAGGAAACCAAAAAGCCCGCGAAGAAGACTGCCGCCGCTAAGACCGGAGCCGCAAAGACGACAGGCGATGCGAAGTCGGGTCAGAAGGCCGATGGGCTTCACCGCCCGGTACAGCCATCGCCTGAGCTTGCCGCGATCGTGGGCGACAAGCCGCTGGCTCGCTCGGCCATCGTCTCGTCGATGTGGGAGTATATCAAGAAGAACGACTTGCAGGATCCTAAGGACCGGCGCGAAATACTGGCCGACGATACGCTGGAGAAAGTGTTCGGAAAGAAGAAGGTGTCGATGTTCGAAATGAACAAGCACATCTCCAACCATGTGAAGGCGACGGCCTGAACTATCGCCGTAGCTGGCCGCCGGGAGCATCGACATGCTCATTCGGCGGCCAGTGCCACTGATGCATCTTCGATCAGGAACGCTTCCAGTGCCGTGTGCGCGGCATCATCCGTCATCTGTTTCGGCGGATGTTTGCAGAAGCATGCCGCGACCGGGATAACCGGCCCCGCCAAACCGCGATCGAGCGCGAGTTTAGCGCACCGGATCATGTCGATCGCGACGCCCGCCGAATTGGGGCTGTCTTCGACCGACAGTCGCAATTCCAAATTCATCGGCACACCGCCGAACAACTGTCCCTCCATGCGCAGGAAACAGACCTTGTTGTCGTTCTGCCAGGCAACATAGTCCGAAGGTCCGACGTGGATATTCTCGTCCGCGAGCCGTGTTTCCGCGACGGACTGGACCGCTTCGGTTTTGGATATCTTCTTGGATGCCAGCCGTTTGCGGTTGGTCATGTTGAGGAAATCCGTGTTACCGCCGGTGTTCAGTTGATAGGTGCGATCCAGCTTGACGCCGCGCTTGGCGAACAGGTCCGTCAGCACGCGATGGACGATAGTCGCGCCAAGCTGCGCTTTGATATCGTCGCCGATCACCGGCACGCCTGCTGTCTCGAAGCGCTCCGCCCAGACGGGATCGCTGGCAATGAACACCGGGATATTGTTGACGAAGGCTACGCCCGCTTCCAGCGCACATTCGGCATAAAATTCGGTCGCCTGCTGTGATCCTACGGGCAGATAATTGCATAGGACGTCGGTGCGGCTTTCTTTCAATCGGGCGACGATATCTGCTTTGGCGGCCTCATGCTGGTCGCTCGGTACAAAGCGACGATCCTCCGGGTAGTCCGCCATATGCTCGGCCACGCCATCCAGCACGCAGCCCATTTCCACTGTCGCACCTGTGGGCGCCACGTCGGCGGAGAAGGTCGTCGTGCAATTGGGCTTGGCGAAAATCGCGTCCGCCACATCCCGCCCGACCTTGCGCGCATCGATGTCCCACGCCGCCACGACCTTGATATCGCAGGGTGTATAGCCGCCAATCTCCCAATGCATCAGCCCCGTGCGGTCGTTCCGGCCCTCGCCATAATAGGACAGACCCTGCACCAGCGAACTTGCGCAGTTACCGACGCCGACGAGGGCAATGTTGACGCTGCCGCTCATGCCGCCGTGACCTTCGGCAGTGCCTGCGCCGGGGCGTAACGCTCGATCATCCATTCGCAGAAGTCGGCAAAGCCCTGCGGCTCGCGCGCGGCGCTGCTGTGGTGCGGCATGACGCCCAGATGCTCCGGCGTGAAGCAGAAGGTGACGGTCACATCGAAATCCGCCAGCGCTTCCATCTGCCGGTCAAACCAGTCGATCGCGCCGGGGCGAAAGCTGTCGGCCCAGCTAAGGCCCGTCCGCAAATGACGCACGCCCAGTTGCTTCATCCAGCGGACGGCTTCGTCCAGCCGGGGATCTTCGAAATGAAACCATTGCATCAGCCCCATCTGCCCGGCGACCTTGGCATATTCCGCCAGAGCCGGCTTGGGCGTGCCGTCCTCGCGGATCAGGCCCATGTAGAAATGGCGATAATAGCTCGACCCTTCCGCCTCGCGATGGCGCGTCGTCGCGCCCCAGCTTTGCGGCAAGTCAAACAGGCTGTACCAGAATACGCGCGGCACTCGACCCACCAGCAATTCGGCCGTCCTGGAAACGCCGAAAACCTGCACTTCCTCTGCGCCAAACGACCCGACACCGACCTCGGTCGCCCATATCTCCTTGTCGGACGCGACGGTTTCGATCTCGGCAATCTTGTCCGGCCAGGCGTGGATCGGCCACAGGTTCCAGTCGAGCGGAAAGCCATGCACCGCCACGACATCCACGGCATCCAGCGCGCCCATGTCCCGCATCCGCTGTACCCAGAAAGGGTCGATCGGCGACATGCCGCCCAGCACGCGCTTCACGGCCGGGTTGCAGCGCGCGATCGCATCACCGGCGCGTACGACGGTATCGGCATAGATCGACCAATCGGGATCGACTTCCGGATCCCAGTGTGACTTGTTGTTCGGCTCGTTCCAGATCATCGCCGCTTCGATCATCGTGCGTCCTCCATTCCTGTGGCGGGATAGACTGCGCCGTCGCCCGGACCCCAGCCTGCAAAGGGGCGTTCGGTGACGCGGCAAAGATAGACTTCGGCTTCCGGCTGTGCCTCCACCGCAAATCCCGCCGCGCGCAGCATTGCTTTGCTGCATGCCCGGTTCGGCGCCCACCAGTTCGTCCAGTCGCCCGCATAGTGGCGTTCGATAAAGTGCATCTTGGGATAGCCCGGCTCGTCGAAATAGGCGGGCGGCTCTGTCGTACCCGGAACATGAAACGGGTGGTCTTCGGGCACTTCGATCGCGTCGTCGCTGCCGCGCTGCATCGTCTGGAACAGCAGCATGTCGTCCGCCACATGATCGCGAATGAGGTCGAGGGCGAGCAACGGGTGCCGCAAGTGATAGAATACGCCCATGAAAATCACGAGATCGAACCGCCGCCCGATCCGCGCCACGTCATAAACGGACAGGTTGCGAAACGTCACATCGCCATACCCCAGCGTATCCGCCACCAGTTCGGCCTGCGCCAGATAGCGTGGGTCAGTGTCTATCCCCAGGACCTCCGCCGCGCCGCGTCGTTTCATCTCGAAGCTGTAGAACCCTGCATTGCAGCCGATATCGAGCACCGACTTGCCGGCGAGATCTTTAGGCAGCGCGTCCGCAAACCGCGCGAACTTAAACGCGGGATAATCGCCGAGAAAATGATCGGGCGCAGTTTGCACATCGCCAAGGTCGATGTTCTGGAACCAGGGGGCCAGGGCATCGACGGCGCTCTGAAGATCGTCGGCGGGCTTCGCGACAGGCGCGAGGGCTTTCTTCATGCGAATGTCCTGTTCAATGAGGTGAGCCTTGCCCAGTCCGGACCGATCAGTAGTTCGCTGACCGAAGCCGGATCGACATCGAAGCGCAGGATATTGTCGAGGCTAAGTCCAAGAAAATGCGCGATTATGCCGCGAATAATGTCGGCATGCGTGACGCACAGTACGGTCTGCGACGGACCCGGCGTCAGTGCCGCGAGATGATCGACGCAACGGCCAACAGCCTGGGTCATGTTCTCACCCCCCGGCGGCGCTGCCGCGCTACGTTCGCTGTTCCAACGCTGCCATAGCGGGTCATGCTCCAGCTCGGGAAAGCCCATGCCCGTCCAGGCGCCAAAATCGATTTCATCGAGCGCGTCCACGATCTGCACCGTCGCGTTCAGGCGTTGGGCCAGTATCTCCGCCGTTTCGCGGCATCGGAGCTGTGGACTGCTCTGGATGGCGGCGACCAGGCGGTCCGCCAGAGCATCCGTGAGCCGCACCGCCTGACCCACTCCAACGTCGCTGAGGGAGACCTGCACACCTCGGCCCGTAAGTATTTTTCCTACCTCTGCATGCACTGCATGGCGGACCAGAAGTATCTGAACCGTCATTTCTTGTGTGATGGCGTAATTATCAACATAAGTTACCGAACATCTAAGTAGATGCTACGTTCCATCGACTCACCATGTCGGTAACATAGGTTTATAACTATGAAAAAGCGGGAACATTGATGAAGATGAAGCGATTTGGTCGATACGGAAGAGAAATCATGCGATCTGTAAGGTTTCCAGTCCGTAACAATCCATCCAATTTCGTTACGAGGGGCAATTTCTGCGATGGAAACGGTTCTGATTACTGGTGGGGCGGGGTTCATCGGGCGCTTTGTGGCCCGTGAATTACTGGCGCGAGGCAATAAGGTCCGCGTTCTCGACAGCCTGATCGAGCAAGTCCACGGCGATGGTGGTCGTCCCGCCGATCTGGATTCCGATGTGGAATTGATCCGCGCAGACGTTCGCAACGGTGATGCCGTGACCAAGGCACTGCGCGGCGTTGACAGTGTCATCCATCTCGCGGCGGAAGTCGGCGTCGGCCAATCGATGTACGAAGTCGAGCGCTATACATCGGTCAACGATGTCGGGACGGCGGTTCTGTTTGAAAAGCTGATCGACAATCCGGTGCGCCGGGTCGTCACGGCTTCCTCAATGAGCATCTATGGCGAGGGACTGTATCGTGACGCGGATGGCGCGCTGGTCGAAAATGCCGAGCGCGCAGCCTTGCGCGATCATCAGCGCAATTGGGAGCCGGTAGACGCGCAGCAGCGGCCTTTGTCTCCCGTGGCGACGCCCGAATGGAAGCGGCCCAACTTGGCCTCGATCTATGCGCTCAACAAATATGTGCAGGAGCGCACCACCCACATCATGACCGCGCCCTATGGCATGGAGGGCGTGTGCCTGCGCCTGTTCAATGTCTATGGGCCGGGGCAGGCGCTGTCCAATCCCTATACTGGCGTCTTGGCGATCTTCGCCTCGCGGCTGTTGAACGGGCAGGCGCCGATGATCTACGAAGATGGCGAGCAACGTCGCGATTTCGTGCATGTCAGTGATGTGGCGCGCGCCTTTGCCGATGCGCTTGAATTGCCGCAGGCCGGGGGCGGGACATATAATATCGGGTCCGGACAGGATCGCTCGGTCAATGACGTCGCGCGCGAACTGGCGCGCGCCATGGGCAAGAATCGCATCGAACCGGAGATTGTGGGCAAGGCGCGCACGGGCGACATCCGCCACTGCTTCTGCGACACGACGAAGGCGCATGATGATCTGGGCTTTCAGGCGCGCACCGATTTTGGCGAAGGCTTGGCTGAACTCGCCGAATGGGTTGCGCAGCAGACTGCCAGCGATCGCGTGGAACAGGCGCGCGCGGAGCTTGAGTCGCGGGGACTCGTCGCATGACTATGGCCGATCCGCGCCCCGTGCTGGTGACTGGCGGAGCCGGCTTCATCGGCAGCAATCTGGCCGATCGGCTGGTGTCGGAGGGGCATGATGTGATCGTGTTCGACGCGTTGCGGCGCCCGGGCGTGCGGCGCAATCTCGACTGGCTGCTGGAGCGGCACCGGGGACGCGTGCAGGCCACTGTGGGGGACATACGCGATCGGTATCTGGTTGCAAGCCATGTGCGCGAGGCCAAGGCCGTGTTCCATATGGCGGCGCAGGTGGCAGTGACCACCAGCATGACCGAACCGCAGGAAGACTTCGACATCAACCTGACTGGTACATTCAACGTGCTGGAGGCGGCGCGGCAATGCGCGACGAAGCCGCCAGTCATCTTCGCCTCCACCAACAAGGTGTATGGCGACTTGGGCGACGTCGCCCTGACCCTCAGGGATGGCGCATATCAGCCAGTGGATGACGCTATTCGCGCAAACGGCATCGGTGAGGCGCGCCCGCTGGATTTTCATACGCCCTATGGCTGCTCCAAGGGCGGCGCGGACCAATATGTGCTGGATTATGCCCGTAGTTTTGGCGTGCCTACCGCCGTCCTGCGGATGAGTTGTATCTACGGGCAACGGCAGATGGGAACAGAGGATCAGGGCTGGGTCGCGCACTTTCTGATCCAGGCGCTGAAGGGCATGCCAATCACCTTATATGGTGACGGGCATCAGGTGCGCGATATCCTCGACGTGTCCGATGCTGTGGCGGCCTATATGGGCGTGTGGCGTGACATCGACCGGCTGCAGGGACAGGCGTTCAATCTGGGCGGCGGTCCGAACAATGCTGTCAGCCTGCGTCAGCTTCTGGGCCATGTCGAGGATTTGCTGGGAACATCGCTCGACGTGCGCTTTTCCGATTGGCGCGCCGGTGACCAGCGTTATTTCGTCGCCGACCGGCGCGCGATCGACGCGGCTGTGTCACCCGGCGCGCCCAAGGGCTGGAAGGACGGGGTCGCGGACTTGCTCGACTGGTTGCGCACCGAATATGGCGAAATCCGCGCGCCTATCGCGGTGCAGGCATGAGGGGGGTGCGGCTGCTGATGACGGCCGATGCCGTTGGCGGCGTCTGGCAATATGCGACCGATCTTGCGGCGGCGCTTGCACCGCTTGGCTATGAGACCACATTGGCGGTGCTGGGACCAGCGCCCACTGCGACTCGGTTGGCAGAAGCGGAGCGGGTGACGGGCGTAACGGTGCGCCATTTATCTGTGGAGGTGGACTGGCTCGCGCGGGATGCTGCGACCGTTCATGCAGGGCGTGCGGCCCTCGGCCAGCTTGCCCAGGATATGCGCGCTGATCTTGTGCAGATTAACGGCCCGGCTTTCATCGGCAAAGGTGTTTTCCGCGTGCCCGTGGTCGGCGTGATGCACAGTTGCGTCGCGACTTGGTGGGATGCCGTGAGGGGCGGCGCGATGCCGGATGATTTCGGCTGGCGCACGGCCCTGGTCGCTGAAGGACTGGCGCACGCTGATGCCGTTGTAGCCCCCAGCCGCGCCTTCGCGCAGACCGTTGAGGCGCGCTACGGGCTGAAGCATCGTCCGCATGTCGTGCATAATGGTCGCCTCGCGCCGCTGGCCCCGCCTTCCGCCATGCACGACTGCGCTATCACCGTCGGGCGTCTTTGGGACGACGCGAAGAACGTCCGCGTGCTTGACGCGGCAGCGGCAAAGCTGGCCATTCCGTTCAAGGCGATAGGCGCAACCACCGGGCCAAATGGCGAAGCGGCTCAGTTGCATCATCTCCACGCAATCGGGCAGCGCACAAGTGAGCAGATCGCCGCCTGCCTAGCGGCTCGCCCCGTGTTCGTCTCGGCGGCGCGTTATGAGCCGTTCGGATTGGCCGTTCTGGAGGCGGCGGAAGCGGGATGCGCGCTGGTCCTGTCCGACATACCTACTTTCCGCGAGCTTTGGGATGGCGTCGCCACGTTCGTAGCTCCTGACGATGCGGATGGCTTCGCCTGCGCTACGGAGGCCATAGTCGGTGACATTCCGCAGCGACAAGCAGCAGGCGAACGCGCCCGCCGACGCGCGCAGGACTTCACGGCGCAGGCGATGGCGCGCGGCATGGACGCTATTTACCGCAGCGTGTCGCAGACGAAGGTGGCGGCATGAAGGTCGTCTACTTCACCCATTCGCTGCAGTCCTGCTGGAACCATGGCAACGCGCACTTCCTGCGCGGAATATTGCGGGAATTGTCCTCGCTGGGTCATGACGTGCTGGCGCTGGAGCCTGCCGGTAACTGGAGCCTCTCGAACCTGCTCCGCGATCACGGGGATGCGGGGCTTGCGCCTTTCCGGGCAGCATATCCCGAACTCCGCAGCGAGACATATGCGTCCGTGCCTGATGCGCTGGTCCATGTGGACAGTGCCGATTTGGTAATCGTGCATGAGTGGAATGATCCTGCGCTAGTCGCGGCGGTCGGGGATGCTCGGGCGCGAGGTGGCCACTTCACGCTGCTGTTCCACGATACGCATCACCGCGCCGTCAGCGATCCCGATGCGATTCACGCCTTCGATCTGGATGGCTATGACGGCGTTCTGGCCTTCGGTGAGGCCTTGCGGGAGGTGTATCGGAAGTGGGGTTGGGGAGAACGCGTCTGGACGTGGCACGAGGCGGCGGACATTCGCCACTTCCATCCGCCTGCAACGGAGGGGGATCGCTTGGGTCTCGTCTGGATCGGCAATTGGGGTGATGGCGAGCGGACGCAGGAGTTGGAGACCTATCTTTTTCAGCCCGCGCGCGACGCTGACCTGCCGCTGGATATTCACGGTGTGCGCTATCCGGACGAGGCGCTCGCTACCCTGGCGCGCTATGGGGTGCGGTATCGCGGTTGGGCACCCAATGCGCGCGCGCCGGAGATATTCACGAAGCATCTCGCCACCGTGCATGTGCCGCGCCGCTACTACACGGCGATTTTGCCCGGTATCCCGACGATCCGCGTATTCGAGGCGCTGGCCTGCGGCATTCCACTCGCGTCCGCGCCATGGGATGACAGCGAGCACCTTTTCCGGGTCGGCACTGATTTCCTGATGGCGAAGGACGGTGCGGAGATGACGCGGCATCTGCGTACCATCCGGCAGGACGCATCTTTACGGGGGGAACTGGTTCGGCATGGCCTTGAGACGATCCGCGCCCGCCACACCTGCGCGCACCGCGTCGAAGAACTGCTCGCCATCGTCGGGCAACTGCGCGGCGCAGAACCCGCTACGCCGCTGCAAAGGAATGTCGCATGAAGATCGCCTTCTACGGGTCCAGCCTGCTGTCCTCCTACTGGAACGGCGCGGCCACTTACTATCGCGGGATATTGCGGGAACTGGCCGGACGGGGGCACGATATAACTTTCTACGAGCCCGACGCGTTCGACCGTCAGCAGCACCGCGATATCGATCCGCCGGAATGGGCGAAAGTGGTCGTGTATCCCGCCACGGTCGAGGCGCTACGCGAGGTAATGGCGCAGGCCGCGCAGGCTGATGTGGTCGTGAAGGCAAGCGGTGTTGGCGTGTTCGACGACGAATTACTGGAAGGGCTGATAAGCGCCGCCGCGCCCCGTGCGCTGCGGATATTCTGGGATGTGGACGCTGCCGCGACGCTCGATGAAATGCGGAGCGATCCGGACCATGCGGTGCGGCGTGCACTGCCCAATCTTGATCTCGTGCTGACCTACGGCGGCGGTGAGCCGGTGATCGACGCGTATCGCGGTTTCGGCGCGCGTAATTGCATCCCGGTCTATAATGCACTCGATCCGACGACGCATTTCCCGGTCCCGCCGGACTCCGAGTTTCAATGCGATCTTGCGTTTCTGGGCAATCGCCTTCCCGATCGCGAAGCCCGCGTGGAGGAGTTCTTCCTGCGCGCCGCGGCGTTGCTACCGGAACGGTCGTTCCTGATCGGCGGGAATGGCTGGGAGAGCAAGTCGATGCCTGACAACGTGCGGCATCGCGGGCATGTCTACACGGCTCAGCACAACGCGTTCAATTCCACGCCGCTCGCCGTCCTGAACGTAGCGCGCGACAGCATGGCGCACATCGGCTTCTCGCCCGCGACGCGCGTGTTCGAGGCGGCAGGCTCCGCCGCCTGTCTGATTACGGATGCGTGGGAGGGGATCGAGATGTTCCTCACCCCCGACGAGGAAGTGCTGGTGGCGCGCGACGGCCAGGATGTTGCCGAACATCTTGCCGCCCTGACGCCGGAGCGCGCCCGCGCAATCGGGCAGGCCGCTCTGCGACGGGTAAAGGCAGAGCATAGCTATGCCCTGCGCGGGGCGCAGGTCGACGCGATCCTGAAGGAACATGCCCTCATGGCGCGGGCAGAGAGGATGGAGCGAGTATGAAGCTGGTCGTCCTTGGTCTCAGCCTGTCATCCTCCTGGGGCAATGGCCACGCCACCACCTATCGCGCCTTGCTCGCTGCTTTTGCCGCCAGAGGTCACGACGTCCTGTTCCTGGAGCGCAACCTGCCCTGGTATGCGCAGGCGCGTGATCTGCAAGACCCGGATTACTGCACCCTCGCCTTCTACGATGATCTCGATGACCTGTCCGCGTGGCGCGACGCAATTGCGGAGGCGGACGCGGTCATCGTTGGCTCCTACGTACCTGAAGGGATTGCCGTCGGCGCGTATGTGCAGCGAACCGCGCGCGGCACCGTCGCCTTCTACGACATCGACACGCCGGTTACGATCGCCGCGCTGGATGCGGGCGAATTTGCCTACATCTCGCCGGGTCTGATACCGGGGTATGACGTTTACTTCAGCTTTACCGGCGGGCCGATGCTGCGGCTGCTGGAGGAGCGCTATGGCTCTCCCGCGGCTCGTCCGCTTTACTGCTCCGTCGACGTGCATGCCTATAGGCCGCTGGAGGTGCCGAAACGCTGGGACTTGAGCTACCTCGGCACATATAGCGTCGATCGCCAGCCTACGCTGGAGCGCTTGCTGCTGGAAACGGCGCGGACGCGTCCCGACTTACGCTTTGCCGTAGCGGGACCACAATATCCCGAGGACATTGAGTGGCCCCCCAACGTCGAGCGGATCCATCACCTGCCGCCTGCCGAACACGCCGCCTTCTACTCGGCATCGCGCTACACGCTGAATGTAACGCGGGCGGACATGGTTGCGGCCGGCTGGTCGCCTTCGGTTCGCCTGTTCGAAGCCGCCGCCTGCGCTACGCCGATCATTTCCGACATCTGGGCGGGACTGGATAGCCTGTTTCAGCCGGCCGCCGAAATCATTCTCGCGACGAGCAGCGCAGACGTGACCGAGGCGCTTGGACAGGACGGGAGGCAACTCGGCGAGGCTGCACGGCAGCGCGTACTGGCGGCGCACAGTGCGGAGCATCGCGCCGTCGAGCTGGAGGCGCATCTGCGCGCGCATGAACATCGACCTTCGGCCCTTCAGGACGCCTCCGCGCGGACGAGAGTCGCATAAAATTAACAGGACGGGACGCACATGACTTTCACTGGATCGGAATATATCCTCGTCGCGGGTGGTGCGGGCTTCATAGGGTCGCACCTGTGCCGGGCGCTGCTGGAGCAGGGCCATAACGTCCTCTGCATCGACAATTTGTTGACCTCGCGGCGTGACAATCTGCTCGACCTTGAGCAGCATGCCCGTTTCTTTTTCATGGAAGCCGACATCGTCGATCCGCTGCCCATGCAATTGTTTGCCCGCAGCCTTCGGATCTCGCGCATCTACAACATGGCCTGCGCCGCGTCACCGCCGTTATACCAGGCGGACCCGGAGCATACGATGCTGACCAATGTGATGGGCAGCGACCGGCTGCTTCGGCTGGCCGAGGAAAAGGGTGCGCGATTCCTGCTAAGCTCCACCAGCGAAGTCTATGGTGATCCCGAGGTTCACCCCCAGCGCGAGGATTATCGCGGCTGGGTAAGCTGCACCGGTCCGCGTGCCTGCTATGACGAAGGCAAGCGCGCCGCCGAAGCAATGGCGTTCGACTTTGCGCGCGCGGGTCGGGCAGATGTTCGCGTGGCGCGCATCTTCAACACCTATGGTCCGAATATGAACCCCGATGACGGGCGTGTGGTGTCTAACCTGATCTGTCAGGCGCTGACCGGCGAAAATATCACCATTTACGGCGACGGCACGCAGACGCGTAGCTTCTGCTACGTTTCCGACATGGTCGCCGGGCTCATCGCGTTGATGGAGGCGGATGTGGACCCCCTCACACCCTATAATCTGGGCAATCCGGATGAATATACGGTGAGCGAGCTGGCGGAGCAGGTGATCGAGCTGGTGGGTACGCAGGGTGCCATCGTCCATCGCCCGCTGCCGATCGATGACCCACGGCGGCGGCGGCCGGACATTACACGCGCGCGGGAAAGTCTGGGTTGGACCCCGGTCGTTCCGTTGCAGGAAGGGCTGGCACGCACCTGCCGCTGGTTCCAGTCCGAGATTGGCTTGGAGGATAGAGCACCAGTGGAGAAATGCTACATCGCGGCAGAGTAAGCTTCAGCCCCGGCGGTTCTTCGGTTTGAGGGTTTCCGCAGCCTTGCGATAGGCGAGATCCCAGTCGAATGCGTCTTGGGATCGAGCTTTTGAAAACAAGCGCACGATTGGCTGCCCATCGCGCGGGCAGCGGCTTTCAGCATATTCCATCCAAGACTCCATCGTCTTATTCTTATGGGCTGAGAGTATTTGTCCAAGTGCCTGCGAGCAACCAGCCCGGCCTTAACCCATGTGACCATGGTTCTTCTTCCTGGATTGCCGAAGCGCATCGCGGCAGTTGCACTGGACCCATCGCCTGATTGGAGGGTTACATCCTATCTCAACATGTTGATGAGGAGGTCAGAATGGACGGCATGTATGCAGTGATGAGTGTGGTCGGGCCGATCCTGCTCGGCGCAGTGATACTCTATGCGGTGCTGAGCAACCGGCGCAAGAATAGCGCCAGCGACTTGGCGAAGACCGAGCGTGCGACAAAAAAGCTGCATGAAGAGCTTGATCGTGAAGACAAGTCACGGGAGAATTCCACGGGCCAGCCATTCTCCCAAGGCGCTAACCCTGCAGTTCGCCGTGATGCGACATCCCAACATACCACGCGTCCCAATATCTCGACCGAGCATCAACCCGTTGGCGGTGCGCGGCATCCGCGCGACACGCTGGATCGGGAGCCGGATCGCGATCCCTTGTCGCAAGGGGCGATTCCCAGTGATTACGATCCGGCCACCAGCAAGCGGAAAGGCGAGGCGTCCACTGCAGCCGATGCGGAGGCGGCCCGCGTTGCGCGCAACGGGCGTGCGTGAGCGGGGAACTGCTGCTGGCCTGACATGGGTTAGCGTTTAAGAATCGCGGGGCGGCAACGTCCCTAGGAGAGCATTGTTTTAACGAGTAATTGACTGGAGAGTCTTGAATGGAACTGGTGCATAACGCTCTTGTCGTGGTTGCGGACGGTCGCAAGATGCTGTTCTTCCGCAACGAAGGTGATGCGGTGTATCCGAACCTCGTCGTCGAATATGGTGAAGAGCAGTCGAACCCGGCGGATCGGGATCAGAAGACCGATGCGCAGGGCCAACGTCCATCCAGCGCCACGCCTGGCCAAGAGGGAACGGCGGAGACCGATTACCATCAGCAAGCCGAAGACATCTTCGCCGCGCATGCCGCAGAGGAGCTGAAAGCGCGGGCGCTACGCAATGAATATAGCGACCTCATAATCGTCGCCGCGCCCAAGGTGCTGGGCGTCATGCGCAAGCATTACCACAAGGAAGTGTCGTCCCGCCTGCGTGGCGAAGTGGCCAAGGATTTGACGGGGCATACGCCCGACAAAATCGAGGCGCTGCTGAAAGATCACGACCGACGTTGAAATTTGAGGGTCTTTAGTCGGCTTACTCTGGAGTCTTAATCATGCGG